>JBGSUA010000129.1:0-1757 GCA_041753575.1 Desulfatiglandaceae bacterium
CGGAAAGAGGCTTCCTTCCGTCTCGGGTCATGTGCTGGAGGCGCTCCAGAATTACGACTGGCCGGGCAACGTACGCGAACTCCAGAATGTCATCCAGCGTTATCTTACGGTAAAGAGGATCGACTTCCTTACCCCGGCAACCCAGGAGCAGCCTGAGATCTTCAACCAGGCACAGGCCTCGCTGGATAAAGGGAAAAAGGACCTCAAGCTTCATGACTACACCGAGAACATCGAGAAGGCAGTAATCATGGATGCGCTGAACCAGCATCGCTGGAACAAGAGCAAGGCATCAGAGGCATTGATGATTTCCCGCAAGACCCTTCAAAGGAAGATGAAACGGCTCGGGCTGGTGTGACCGGAAGTGGGCGCTTGTGACCCATGGATATCAATAAATCGACTTTGTATCTTAATAACAGCAAGTTATATGCTCCGATTTTATTTATACCCCTAGATCCGGGACACTTCTGTCCCACTGTCCATGTACCTGCCCGAAATCCTGCCTTAAGAATACCTACGTAATATCAGCAGAGTAAATACGATTATCCTCTTGGCACTATCCTTGCTCTATCTTGGATAGGGACATGTAACCACAGATCTGATGTCTCAGCCTTTGAAGTTTTCTTGTTGATTGGCATGTTCCAGCGAAGGGGGCTCACATGGGTCAGGATTCAAAGATCCGCATTCTCATCGCCAAACCAGGTCTTGACGGGCATGAACGGGGAGCACACGTGGTGGCCTACGGGCTCAGGGATGAAGGCTTCGAGGTCATCTACACGGGGTTGCGGCAGACTCCCGAGCAGATCGTTTCCGCAGCCGTACAGGAAGATGTCGCCGTCATCGGTCTCTCCATCCTTTCGGGGGCTCACCTCTCGCTGACTAAAAAAGTCATGGAAGGCCTCAAGGCCAAAGGCGCAGAAGACATCCTGGTTACCGTTGGGGGCATCATCCCTGAAGGAGACAGAAAAGCCCTTGAAAAAATGGGTGTGGGCGGCATCTTCACCTCAGGCGCGAAGATCAAGGATATTGCGGCATTCATCCGCACAAAGCTCAGAGAAGAAATGCCGTATGAAGAAAATATGGGAATATTTGCGGAAGGTGCCCTAACCACTGTCAAGGACAGGACATGAAGGACAATAGAAAAAAGATTGAAGAGGCTGCGAGGAAGTGGGAGGCTGAGATTCTCAATCCTCGCGTGAAGCGGTTTAACCTGGGCAAGAGTCCTACGAGCTTCCACACCCCCTTGTCAATGAATGGTTCTCAATTCCTTGAAAAAGTCGGATTTCCCGGCCAGTACCCGTTCACTGCAGGGAACAATCCCTTTGACTTCTGGAACGCACATGCACGCTCAGCTGCAAAGCTCGGTTACCGGCCCGACTGGGGCGGAGCAGGCGGGGTCGGTAAATACGGCGGGTTCGGAACCCCTGCCGATTATCGTGATTATTTATTAAGGATGCAGTCCATGGGACGAAAGGGCGGTCCCAACATGGCCTTTGACCTGGCGACCCAGTGCGGATACGACTCTGACAGCCCCTATGCCGAGGGAGAAGTGGGCCGGGTTGGGGTTGCCATAGACTCTCTGCAAGACTTTGCAGTCATCTACGAGGCCTATACCGGCGATCTCGACATCGACAAGGTGCCGTCCAACTTCACCATCAATGCCCCTGCAGCGATCATCATCGCCATGTATGCCTGTCTTGCCAAGAAGCGCGGTATCCCGCTTGATAAGTTGAGGGGTACGCCCCAGAACGACATCCTCA
>JBGSUA010000130.1:0-5005 GCA_041753575.1 Desulfatiglandaceae bacterium
CACCGCATCGGCAATGGCGTCGATCCAGCCGTCAACGACGCCGCAAAAGCCGTTTTCCATCAGTGTCTTGAAATCCGGCAAGGTATCGGTCCACCAGGCGGCGACCACTCCGGATAACTTGAAGCTGCCCAAAACCCCAAGGGACAGCAATGCTTCGGTAAATCCCCGAAGAAATTCCGAGCGCACCGCATTGAGGTTTCGGCCCTGCGGCAAAGCGACCAGACGCCCCGTATGGGAGGCCCACCACTGGGTCAGCGCGTCGCGCAGCGCCCCCGTCCGCTCCTGAATTCCGGTATCAGATTCTATAAGTCTCGCAATGACAGGTCTTTCCCTGATATCCGCATTGAAATCGCTGTAACGGCCATCATCTGACCTACGGGTAAAAATGGCAGCGGGTTCAAATCCAAGAGATGCGAACAGTGTTGTTCGGGACTCAATCTCCGCGACCGGAATGCCGCCCGCAAGATGCGCCCGGACATCATGCGGTTCGGGCGGCGGGGCGTTGTCCACGTAGCGTCGGACATTGAGGTTGTAGTCATTGGCCTCGTCTGAGATCTCATCAAACGTCACCACCCTGGAATAGCCTGGCACCTCGCCATATCGCTCGAAGGTCGAAGCAATTTTTTCAATGTCTTCCGGGCGGAGGTAATTCTGTGCCCGACCGGCCAGATACTCGGAGTCCGCATTGATAAACAGCACGCGGCCGCGTCGGCATTCCGGTTTGTTGGGGTTCGGCGTATGGCCGGTGATGTTGGAACGCATGATCAGAATGCAGGCCGGGATGCTCGCACCATAAAAGAGATTCTGCGGCAGGCTGATGATCGCTTCTATCAGATCCTGCTGCAGAAATTTCTTGCGGATCTCCTTTTCCGCCCCGCCACGGAACAGCACCCCATGGGGCATGACGGTCGCCACCATGCCTCCCGGTTTGCAGACTGCGAGCATGTGCTGAGTAAACATCAAATCCGCCTTTTTCCCCGAGGTGGGGCACCATCCCCAACGGTAGCGCTCCGGATATTCCATATTGCTCTTCGTGTAGTTCTGGCTGAACGGCGGATTGGCAATGACCCTGTCAAAACGTTCGAGTTCCCCACCCTCCCGGTGGAGCGGGTGCAGGAGGGTGTCTTCCAGTTTAATGTCTGCGCCACGTACGCCGTGCAAGAGCATGTTGATTTTGCAGATGGACCAGGCGGAGGCATCGTTCACCTGACCGCAGAGTCGCAGATTGGTCGGGTCGCCGCCGGACTGCTCGATGTATTCGCGGCTGATGATCAGCATGCCGCCCGAACCGCATGTGGGGTCGTAGACGCTCATCCCCGGCGTTGGGTTCAAAATTCGGACCATCATGCGGATCACATCGCGTGGGGTATAGAAGTCTCCGCCTTTTTTGCCGGCCGACTCGGCAAACATGTTGATGAGAAATTCGTAGGCGGAGCCGAGAAGGTCGGAAAACTGAAAGTCATCATTGCGAAGGCGATATCGATTGAAGTGGCGAACCAGATCCTTGCAGGCTTCGTCGGAAACGATGCGTTTGTTGCTTTGAAGCTTCATGAACTGGATGTGGTCCAGAACATGCTGAAGCGATTCATTGGATTCACTCAAAGCCGCCAGCGCTTTGTCCAGGACGGCGCCAAAGGGCTCCGAGGCATCGTTCAGCTTGCTTTGAAGATATGACCAGCGGGCGCGAGCAGGAACAAAGAAATCATCATAATAGTCGGCATTCTCACCATAATGGGCCTGGGCCTCATGAATTTCAACCCCGCGACCAGTCTTTTCCTGTACGATTTTATCGTATTCCGCTTCGAAGACATCCGAGCATCGCTTCAGGAAGAGCATCCCGAAGATGAAATCCTTGTATGTGGCCGCATCCATGCCTTCACGGCGCAGGATATCCGCAGCACCATAGAGGTGGCGTTCGAGTTTTGCTAATGACAACTTAGGCATTCGGAACCCCGTGGACCCTTCCGTTAGAAACTCATTCTTGTTCCCTCATAAAACTATTAGCCGTTCTTTGCCGCACCGGTGCTTTTTATAGTCACCTTACCCTGTTCCGCCGCGCCGCCGGCCTTTACCCACTTATCAACTTCGTCTTTCTTGAATTTCCAAAGACGACCCATGCGATGGGCGGGCATACCATTCTTATAAATCCACTTGTAAACAGTGTCGTTGCTGATGCCGAGGTGCTTGCAAATCTCGGTTATTGATAACCATCGGTCTTCCATCTCGTTCATTCTCACACTCCACGACCGTTTTGGTTTGTAGCCATGTCTAACAGAGGCAAAAAGGGAGAGACTGGACGCACCTCTCCCCGCTTAAAAACTTTCTCAATATACAAAGGCTGTATGTGCTAAGTCAAACGATCTTTACCGATTTGACCCGGTTATCTTCTAATACTCTCGATGCCAAACGCCGGAGGCGAGGTTGGCGCAGGTTTCAATGTCAGGCAAATGTAATCATGGCAGCAAACTCTTTTGGCGGTATAAGCCCTTGTCAACCTCGCTTAATCATGTAAGAATTAAGTAATGGATATTTCAAAAGCGGGCTTGAATTATGAGAATATGGCCGAAGCCTGCAGAGACGAGAAGGCCATCGTCGCGGCTTATGTATTCGGGTCCCGTGCCAGGATGGACAGGTGATTTGTAGCATCTTCAAGAACCAACCTGCCGACTTCGATCTATTTGCTCGACGGATACAAAGGCATTTGAACAGATAAAAGACATAGCCTGCGGGCGATTGTGATAGATCAAGGCCGGCGATATTATCCAAACCTTAAACAAGAAAGGTCGTGGCGATAACTAATGGAACTGAGTTCACGTTTAGTCGGAATGCCCTTTAAGACGCTGGCCAAGGAAGTCACATGGCGTCAGACCATGAACTATGCCGCCTCCGTCGAAGATAATAACGACGTCTATTTCGATGATGAACGTAAAGGAGGCGTTATCGCGCCTCCCATGTTTGCAGTTGCAGTAACATTTCCGGTGATCGAGCGTATCTGGGATTTCGTGGAGGGGACCGATTTCCCCATAGAAATCCTGCCCACAATGGTCCACTATACAGAGCATCTTCGTTTCCATAGGCCCATAAGGCCCGACGAGGTCCTGACAGTCAGGGGTAGGGTAGCTGCAATCGTGCCCCACAGGGCGGGAACCCAGGTGGTAATTCGTTTCGATGTGACGGACAGCCGGGGGGAAGAGGTCTTTTGCGAGCACATCGGGGCGATGATGCGAGGAGTTCCATGCGATGACACGGGAGGGGGCTCCGATGCGTTGCCCAGGCTCCCGGAACCGGAGAAAGGCGAGGGATACATCTGGGAATCAAGAGTCAAAATAGACCCGCTTCGGCCTTTCATCTATGACGGATGCTCCCATATATTCTTTCCCATCCATACATCCCGAAGTTTCGCCCGTCAGGTGGGACTGCCGGGCATCATCCTGCAAGGCACGGCAACGCTTGCATACGCGGCCCGTGAGATTACAAATCTGGAAGCGGGAGGAGATCCCCGGAGACTCAAGACAATGTCATGCCGATTCAGCGGCATGGTAATGCCCGGCAAAGAGATAACCATAAGGCTTACGGGAAAGAAGAAGACCGAGAAAGGAGCGGATCTTTATTTCTCGGTCTTCAACGGAGAAGGGCAGATTGCGGTCAGCAACGGCTATGCACTGATTGGATAGTGATCTAAACACGGCTCTAACCAAAAAAGGGAGGCAGAAGGCAACTATGACCGATGGTCAATTTATCAAGATGGAAAGGCTGAATGACTACATTTCTTACTGGGCCGCCAGGAGACCGGATCAGCCGGCCATGATCCAGCATGAGGATGGAAAGACTGTCTCCTACAAACAATTCAACCGCTTCATAGACCTCTTCGCCCTGAGACTCATGAGCATGGGAATCGGCAAAGGGGACAGGGTGGCCAGCATGCTGGTCCTGATCCCAGAGCACATGATGCTCATGTATGCCTGCTTCAAAATTGGAGCCATCTTCTGCCCCCTGGACCTGAGACTCAAGGAAGAAGAGGTTGTCCGCGATATATCCAAGATAAAGCCAAAGGCCTTTTTCTTTCTGGGTAAAACACCTGTCAGGGACTTTAGAGAGGTCGGGAAAGCCGTCAAGGGCAAATGCCCTTACGTGGAATACCTGGTCCAGTTTACCCCGAACCCAGCCCCCGGCGAACTGCTGGACGGAGCAATCGCAATAACGGAGATGATGGATAAGAAAAAGATTGTCCTTCTGATGCTGAAAAACGCCATAACCGGATCACTCAAGAAGGCTTTTAAACAGGTTGAAAAAAGAACCCCTGCCCTCATCATCTATACAACCGGCACAACCGGTGATCCCAAGCCCGCGGTCCTTTGCCATGAAAACATCATCGTGCAGAACGAGATCCTGGCCAGAGGCATGAATCAAAGCCCGGACGGAGGTTTAAGAATACTCATAAATCTTCCACCCAGCCATGTCGGATGTGTGACAGAATGCTTCATGACTACCATGTTTCTTGGCGGAACCACAGTGCTTCTGAGGATCTTCGATGTCAAAATGACCCTGGAGGCAATCCAGAGCAGAAAAGTCAACGCCCTGGGCCAGATCCCGACACAGTTCCGTATGCTCTGGAATCATCCGGACTATCAAAAGTATGACTTGAGCAGTCTCCGATTTGTGGCTTACGCAGGTTCAGCCGTGGACCTGCCGTTTCTGAAGAAACTCTCAGGCATGGCGCCCATGTTCGGCACAGGGATCGGCATGACAGAGAACGCGGGATTTGCTACATTTACGCCTCCCGGCATCCAGCCCGAGGAAATGGTGGGCCAGGTGGGGCAGGCATTTGAAGACCTGGCAAAGGTAACAGTCAGAAAGCCCATGACCCCTGACGGTAAGGCAGGCGGGGAGTTCCCCGATGGTGAGGTAGGCGAGATATGCTACCACCCGCCAATCGTGTTTCTGGGCTATTACAACATGCCTGAGGAGACGAAAAAGGCCATATCAACGGAGGGGATTCTCTATA
>JBGSUA010000131.1:0-8585 GCA_041753575.1 Desulfatiglandaceae bacterium
TGAAACCGGTCCATGTACCCGTATGCCTCATCCAGGGTTCGGGGCTGGTAATATTCAAATCTCTTCATCCGCTTGCCTCACTTGATAAAATCGCAAAAAGTCCAGATTGCAACGACAAAGAAAAAAGCTAAGCGTTCACAGGGTCAGGGTTCAGAATTACTTGAACCGGAAACCTTAAACCCTGAACCCGTAAACAGATTTAAAACTCCCTGTTGTCGAACACCCTCTTGCTCTTACGCTCGGAACGGGGAAGCATCCCATAGTCAAGTACTTCCACCTCGGCACTGACAAGGATCTGCTTCTTTATCTCGCGACTCACCCTCCGGCCCAATTCTTCATTCTTTTCAGAGCCGAGACCGTCATGTCGCTCAACCTTTATTGTCATGTAGTCCTTACCGTCTTCTTTTCGGTCCAGGATTATCTGAAATTCGCTTCCTGCGCCTTTTATTCCCGAGAGGACATAGTCAACCTGGCTGGGATAGATATTGACTGCCCTGAATATTATCATGTCATCGGATCTGCCCAGGAGTCGGTCGTGCCTCGGAAGGATAGATCCACAAGGACATTCGCCGGACAAAACTCTTGTAAGATCCCTTGTCCTGTACCTTATGAGAGGGACTGCCTCCTTTGTGAGAGTGGTAACCACCATCTCCCCGACCTCTCCCTCAGGGACCGGCGCCATTGTTTTCGGATCAAGTATTTCCAGGATATAGTAGTCCGCCCAGTAGTGGATTCCTGTATGATACCGGCAATCGAGGCCGGTGCCCGGTCCGTAAAGTTCGGTCATGCCGGGGATATCGAACATGTGCTCCACCCCTAACAACTCCTGTATTCTCCTCCTCATGGCATCGCTTGATCGCTCCGAGCCGAAGATCATCTTTTTCAGGGCTATCTTGTCTCTGAGCCCCCTTCTGTGGACCTCCTCCGCCATCAGGAGTCCCATTGAAGCTGTGCAACAAAGAACAGTGCTCTGGAAATCCACCAGGAATTGACACTGCATCTCCAGATTGCCCGGTCCCACGGGCACCGCCATGGCTCCGAAGGCCTCGCACCCCATCTGAAAGCTTATGCCGGCCGTCCACACCCCATAGCCCACAGCGATCTGTACCCTGTCTTCAGCCGTAAGCCCTGCCATTTCGTAGCAGCGGGCAAAGAAATGCGTCCAGTCCTGTATGTCTTTCTGGCTGTAACACAAAACCTTTCGCTTTCCTGTTGTCCCTGATGAGGCATGGATCCTCACCACCTTCTCAAAGGGAACGGAAAGCAGAGGAAACGGATACCCTTCCTGGAGATCCCCGGCGGTTGTAAAGGGAAGCAGGACCAAATCCTTGAGGGAGCTTATCTGATCGGGGTGAACGCCTGCCTTGTCCAGTTTCTTCCGGTAAACCCCGGAACCTTCGTAGGCGTGGCGTACCGTCCATTTAAGCCCCCTGAGTTGAAGATCCTCCAGTTCCTGTCTGCTTTTAACAGAGGGCATGAACGTCTTCGTCATTATCTACCATACCTCCATGAAGCCACACGCTTTGAAAACGGGGCTCGTTATAGCTGCTACCTGACCATATTTGGTATCACTGTAACTATATCCGGAAATGCTATGATGATTACAATCGCCAGTATGCACGCGGCCAGGAAATAGCTGATGCTCTTGAATATGGTGCCCAATTCAATGTCCGGTGCAAGGGCCTTGACAACATAGATATTAACCCCCACAGGCGGGGTTATGGCCCCCAGGGTGGTGACCATTGTAAGGATAATGGCGTACCAGATGGGGTCAAAGCCAAGGGCAAGCCCGACGGGAAAAAATATTGGAATCGTAAGAACCAGGAACCCCAGAGAGTCTATGAAACAACCCCCCACGAGGTAGATGACCAGGATAACCGCGAGGACAAGATAAGGGGAAATTGGAAGCGATGCCGCATAATCCGCCACCATATAAGGAAGTCTGGTAATGGCAAGGAATCTCCCGAAGATTATGGCCCCTGTAACAAGGAAAAAGACCATGCTGGAGATCTTAAGAGTCTCTTTAATGGAATTGAAAAACCCCTTCCAGGTGATCCGGCCCGTAACAAGTATAACAACAAGGGCGAAGAAAACCCCCACTGCTCCTGCCTCCGTGGGGGTAAAAAGCCCGGTGTACAACCCCCCTATCACCAGTACAAAAATGGTAAGGGCCTCAATAACCCCCGTAAGCGCAAAGATCTTTTCCTTCATCCCCGTCTTAGGACCCGCTGGGCCGAATTCAGGGTGAATCCAGCAAAGGAACACTATTGTGAGAACAAAGAGCAGTCCCAGAAGTATCGCCGGGAGTATCCCCCCCAGAAACAGTTTTATTATGGACTGCTCGGTCTGGATCCCAATTATGATCATCACTACACTGGGCGGCATTACCGTGCCCAGGGTACCTCCCGTTACCACGGTGCCGCTGCTGAGACGGTCGTCGTAGTTGTATTTCTTCATCTGCGGAAGCGCTACAGTACCCATGGTGGCGGCAGTCGCCGTATTAGACCCGCATATGGCGGCAAAAAGCTCATCCGCACCTATGGTTGCAATTGCCAGGCCTCCTCTCCAGTGACCCACCCATTTATAGGCGGCGGCGTAAAGCCTTTCGGCGATCCCAGAGTTAAAGGCTAGATATCCCAGAAAAATAAAGAGGGGAATAACGGTTAACCCATACTTGGAGAAGGTATTCCAGACATCGGTTCCCACCATGGTAATGGCCGCATTGAACGAAACCGCATACCAAAACCCGCAGAATCCCACTATCCCCATAACGAATCCCACCGGCATCCCTAAGACAAACAAGGCCATAAGGAGCACGATGATCCCCGTGATCCCGATTATTGTCATGCTCACTTTTTCCCCTCTCTTGCAGGCTGAAAGAGCCTAGCGAGATCAGCAAGAAACACCAGAGCAAGCACCGCGCACCCAAGGGCAACGCAATAGACAAATGGATAGTACACGATGCCCAGGGTCTCTGTAACCTCTCCTGTAGTCCAAAGGGTGCCGGCATATCTAGCTATACGCCATGAAACAATACCGAAAAACCCCATGCAAATGATGTGATTTGTTATCTGGATGTACCTTTGACCCTTTTGGGGAAAGGTTTTGAGGACAATATCCACAGCGATATGTCCCTTTGACATCTGGGTATATCCCAGGGCAAAGGCCGTAACCACTGCCCCAAAATAGCCCATGAGTTCAAAGGTCCCACTGATGGGAATCCACACCAGCCTCAAGAATATATTTGCGCAGGCAAGTACAATCATGGCCACCAGTAAGCACCCGGCCACCATCATCAAGGCCTTATTTGTCCATCTGGTAAAACCGAAAAGAAGATCCATCAAAACACTCCCTACTGTGGGAAAAATCCAAGATCATGGAATTGCAGTGCCACTGTTATTGCTGGGCACCGCAATTCTCATAACGCACTATTTGCCGGCATATTTCTTAGTAAGAGCTTTAATATCCTGGACTATCTGCTCCGCGGGAAGCCCCTTGGCCTTGGCATCTTCTATCCATTTTGCTGTTATAGGCTCAAGGAGCTTGTCCCATTTGGCCAGCTCCTCTGCTGAAAGCTCCGTAATCTCTATGTTGTGGTTCTTCTTGGACCATTCAAGGGACTTCTCCACATGCCCGTCCATGTACTTGCCGGTCCATTCAGACTGCTCGGTTCCCATATCCTCCATGACCTTCTGTACATCCTTGGGAAGTGCATTCCATTTGGCCATGTTCATGACCACTGCGAAGGGATATATGGGACCGTTTATGATGGTGACATATTTGCAAAGCTCGGCATACTTGAAATCCATGAGGGTTTCAAGTGATGACACAGCTCCTTTCACAACCCCCTTCTGCAGGGCCTCGGGAGTTTCGGACTGAGGCATACCCACCGGGGTGCCACCCAGGGCCTTGACCACGTCGGCAGTCCCGCCGCTGGCCCTCAACTGCAAGCCCTTCATGTCATCCAGGTTCTTCACGGGAACCTTGGCATAGATGTTTGCCGGGGCACATGCGAACATTGTGAGCACCTTCACCTTGGCAAATTCTTCAGGCATGTATTTCTTGTATAGATCCCACAAAACAAGACTTGCGACCGTGGCGTTGGGAAAGCCAAAGGGAAGTGAGGTTGCATTGGTTACCATGAATCTGCCGGGCTGATAGGCCATGCAGAGGCAGCCAATGTCAGCGGTACCGGCAATGACGCCGTCCATCATGTTCTTGGCATCCACCAGGGTACCGCCTGGAAAGGTGTTCACAAGAACCTTTCCATTGGTCCTCTTTTCCACCTCGGTTTTCCACCTCTCCATCTGCACGCATGGGAAAGTAGGGGCGGGCGGAAAGTTGGCGTAGCTCAATTTAATCTGGTCTGCCTGGCTTTGGGCCGGGGCCAGACAAACCGCGCAAACAGCGGCTAAAAAAACAGCGGCAATCAAAACGGCAAGTCTCGGCTTCATTATCTAAACCTCCTTCTTATTTGGGCACTTCCTTTAACAACCATCTTCGCCGGAAATCCGGCCACAAGGCACGACTGCCTCACCTTCACCAAAGAGTTCCAACCTCACCTCCTTTCCAGATCATGTTCCCTCCGAACCAACGAACCACAATCTCCTGCCTTTGTCTATCAAGGCTTGAGTTCAAAAAATACTGGGCTCCACGTGTTCACCGAAAACCCCGCGAAAGACTTCAGCCATTTCCCCAACCGTGGCAAGGGCCTTACAACACTCAACAAGAAAGGGCATAACGTTTTTGCCATCGCCGGCCGCCTTTTCAAGGGCCTTTAGTGATGCCCCAACCTCAGCGCTATTTCTGGTTCTTTTAAGCTCCTTAAGCCTATCCACCTGCAGCCTGGCCCATTGATCATTGTATTGGTGCAGTTCTACCTCCATGTCAACGCCCTCTGTGTATCTATTTACGCCGACCTTGGTTACCACCCCATCCTGGAGTTTCTTTTCATATTCATAGGCCTGGCGGGCGACCTCTCGCTGGACATACCCTGAGGCTACAGCCTCCACCATCCCTCCTACCTTTTCAACCTTCTCCATCTCCTCCAGGATCTTTTCTTCCATCTGCTTCGTGAGGGTCTCCATGAAATAAGAGCCGGCAAGAGGATCAACCGTATCCCTCAAGCCTATCTCGTCCATCAGTATCTGAAATGTCCTCAACGAAAGGAGCGCCGCCCTTTCCGTGGGTATGGTATAGGCCTCGTCAAAGGAGCAGAGCGCTGTGGTCTGGGCGCCTGAAAGGGCCGCGGCCAGGGCATAGTAGGCCCCTCTCATGATATTGTTCTCAGGCTGCTGTTTGGTCATGCCCGAGCCGCCGCCGCCGAAGATGCCTCTGAGAAAAATGGCCTTTTTGTCTTGTACGCCATATCTCTCCCTGAGCATCCTGGCCCATAGCTTTCTTGCCGCCCTGAACTTGGCCACAGTCTCCCAGAGGTTACCATAAATATTTAAATTAAAGGTGAATCCGCCTACAAATTCCTCAGCCCCGTATCCCCTTGCCACCACGTTGTCAATGTATGCAAAGGCTATCATGAAGGCGTAGGATATCTCCTGGGCCGGGGTACAGCCGGACTCCCTTATGTGATAACCGCAGACCGATACCGGATTGCATCTGGGAAGCGCCTTCATGGCATACTCGATTGTGTCTCCCACAAGCCGGACAGCTGGCCCCACCGGATATATCCAGGCCCCTCTTCCAACCATCTCCTTCAGTATATCATTCTGGGGGGTAGCGGATATCTTGTTCTTGTCATAGCCGAATCTTTCCGCCACTGACTGATACATGGCAAGCATCACGGATGCGACCGCGTTGATGGTGAGTCCCGTGCCTATCCTGTCAAGTTTTATATCCTTGAAGGCTATCTCGAAGTCCCTCAAGGAATCAACCGCCATTCCCACTCTGCCTACCTCACCTTCGGCCATAGGATTATCGGAGTCGTAGCCCATCTGGGTAGGCAGATCAAAGGCCACGTTCAAGCCTGTCTGACCGTGGGCTATCATAAGCTTGAAGCGCTCGTTGGTCTGCTCAGGCGTTCCGAAGCCGGTATATTGTCTGGTCGTCCAGTTGCGACTCCTGTAACCCTGCGGGTGAATGCTGCGGGTGAAGGGGAATTCTCCCGGATTCCCTAAATCTTTCATATAATCAAAACCTGCCGCCGCCAGATCATCGGGGGTATATACCGGTTTGACCTTTATACCCGATTGGAGTATCACCTCCTTTATCGCGTCTTTTTCATCCTTTATGTAAGTGGCTACTCCCATTGCAGTCCTTCTCCTTTTCCGGCATCAGTTCCTCTTGATCTTCTCTTTGATAAAAGCGACTATTTCATCAAAACGTGAGCCTCCGGGAAACACGCCGTTAACCCCCAGTTCCTGAAGGACAAGCACATCCCTCTGGGGAATCACACCACCTATCAGGACAAGCTTTTCGCCTATATCACTGCTTCTTACCAGATCCATAAGCTTCCTGGTAATAGGCACGTGGGCTCCCGACATTATGGAAAGGCCTATCACATCAACATCCTCCTGGATGGCCTGATTGACTATGCCCGGTACGCTCTGGTGGAGTCCCGTATATATGACCTCCATCCCTGCCTCCTTAAGCGCGTGGGAGACCACCTTTGCTCCCCTGTCATGGCCGTCCAGCCCCGGTTTCGCCACCAGAACCCTTATCTTTCTATCCGCCACGGCTCTCATGCCCCCTCTTTTCCCATGCTTTTCCTATCAAACTCCACCAAGACCGCGTCTTTTCCCTTTAACAGATGTTCCCGCACCACTCTCTCAACCGCGTCAGCATCCCTTCGCCTCATAAGTTCCAGCATCAACATGTGATCCTCATTGCTTATCCTGGCCATATCACACCTGTTAAGGATCACCCTTCTGAAGCGATATATCTGGTCCTTAAGGTCATTTATCATCTTTATCAGCCTTGGACTCCTGCTAAGCCCATAGAGCATCTCGTGAAACTCGGTGTTTATTCTCAGCAGCGCTGCGGCATCACCCCTTTCAAGGCAAAGCTGATACTGCTCCACCTTTTCTACCAGCGGTTTGAGCTCATCCGGCATATGATTTACCGCGGCGAGCCTTGCGGCGTAACTTTCAAGAACGGTTCTTATGCCGAATGTCTCTTCAATGTCGGACCTTCTGAGGTCAGCCACAAAAAAACCGATGGATGGGCTTCGCTCCAGAAAACCCTCCCTCTCAAGCTTATGAATGGCCTCCCTTACGGGCGTTCTACTTATACCCAGGCTCTCTCCGATGGAGCTTTCCACGACCCTCGCACCCGGTTCTATATCCCCCTTTACTATAGCCTGTTTCAAACGCTCATATACCTGCTGCCCCAGTGATCTTCTCTCTGGGATGGAATCAAGGACGTTCTGGCTGTAAATACCGTTTTTCGGATTCGCAGGCATATTATGCTCAAATCCTAAAGGCCTACCCACCTTGCGATATTGGGTTGAAGAATCTCGTGCGTTCCTCCTCCGTAAAGGAGAAAACGATTGTCTCTGTAATATCTCTGTGCCGCGTATTCCATTGAATAGGCATAGGCCCCGAATATCCTTGTCACTTCATCCCCGGCCTTGCACGCGCCCTCAGTTGCAAAATATTTGGCCATTGACGCCTCCTTAATACAAGGGATTTTGTCGTCTATCATGCGCGTGGCCTTATAGGTAAGGAGACTTGAAGCTTCAAGGTTCACCGCCATATTGGCTATCTTTGCCTGTATGAGTTGATAATTTGATATTGTTTTACCAAACTGTGCCCTCTCATGCGAATATTTTATGGAATCGTTAAGGGCCGCCCTCTGGAGTCCCACCGCCAGCGCGGCAGTCATGGTCCTTATCTCGGAGAGGATCGAGAGCAGATTGTCCATGCCCTGCCCTTCGTTTCCCAGCATATAGTGGTGAGGAATTCTGACATCCGTAAAGGCAAGCTCTGATATCATGGTGGTTCGTGTGCCCAGGAGATCGAAGGGCTTGCTCACGGAGACCCCGGGAGTTTCCCTCGGAATAAAGAAAAAATTAAGACCCCGGAATTTCTTTTCAGGATCTGTCTGGCATAGCACCGTATAGAAATCTGCGACAGGCCCGTTTGTAACCCAGGTCTTCATTCCGTTTAATACATATCCCTCGGCAGTCTTCTTTGCTATGGTGCTCACGTTGCCGAGATCAGAACCTGCCTCCGGTTCAGTCAGAGAAAAGCAGGCTATCTTCTCGCCCCTCATGGCGGGAAGAAAGTATTTCTCCCTCATCTCATCGGTGCCGTAATGAAAAAGAAAATTGGTTCCCATCAGACACTGCATGGCGGTAATGGCGCCCACGCTCATGAGCCCCCTGGCAAGCTCCTCGCATATCACGCAAAACAGCGTGGTATTGCCGCCTGAGCCTCCCTTGTTCTTAGGGTACCGTATGCCAAAGACCCCCATCTGCCCTATTTTCTGAAACATCTCCATGGGGAACTCTCCCCTGGCGTCTATATCATGGGCCTTGGGGATGAGTTCATCATCCACAAAACGCCCGATATTGCTCCTCACCAGCACTTCGGCATTCGACCTGATCATTCGGTTCCTCCGCTCAAATATCC
>JBGSUA010000132.1:0-2266 GCA_041753575.1 Desulfatiglandaceae bacterium
GAGATTGCTTTTATTAGAGATGGCAATCTCTGGCTATGTAGTGACACTGGTTCCAGTCAAAAACAGATAACAAAAGGCGGAGGATTTGCTCGTCCCAGTTGGTCTCCGAATGGGAATTCGCTGGTCTTAGAGCGGCATGTCCCAGCCGGCAAAGACAAGTGGGGGGAACCGAAGTATCTTAATTCCATCTGGTTACTTAATCCACGGACAGGCAAAGCCGACAAGTTATTAAGTCTAGCCAACAGCTTAAATATCTACCCGTCGTTTTCTCATGACGGCCACGCCATCCTTTTCGCCAAACAGGAAATGAGAGAAGAAAGCGATGGTTGGCAAAGTTGCACCGAGTTTCTGGTGGCTGTTGAATTGAGTACCAAGAAGCAAAAGATAGTGGCCAAGCAAGCGCCATATAATGAATTCCCGCTACAGATCTATGTTGCTCCCATTGCTACGTATGGACTTCAATCAATTATTTACACATCCATCCCTCACGAGGGCGGTTCTGATACGCCGCTATTCATATTAAAAAACGGAAAGGAAAAAGAATTAATCCGATATCATTCACAGAAATCCGATGGTTCCGAGGGTTCGAGTTTTAACTGCCCAGGTATTTCTAATGATCGGACAATGCTTGCAGTATTTTTGCAGTCATACTCTCAGATAACGGATTCCTCTATAAAGAAGCTCTGGGTCATTGACATTGCAAAAGTTAAGGTGAAATCGGATATTGATTTACCCAAAGATTTCAGTAGTGATTATTGTCGTCCCTCTTTCTCAACTGATGGTGGAAAACTACTTCTAGGCCAGATGGATGGACAGGAAAATAGTCTCCTTTGGCAATTCGGGCCAGCTCCGAAAGGAAAACTTTTGCTTATCGATCTCAAAACCAGCAAAATAACTACCCTTGTGACAAATGCGACTTCGCCAGCGTGGAAGCCACAATGAATACGGCAGCGGGAAAACTAGCTAGCCATTTCTCGCCCACCCCACTGATCTCTGACCGGTAGGGCATGAATCTGTTGTCGTGGTCTTAACACCAAACCCCTGTATACTAACATTCAGTCTGGACTCGTTTTAGGGGGCAAGGCCAACTCCGGTCCACTTTTTTGCCCTGCGATAGGCTAAAGAAAAGAACATCATAATAGTGTACTACTTCACGGAAAAAGTGTATCGGAGACTCATTTCCGGTACACTTTTTCTCAAAATCCGGCGCACTTTCGGTATACTTCTGGTACACCCTTGGCACACCATTTTCTACTGTATTTCTCTTATTTCACGCTCAAAACTAGGGCATGTGAGATCATTTAGCCTGAAACGGTATAGCCTTGGTACACTATTCTCATCCAGCCCCCGGCTTATCGGCATATTTGAGAACCTGATGCGAAAGGGTACTGGCGATGAGAGAGAGGATGGTTACAAATCAGTCGCTCTTCCAACTGAGCTACACCGGCCTAAGGCAAGAAAATGGTAGCAAGGGGAAGCGGATAATGCAACCGGGGTTGAGAGACTTGAGCTACCCGATGCTGCTGGCCCAGCCGGGCACAGCAATAATCCGATATCCAACTCGGAGAGAGGATATTTACAGTATTATCGCTTTGTTCGCCAGGGCGAGGAAGGGCTTGTATTCGGTTTGATGAATCCCCTCGTTGTCCTCGGCCTTGGCTGTCAGAGCGGCTCCCTTGATGGGGACTTGGATGGTGAAGCAGGTACCCTTGCCGGGTTCGCTCGCCACCCCGATGTTGCCCCCATGCCGCTCGACGATAGTATGGCTGACCGCCAATCCCAGACCGGTGCCTTTGCCTTCCGCTTTGGTGGTGAAGAAGGGATCGAAAATGTGATCCAGATTTTCTTTGTCAATACCTTGTCCGGTATCCTCGAATTCAATGACGATATCTTCCCCGGATTTTTTGGTGCGCACGGTCAGAGTACCGCCTTCCGGCATGGCGTGATAGGCATTGATCACCATATTAGTGAATACCTGCTGGAGCTGCCCGGCATTGGCTTCGATTTGGGGCATTTCCGACTCTAATTCCCGCAGGATCGTGGTATTGTCGGTTTTCATTTGATGTTCGGTGAGGGCGAGGGTCTTTTCGACGACATCGTTGACATCCACCGGTCCGAAGGTATCCACCTGACTGCGGCGGGAGAAGTCCAGCAAGCCCCGCACGATGTCGGCGATGCGGCGGGTTTCCCCCAGTACGATTTCCAAATTCTGTTTCACTGATTCCGGTACTCCCGGTCCCATGAGAGAAAGTTCCGCGCGTCCTAA
>JBGSUA010000133.1:0-1984 GCA_041753575.1 Desulfatiglandaceae bacterium
CAGCTCAGACAAATGGTCATACATCGCAGCCTTACAAATGTCATCTTCATCGAAAGGCAACCGCAGGAAAACATGGGGCGGATCATGTCTCTCGCCGATTTGATGCTGGTCCATCTGAAGGACACTCAGCTTTTTCGGATGACCATCCCGTCAAAAATTCAGGCCTACATGGCGGCGGGTAAACCAGTGCTCTGTGGAGTCCATGGGGATGCAGCGGAGCTCGTCCTTGCTTCCATTGGCGGCGTGGTGGTTGAGCCTGAGAATCCTAAATCCATTGCGCAGGGAATTCTGGAGTTTTTTCGGCTGCCGGGTGCCGATCAAATGAAGATGGGGGAAAGCGCCCTGGAGTATTATCAGTCAAACCTATCCATCCGGTCAGGGTTGCGGAAATTTGAGGCACTTTTCTCCGAAATGGCAGGACAAGGGAGACGGTCAAGATCGGCCATTCGAGGTGCAGATATGGACCGTCAGGTAGAAGGTATAGTGCTCGGGATGAGACCATAATGAAGATTGTGATTTTTGGGGCAGAGGGTTTTGGTCGAGAGGTGGCCTCTTATGTGGAGCGGGACGCTCTTAAGTTGTTAAGTTTCTCGCAGCGTCATGAGGTGCACTGGGAAGGGAAGATCATCAGGGGACGATCCACAGATTACGCAGATTCTCGCAGATTGATGGGCCTATGGCCCTATGCCCTTCGCTCCATCGGCTATGCTATCCAGAATCAAGCGGGCAGCAACCATCATCGCTGCTATACTTTCATTACAGCTCCCAGTGCTCCCGAATGGCCTTTCCCATATCACGGGCGCCATGAATAACCGCGAGCACCTCAATATCGTTATCAGCCCCAACGATTCGATAGACGATCCTATAGTTGCCGAAGATAACTTCTCTGAAGCGACTGTCGTCGAGCTCCGGGACAATACGGCCGCAGCGAGGCATACTTTCAAGTTTTGCGGTCGCATGTACGAGCATCTTGACGTACCTTGCGGCATATATTTTGGAGTCCTTGGATATAAAGTCAAAGATGTCTCGAAGGTGATCACTTGCTCTTTCAGTCCACTTTATACTGCCCATTGGTCAATTCTTTCAAGGAGCTCTTCCGTGGTGACAAGCCTTCCGGACTCAGCATCTTTGAGACCTTCATAGACCTTGGCAATAAGGTCTATCCTATACATGATATCCTCAACTGTGCATCCATCGGGCAAGCGCTTGATGGATTCGATAGCCGTCTCTTTGAGCAGATTCATTAGAAACCCCCTTGGATTGAGATCCGGTTCCGACGTCTGGTCAATTATGCCAGGTATCCTTAGGAAAATCAAATTCCTCAATCGGATGGTTCTAGGAGAGCATCAGGGGTGACGGAGGTGTGAGGAAGACGCACTGCATGGGAGCGCTCTTAAGTTGTTAAGTTTCTCGCAGCGTCATGAAGTGCACTGGGAAGGGAAGATCATCAGGGTAGCCGATCCGCAGATTACGCAGATTTGTGCAGATTATGAAAGGCAAAGAACAAAAGCCTTTAGAGTTGGGCCCTGTCAATGCCGGAGCGCTTTGATTCCCTGTCTATGATCCTTACATCCTTCGGGTCCAGTCGCAATTGTATTAGCTTTTTTTGGGGTCGTTTGAAATCAAGGGCGCCTTCTTCCACAGATTCCACAGATTTACGCAGATTTTAAAGGCAAGGAAAGGATTGGCGTTATCTTCACTCTGACAAAGTCGCAAATGATTTCATTGTCAGCCATAGACAACCCTCCCTTCTTTCAAGACGGCCTTGAGAAAAGGGTCCCCCATTTCAAGAAATAAACCAGCTGAAAGCTTGTCCTTGCGGGTCCGCTTGCATGTTCGGTTAACGAGCTCCCCGAGGTTAGGTCCACCCAGCATCATCATCCATCTGAGTAATCGGTGTAATCTGCGGATATGAGGACGATCCTCAGACTTGTCCGCAGAGGCGGATTACAAGGAGACTTGGGGAAAGAAGGGGGTTGGGACT
>JBGSUA010000134.1:0-27903 GCA_041753575.1 Desulfatiglandaceae bacterium
ACCTGCTGGAATGGTTCCGCAAGGAGATCCGCAAGGCTTACGGCGGCCAGGCGCCGAAGGTCCTCGATCCCTTCGCCGGTGGCGGGGCAATTCCCCTGGAGGCGATGCGTTTAGGGTGCGAGACGACGGCGGTGGACATTAACCCCGTGGCCTGGTTTGTACTTAAATGTACCCTCGAATATCCCCAGATGCTGGCAGGAAAAACGCTGCCCCTCCCCGACTTCATCCTTGATAACGAAGCCTTCATGGAGGCCTTTTACAAGGCCCATTCCCATCTGATCGGCCGCACCAAGAAGACCAAGCGGCAGAAGGAAAAAGAGGAAACACAACCAGGGTTCTTCGATAAGCCCGATTCTGGCCGGGCGCCTAAGGCGGATCTCGCCTGGCATGTTCGGGCTTGGGGTCAGTGGGTGCTCAAGAATGCACGCCGCGAGCTTGCCCATTTCTACCCGACTTATGCTGAATTAGAACCTATCTATGGCATTTTTCCAAAACCTTACGAGAAACGGTCACCGCAGCTTCTACCGATCTGGGAAGACGGGACGCCGGATATTGAAGCCCTCAACACAGATTTCAGCGACGAATACCTCCGGGATAAGGGCAATCCTCGCTGGGTGGCCAAACCCACGGTGGCCTACCTCTGGGCGCGGACGGTAACGTGCAAGAATTGCCGCGCCGTCGTCCCGCTCCTGAAGACCCGCTGGCTCTGCAAGAAAGAGAAGAAGCGCGTCCTTATCGCGATGGCGCCGAACACGGACAAAACCGGAATGGTGTTTGGCATCGAGGCGAATGTCCCGGTCAAGGGTGGAAACGTCGCCCAGCGTCGCGAAAACGACAAACAGATCGGAGGCGGCACGATGTCCCGCTCCGGGGCGAAGTGCCCCTGCTGCGGGACAATCATGACGATGGAGGATATTCGCTTTGAGGGAAAGGCTGGAAGGTTGGGCGCGGTCAACACGGCCGTTGTTGTTGACGGGCAGAAGGGCAAAGAATATCGCCTGCCGACGGCCCAGGATATCTGGATGGCCACGGAAGCAGAAGAGGCTGTCACAGGCGTCTTTGCCGACATTCCCTTTGGCATTCCAGAAGAGCCGCTGCCAAGCAAGGAAGCCTTGGGATTTCGGGTGCCGCTCTATGGTTTCGATCAATGGAAAAAGCTCTTCACCCCTCGCCAGCTCACGGCCCTCGGAACGTTTGTAAAGTGGACGCGCGCGGCGAAGGACTTCCTCCCTTCAGTGTATGAAAAAAATTGGAAAGAGGCGATATGCTCATACCTCGCCAGTGCCGTTAGTCGTACCTCTGATTACATGGGTGTACTCTGTGTATGGGAAAACGGCGCAGAAGAAGTAAAACACATTTTCATGAGATGGGCATTGCCCATTACTTGGGATATGGCTGAAGGGAACCCACTTGCTCCGATCGAGAGATTTTACTCTGGCGGATTGAACTCTATCGTAAGTGCACTCACAAGACTTCACAAATGTTCTTGGGATGAAACGCATCTCCCTAAAATCCTAAATGCTTCGGCACTTGGCCAAAATGAAACGGGGATGGATATTATCGTGACCGATCCTCCATATTACGATGCGATACCCTACGCTGATCTTATGGATTTTTTCTACGTTTGGCTCCGAAGATCATTGAATGGTCTTACCCCAAAAATGGACGAAGCCTTCAAAGAACCCTTGTCGCCTAAATGGAATCACGAAAAAAATGACGGCGAACTCATTGATGACGCCAGTAGACACAATGGAGATAAGACCAAATCAAAGGCCACCTATGAAGAGGGCATGTTCCATGCTTTTGAAGCTTGTTGTCGGACATTAAATGATGGTGGACGGTTGGTCATTGTCTTTGCGAATAAACAACCAGATGCATGGGAAACTCTTGTTTCAGCCATTATTCGTGCTGGATTTGTCGTAGACGGAAGTTGGCCAATAATGACAGAAATGCCTGGCGGGATTCGGAACCTTGGACGAGCTTCACTTTCCTCCTCTGTCTGGCTTGTTTGCAAGAAACGGCCGGCAACGGCCCGCCCTGGATGGGACAATCAGGTCCTGGAGGAGATGCGCCGGAAAATCCGAGAACAACTCCGCGAGTTTTGGGACGCCGGCATCAGGGGCCCCGACTTCGTCTGGGCGGCTACGGGACCGGCGCTGGAGGCCTACAGCAGGCATCCCCTCGTCCGCAAGGCCAACGAGCCGGGGCCGATGGCGGTCAGCGAGTTCCTCACCCACGTCCGCCGGATGGTCGTGGATTTCGTGGTTGGCCGCGTCCTTTCCGGAGACGGGACCGAGCCTTCAGGGGCCGACGAGACGGATGCGATGGGCCGGGACCGCCTGGATGAGCCGACGGCCTACTACCTGCTCCACCGTCATGACTTCGGCATGGAGGAGGCCCCGGCCGGGGCGTGCATCCTCTACGCCGTTTCCTGCGGAGTCTCGGACAAGGAACTGGCCGATACTTGGGATCTCATCGGCTTCACGAGAGGGAAATCAGCGGAGGAATCGGACGAAGAGGCCAATGCCGATGCGGAGGCGGACCCGGAGGCAGTCGAGGAATCGGGCAGTAAAGTGAAACTCAAAACCTGGGCGCAGAGGAAGGGGCGATCCCTGGGATTCGAGGCGCCTGGGGGCAAGCCCGTCCCACTTATCGACCGCGTCCACCGCCTGATGCACCTCTGGAAGGCGGGCGACCTCAACAAGGTGGACGAGTATCTCGACGACAATGGTCTGCGGCGCCAGGAGCTCTTCAGACGGCTCCTCCAGTCTCTCATCGAGCTTTCGTCCGCCGCAAGCGAGGAAAGATCGCTTCTTGAATCTATCAGCAACCACATCCAGGCCAAAGGCGCCGTGAACGACGACAAACAGATCGATTGGATTTCGGAGGGATGAGAAATGACGACTAAACAACTCGCGCCCCTCGATTATGGATACCTGGTGTCGGACATTTCTGTTCTTCTTGAACAGGCGAGGCGCTCCGCTGCCCGATCCTTAAATGCCGTGCTAACGGCAACCTACTGGGAAATCGGTCGGCGGATCGTTGAGTTTGAACAGAAGGGCAAAGAGCGGGCAGAGTATGGCGAAGCCCTGTTGCGACGATTGACAGGTGACTTGACCGCACGACATGGGCGTGGCTTTTCTCGACAAGGTTTGCAAAAGATGAGAGCCTTTTACCTGGGATGGGAGATTTGCCCGACAGTGTCGGGCAAATTCGAAGCCCATGCAAAAGGCCCGACGCTGTCGGGCAAAAGCGGAAAGAAAACACTGCAGACACTGTCTGCGGAATCCATGCAATTACCAGTATCCCGCCGTGATACGATCCAACCGGACCTGTTGCCGATGAATGTATTCCCCCTGTCCTGGTCTCAATACGTGCGCCTGATGTCGGTGGAGAATCTGTCGGCGCGGTCATTTTATGAATCGGAAACCATTCGCGGGGGATGGTCCGTTCGGCAGCTTGATCGTCAGATCGGTACCCAATTCTTTGAAAGGGCGCTCCACTCGAAACGCCCCGAAGCCCTCCTCGCTCGCGGCAGTCAACCTCAACCGCAAGATGTGATTTCAGTGCAGGACGAAATTCGAGATCCTTATCTTCTGGAGTTCCTGAATCTCAAGGATGAGTACAGCGAAAGTGAGCTGGAAGCGGCACTGATCGGCCATATGGAATGGTTTCTCCTGGAGATGGGAACGGGTTTTGCGTTCGTCGCCCGGCAGAAACGGATCCGCGTCGGCACTGTATGGTACCGGATTGACCTGCTGCTCTACCATCGCCGCCTGAAATGCCTCGTTGTGATTGACCTTAAGACATCTGCTTTCACGCACGCCGATGCGGGCCAGATGAATCTTTATCTTAATTATGCAAAGGAGCACCTGACGATGCCGGGCGAAGCCGACCCGGTGGGCATTATCCTGTGCAGCGACAAGGACGATGCCGTGGTGCAGTACGCCACGGGCGGCATCCGTGCCAAGGTCTTTGCCTCAAAATACCTGACCGACCTGCCGAATGAGGAAGTTCTGCGGCAGGAAATCCTGAAAGCCCAGCGCGCGCTCCTTGCGCGGCGGAAGGAGGATAAATCCGATGACTAAACTCCCCTGGAAGTCCTGGCATGAAGTGGTGAAGCTCCGCGATGATCTCCGCTCGGGCGATTTGCCTCTGCATCTGTTTGCCGCTGATCTCTACGATGTCGTGATGCAGCGGGGAAAACGGAAGGTTTACGAGGATCCGGAACAGTTCTTCGCCCTCACGTTTCCCACCTTCAACCTCCGTCGCCTGGTCCGGGACGTCGTGCTGCGCCTCGCCGGCAAGAACGACAAGGCCGTCCGCCAATTGGAGCTTACCTACGGCGGGGGGAAAACCCACACCTTGATCACACTTCGACATCTTGTCCATGAACCGGAAAAGTTACCGAAACTGCCCGCTGTGGAGGAGTTCATCCAGGACATCGGCCAGAGACCTCCCCGGTGCCGTGTGGCGGCACTATGCTTTGATAAGCTTGACGTGGAAAAGGGCATGGAGATCTTCTCGCCCGACGGCAAAGCACGAACACTCAAACAGCCCTGGAGCGTCCTGGCCTGGCAACTGGCAGGTGAGGCGGGGCTGAAGGTCCTCCATGCCGAAGGCCTGGCGGAGGAGCGCGAGACGGCTCCGGCGGAGAATCTGCTCACCGAGCTGTTGGAGATTCCGGGCAAGGACGGACTCGGAACCCTCGTGCTTATCGATGAGGTGCTGATGTATGCCCGTGAGAAGGTCGCTCAGAACCGTGAATGGCGGGTCCGGCTCCAGAACTTCTTCCAGTACCTGACTCAGGCGGCGGTCAAGGTAGATCGCTGCTGTCTTGTGGCGTCGCTGCTGGCAACGGACCCGCGCAAGAGCGATACCCTGGGACGGGAGATCCAGGCCGAGCTTTACGATATTTTTCAGCGCCAGCGGGAGGAGGCCGTGGAACCGGTGGTCAAGGAGGATGTGGCCGAGGTTCTGCGTCGGCGTTTCTTCAAACCGGAATCCCTCAAGGATCGGGAGGTCTTCCGCCAGCATGTCGTAGCAGCCCTCAAAGGCATCACTGCCGTCGACGAGCAGACGGCTAAACAGGGGGCGAATGCAGAACAGCGGTTTCTGGACAGCTACCCCTTCCATCCTGATCTCACTGAAGTCCTCTACTCCAAATGGACGCAGTTGGCCCGTTTTCAACGGACCCGGGGTGTATTGCGGACCTTTGCCCTGGCGTTGCGGGAGGCGGAAAAGTGGGACAAATCCCCCCTCATCGGGCCGGCCGTGTTTCTCAACGCTCAGGGAAACGAGGGGCTGTCGGAGGCTCTCCGGGAAATGGTCACAGTGGCCGACACCGAGGAAACCGAAGGGAAGAAACAGGCATGGACCGGCATCCTCGACAACGAATTCGAACAGGCCAAACGGATTCAGATCGAGTCGGTGGGCTTGAAGTTTCGTGAAGTAGAGCAAGCCGTCGTGGCGACCTTTCTTCATTCCCAGCCCATCGGCCAGACGGCCAGAACGAGAGAGCTTCTGGTACTGCTGGGATCGACCCGCCCGGATAAGATCGAGTTGGAAAAGGGGCTCGCCCGTTGGGCGCAGACGAGCTACTGGCTCGATGACCTCCATACAACCACGACCGAAGGACAGCTTCCCGGAACATGGCGGCTCGGCAACCGCCCAAACCTCAATCAGATGCACGCCGTCGCGGCGAAAAACATCCATGATGACACTGTCCGCGCCCGTCTGCTGGACGACATCGGCAAACTTAAATCACTAACGGCTAATGCATCTGCCGCGGGGGTTCATCCGCATACACTCCCGATACGCCCGAAGGATATTGAAGACGACGGGGCCTTCCACTATGCTGTTTTGGGACCTGGAGCAGCGTCCGAGTCGGGTAAGCCTAGCCCGGAGGCCAAGCGATTCTTGGACGAGACAACGGGGTCAGACAAACCTCGCGTCTACCGGAATGCAGTCGTTCTGGTCACACCTTCCAAGGATGGATTGGAACTAGCGTCGGCCCGCGTACGCGACTATCTGGGATGGGAGGGCGTGCGGGAAGAGATCAAACAGCAACAGAAGGACGGCAGCGTCGATCCGGCCAGGGCGCAGACGCTGTCCATCAACATCGACAAGGCCAAGGGGCGCATCCCCGATGCGATCCGTCAGGCTTGGTGCATCGTCGTTACGGTTTCGGAGAAGGATGATGCGCAGGCCTTCAAAATCACCGTCACGGATGAACCACATTTCAACATTATCAAGTCAGACAAGCGGAGCCGCATGCAGGATACGCCGGTCACTGCCGAGGCCCTCTTGCCCGATGGCCCTTATAACCTCTGGCGTCCCGGAGAGACAGCACGACGAGTCAAAGATCTTTCCGGGGCGTTTGCCCAGCTTCCACACCTTCCAAAGATGATTAAGGCCAGCGCCATCCTCAGCACCCTGGCGGAAGGTTGCGGAAAAGGGATCTTTGTCCTGCGTCTTGTCCGACCGGACGGTACATCCCGCACCTGGTGGATGACAAAACCCGATGACATCGCCTTGAGCGATCCGGCACTTGAACTCGTGCTGCCGGCGTCAGCCGAACTGGGCGAGATTCCGCCGACGATGCTTGCCCCAAACGTATTGCCCGGTTTATGGACGGCGGATGAGATCACCTTTCAAGCTGTCACCGACTACTTCAATGGCAAGAATGTGGTTCAGGTCGAGCGGGAGGGCTACCTGGAGTCCCTCCCCATTCCAAAGGCGGCTGAAGGTGTTGTGGAAAAGGCTGTTGCCTCGGCAGTGGAAAGCGGATTATTGTGGCTCCTTTCCGGACCGGCCAGTATCCTCGGTGAACCGATACCACCTGGCGTATTGAATGACAGCGCTAAACTCTTAGTACCACCAACGATCATCGCTGCCGCGGAGATCCTGCCAGAAAACCTGCCGGCCGCCTGGAAGGGCGGCTATGCATCGGGACTTTCAGTCTCTTCGGCGCTGTCCGTCAGGGAAAAGAAGACGCTGCCCTGGAAAACGATCAAAGAAGCCATTGGTGGCGCTTTGCAGGCGCGGTTTCTTGCACTATCGGAAAAGTCGGGCGCTTGGCCCTGTGATTTCCCGTCGGCGCAGGCCGTCATCCTGAAACCGCCTGCCACACCGCCCCCTCCGCCTCCGCCCCCTCCGGGCTTGACGCTGAGGGCGGAAGCCGATCTCGAACCGTCACAGATTCAAGACCTGGGGGACATCGTTCCCAAGCTTCTGGAAATTAAGAAAACGGGCTTGCCGATGCGGTTTCGTCTAAGAATCGAGATCGGTGACGGCAAAACCGCGCCGCCAGAAAACGTAGTCAAGGAAGTGAACAAGCTGCTGAGTGATGTGAAGGCGGACCTGCAGTTGAAATAAGCTGATCATCCCCTTCCCTATCCTCCCTGCCATCATTTCTTCCGGGAGAAGAATTTGCCTCTCACAGGAGGGGCAATTGCATATGAAAAATGGGGGTCAAAGGTAGATAAGGTAATCTTTTCACAGAGCAGGCCTAAAGGGTGGGAAGAAATGCAACAAAGATGATGCTTTACTACGCTATTCTTCGTTGCGGTACCGCACGGGAGAGCCAGCGAGAGCCATAGCCATCTACAATAGCTACGGATTTGGTTATGCGTTAGGCGTGAATTATAGGGATTTAGAAGGTAGGCACGAAATGCTCTGGCCGCAAGATCTAGATGAAATTGCCTCTGCTGGCAAAACCAGGGACGGGGGGAGCATATATTAAATTGATCCGCAGAATCGCGATTTAGATAGCCGATGGGCATTACACAATATGGAATAGCACCGACGCAGCCCCTGGTCCAACTCTTCTGGGCATCGCCTTCACGCTAACGGAGGGATGATGAGGAACGAAGATTGAATAGCGGATTATTGCCGGCAGTGTGTACTTATGTTTCTGAAAGATTCTTGAGCAGTATCCTTAATGTTTTCCCTTCGCAACATTTAAAGGTTCAATGTGAGATAGTTCTTCGTGAAACAGTTGTTCGGAATCCCACAAATCCCAGGAATGCTGTGACGTTAGCCAAAATTCGGGAGGATTTCCGAAAAGGCGGGATAATCTGAGCGCCATGGTAGGTGTTATCGCACGGCGTTCTCTTAAAATCTCATTCACGGTTTGGCGCGATACCCCTAAGACCTTAGCCATGGTTGTGGCGTTCAGATGAAAATCCGGCATGAAATCTTCCCTGAGCATTTCACCGGGATGCGTTGGCTGTACTTCCCTTTTTGGTACATTAGATATAGTCATATTGATATCCTTTAATAATAATCAGTTATTTCAACGTCGTAGGCATCGCCTTCAAGGAGACGGAAACAAATTCGCCATTGCTCGTTGATGGATATTGAATGTTGCCCTTTCCTATCTCCTTTTGGTGCATGGAGCCGATTACTTGGAGGCACCAGGAGGTCATTTAGGTTTGTTGCATAATGGATATATTCTAAACGCCTTACAGCTCTTCTAATTAAATCGGAAGGCAGGCGTTTGGATTTGCCAACCACAAAAAGCCGTTGGGTTTCATTATCGGCAAATGTTTTGATCATGCAGGAATTGTAAACAGTCACGTGACAATTGTCAATTGAAGTTGAGGAAATCGCCGCCGGTCTAGATGGCGAAGCCTGGCCCTGGCGGAGGGTCCGGGTTGGAGGTGGTCGCCAGGAGAAGGGCCTCAGGAGAAACCCATTCGCAACGACTCAGATCCGAAAGAAGTCCTCGGTCATAAAGGGAATGCCGCCTTAGAATCTGGGGAAACGTTCTGTTCTAATATCTGAGGATAGATCCGTCGAAAAACCATCTATCGCCAACCCCTTGATTTGTATTGGTGCCGAAGCGGGGACTCGAACCCCGACAGGCGTACACCCACTAGACCCTGAACCTAGCGCGTCTACCAATTCCGCCACTTCGGCACGGAAAACGGTTGCCATTTAATCTTTGAAACCCTATAGTATGAACGATGCTTTGTCAACAGGTTTTGTCCCTTAAAGCAGACTTCCCATGGGCTTTCTATTAGATTGGCTCATATAAGGCATAGAGATGCGGCTTATTCGTAATCTGGATGAACTTGAAAAACCACTGTTAAATCCTGTCCTCACTATAGGCAACTTTGACGGAGTCCACAGAGGACATCTGGCACTTTTTGACAAGGTCAAAGAAAGGGCGAAGGCCATCAGAGGACAATCGGCTGTTATGACCTTTGATCCCCACCCGCTTAAGCGCTTGCGTCCCAAAGATGCCCCTCCCATGATAACGGATGTTCCGCACAAGTTGGAACTCATCGCAAATGCAGCCATAGATGTGATTTTCTGCCTTGCCTTCACTGAGAAATTCGCCGCCGTGAGCGCTGAGGACTTCATTGAGGATATCCTTGTGAAGCGCATCGGCGTAAAAGAACTTGTGGTGGGTTATGATTATGTCTTCGGCAACAAGAGAAAAGGCGACATAGCACTTCTAAGAGAGATGGGATCGAAGCTGGGATTTTCCCTCCATGTCATGCCTCCCGTTTCTGTCGAGGGTGCCACCGTATCGAGCACAGCCGTGAGGCGTCTGGTAAGAGATGGTGATCTCAAGGAGGCATCCGTCCTGCTCGGAAGGTACCATGAGATCAGCGGCAGGGTCGTCAAGGGGATGAACAGAGGGGGGAGACTACTGGGCTTTCCAACTGCAAACCTCATCGCGGTTGAAACACTTATACCCAGGACCGGCGTTTACTGCGGCAGGGCCAGCGTTGAGGGCAAGGCCTTCGATTGCGTTGTAAATATAGGTTATAATCCTACATTTCCCGAAGGGAAGTTTTCCATTGAGGCCCATCTCCTTGCATTTGACGGAGATCTGGTTGGAAAGGAGTTGTCTTTGATTCTCTTCGAAAGGATCAGAGACGAAAGGGCATTCAAAACTCCCGAGGCACTCTCCGATCAGATTGCAATGGATGTGGAAACAGCCAGAAGATTGCTCAGCTCCAAAATTTCTTGACAAGGGAAGCCGTGAGGATATGATTCCCTCGGTTCTCCTGGATAAGTTGGGACTGAACAGATATCCACTTTAGATCGGCAGGTTATGAATAGAGAACTCTTGACATTCCCTAAAGGTGGAATCCACCCGCCTGAGCACAAGGAGATATCGGAACATCTCCCCATAGAAATAATGCCCATCCCCGGAGAGGTGGACATCCTCCTCCAGCAGCATTTTGGGGCGCCGTGTTCTCCTCTGATCAAGAAAAAGGACACCGTTAACGAAGGGGACGTAATCGGCAAGGTGAGCGCCGGGCTCGGGGCATCAGTGCATGCCAGCGTAACCGGAACCATAAAGAATATCGGGACATCGCCGCACCCTGCCAGCGTAAAGGCGCCCTCAATCACAATACAGACAGATACTAAGGCGCTGCCTAAGATTTACGAGCCAACGGACTGGAAGGCCATGTCAAGAGATGACATGCTTTCCCGCATAAAGGAAGCCGGCATAGTGGGTATTGGCGGGGCCGGGTTCCCGACACATGTCAAGCTCGCTCCCCCTCCTGCGGCTAAGGTTGACACTCTCCTGCTAAACGGCGCGGAATGCGAGCCATATCTTACCACAGACCACAGGCTCATGCTCGAAAGCCCCAGGGAAGTTGCCGGCGGAGCATCCATCATCTTGCGGATATTAGGCATCAACGAGTGCAAGATCGGAATCGAAGCCAATAAGCCCGACGCAGTTGACGCTATGGAAAAGGCAGTGAAGGAGTTCTCTTCAAACGGGCAGCGGATTTCAGTTGTTCCTCTTAAGGTAAAATACCCGCAGGGATCGGAAAAACAGCTTATCCAGAGCCTTACAGGGAGAAAAGTTCCCGGCTTCGGTCTTCCTTTCGACGTGGGCGTGATTGTCCAGAACGTAGGCACCACAAAGGCCATCTACGATGCGGTTTGCCTTGGCAAGCCCCTTTACGAAAAGGTCGTCACCATATCGGGTAGGGGGATAGCCAGGCCTGCAAACCTTCTGGTGAGGATCGGCACCAGGCTTAAGGATATTGTTGAATATCTGGGAGGCACCAAAAGCGGGCTAGCAAAGGTCGTCATGGGTGGTCCCATGATGGGATTTGCGATACCCACGCTTGATGTGCCGGTGATGAAGACCACATCCGGCGTCTTGTTTCTGACAGAAGACGAGATTGATCTATCCCCTCACGGACACTGCATCAGGTGCGGATGGTGCCTTGATGCCTGCCCCATGGGCCTTTCACCCAATGAGATAGGGGTCTATGTAGAGGCAGGGCGGGCAGAAGATACGTCTCAGTTCGGCCTTTTTGAGTGCTTTGAGTGCGGATGCTGCGCCTTTGTCTGCCCTGCCAGGAGACCGCTTGTGCAGTTTATCAGACTTGCAAAGATGAAGGCTAAGAAATAATTTCTTGAAGAGGAGTAGCGCCATCGAAAGAGAACCCGAGGGCGGAGCGCTTAATGGCGAGGCCCGCCAAGCAATCTGGAATGTATCGGTTTCGCCCCATATAAGGAGCGGCGTTTCCGTAGAAAGGATTATGTGGACGGTTTCGGCTTCCCTTGTGCCTCCCCTTATCCTTTCAGTATTCATCTTCGGAATCCAGACCCTCCTCATTACGCTTGTAAGCGTCGCGAGCTGTGTCGCCGCAGAAGCTGTAAGCCAAAAGCTGCTCCACAGACCTGTAACCATCAGGGACGGAAGCGCCGTGGTAACGGGTCTTCTTCTTGCCTACATCATTCCGCCCGGGGTGCCCTTCTGGATGCCGATACTGGGAGCTGTCATGTCAATATACGTGGCAAAACATCTCCTGGGAGGCATAGGATTTAATATATTCAACCCTGCCTTGATAGGGCGGGCTTTCCTGGTTGCCACCTTTCCCGTCGCGATGACGTCGGCATGGCTCATTCCCATCAGGGATTTTTCCATCTTCAAGTATGTGGGCTCAGGCGTTGACGCTGTTTCAACGGCAACTCCTCTATATGTGCTTAAGCATTACGGTATGGCCGGACTCACAGAGCGATTCGGCTCGACTCTCAAGATGTACGGTGACTTTTTCCTGGGATGGCAACCTGGATGCATCGGAGAAACTTCAGCCTTATTTCTTATTCTCGGCGGTTTGTACCTTCTCTATAAGGGCTATATCACCTGGCACGTCCCGACATCCATCATTGTCACGGTAGGACTTCTTACCTGGATATTCGGAGGAGAGAAGCCTTTTGCCGGAGACCCGATACTTGCAGTGATCTCGGGCGGTCTTATTCTTGGAGCAATATATATGGCCACGGACTATGTCACATCACCGACTCAACCCGCAGCCAAGCTCATATTTGGAGCCGGAATAGGCATTCTTACTGTTCTCATAAGGCTTAAAGGGGGCTATCCGGAGGGGATCTGCTATGCAATCCTTCTTATGAACCCCCTTGCCCCTGCCCTTGAGACATGGTTCAGACCAAAGCGATTTGCTCCGCCAAAAGGTGCATTGAAATGAAAGAGATAATTAGGATCACAATCGGCCTAACCATCTCATGCCTGGTCGCAGCCATTGTCATGGGATCGGTCTTCGCCATAACCGATAAGGCAAAGAAGCACAACGAACATGTAAGAGTACAAGACACCATGCTCGGTCTTCTGGGATACGGAAAGACCAATCCTCCTCCATCCGACCTCAGGCTCGTGACTATTTACAGATACACCCTGAACGAGCAGGGCAACATCAGACTCGGCTATATGCTCCCTGTTTCCGAAACCGGTCGAGAAACCTACGAACTGATGGTTGTAACCCCTGATGGAAATTTTGTCGAAAAACTTCCTCTTAAGATCACGACTGAAGCCGCTTCTGAAGCACCTGAGCGCGAAACGGCACTTGGATCGGCTTTGAAGCCTTCGACCTCTTTTTCCTTTGCCGATTCGGCGATCGTTGCCCTCAAAGGCAAAGATCGTATAGCATATCTTCTGCCAAGTGAATTCCCCGGCTTCAAGACTTTTGTAAAGGTGATACTTGCCCTTGACACGCGATTTTCGGTGATAGGGCTTGAGATAATGGAACATGAAGAAGACCCTGGACTGGGGGCGGAAATCGTTCAGCCCTATTTCAAGAATCAGTTCAAGGGAAAGCCTTTCGACAGGCTCAAAGAACTCAAGGTGATTAAAGAACCTTTGCCTGATGAATACAAGGCGGCCCTTGAGGGAAAGGGCCTCGGGAAAGGGACCATTTCCAGGGCGGAAGTTGACGCCCTGAGGCAGAAATACCAGGGAAAGGAAATATTCTCAATAACCGGTGCAACCATTTCGAGCAGGGCGGTCACGAACGGGGTCATAAGCGCAGCAAAGAAATTCTCTTACAGGCTCAAGGCCCTGGAAAATGTTATTTCCGCCCAGCAGATAGCTGTTGTTTTTTGACGAAAGAGATTCTGCTTCCAGAATAAGGAGCGCCAAGTTGAAGGCCAGAAAAAAGACTAACTCTCAACTTTTATTTGATGGGATCCTCAAGGAAAATCCCATTTTTCGCCTTGCCTTGTCCATGTGCCCTGCAGTCGGCATAAGCACATCCGTGATGAACGGAATTCTACTGGGTGTGGCGGTGCTTTTCGTCCAGGTATTTTCAAGCTGCACCATATCGGCCGTAAAAAATTACATCCATCCGAGGATAAGGATTCCAACCTATACCCTGACCATCGCCACATGGGTGACGGTCATAGACCTGATGCTGGCTGCCTACTTCCCTGCCGCTTACAAGGAGATGGGCATCTTCGTTAAGCTGATCGTGGCTTTTGCAATCATTACAATGCGCCTTGAGACCTTCGCATGCAAGAATCCAGTAGGGCCTTCCTTCTGGGATGGAATAGGCATGGGCCTGGGATTCACCTTCGGAATGGTCGCACTTGGATTCGTGAGAGAATTGCTCGGTATGGGTACTATACTGGGTTATGACGTCCTGGGTTTTCGTCCGCTTCTTTTCTTTGTCTTGCCGGCAGCGGGCTTTTTCTGTGTCGGGTTGATGATGGCCATCTTCAATTATATGGAGATTGTCTATAACCGCAGAAGGAAGGCGCAATGACCATGAATGCTACCTTGCACAGATATACACTATTTTCTCTGGCAGTAATCTTTCTTCTGCCATTGCTCCTTGGATGCGGCAAGGAACATCCGTTCATAAAGTCCACATCCTTCAAGGGGCCTAACAGCATCGTCATAACATTTGCAGGCCCTGTTGATGAAAAATGGGCCGGCACCAGCGCCAATTTCAAAGTGAATGAGAAAGCTGATCCGGACATTTACCTCCCAATATCCGGAGTCTCATTGAGTGCGGACAGAATGACCGCCACAATAACTCTGGGTGAGAAACTGAATCAGACAGCCACCCACAGTGTCTCTCTAAAAGGAATAGTATCTGAGGGCCACGAAGTGGGATCGGCGCTTGTGGATGTAAAGAAGTTCTATTTCGGCTATCTCCTCTCAATACTTATCGGAGCGATGATCATCAACAACTTTGTTTTCACCAAGTATCTGGGACTGTGCGTCTTCTTCGGCACATCAAAGAAGAAACCCACCGCCATCGGAATGGGTATCACATTTACTATCGTCATAGTTGTAAGCGCCATGATGTCCTGGTTCCTCTATCAGTTTATCCTTAAGCCTTTCAGACTTGATTTTCTCCAGATTGTAGTCTTCATCGGGCTTGTATCCCTTTCGGTCCAGGCCGTGGATACTATACTTAGAAAAGTCAATCCTGTTCTTTTTAGGGCTTTTGGGGTGTATCTTGTATTGGTGATAGCCAACTGTATCATAATCGCCGTACCTCTGATCCTGGCCGACAACGAATACAATGCCGTCGAAAGCCTTATGTTGGCATTAGGCGCCGGTCTGGGCTTTCTGATAGCCCTGTTTTTGATGTCGTCCGTCAGGGAAAGGCTTGAGCTGGCGGATGTGCCGCCGACATTTAAGGGGCTGCCGATTGCCTTCATACTGGGCGGGCTTTTCGCCCTCTCTTTTTTGGGCTTCTCCGGCATGTCCCTTTTCTGATCTAATAGGAGTAATATGGATCCTGTATTGCTGAAACTAGCTTTGGGGGGACTCGCGGTTCTTGGATGTATAGGCCTTTTCTTCGGTGTCGGCCTCGCGATGGCCGCACACAAGTTCGCTGTTGAAAGCGACCCCAAGGTTGAAGAAGTGCTCGAGGTACTTGCTGGAGCCCAGTGCGGCGGATGCGGATTCGCAGGATGTGAGGCTTACGCCGATGCCGTCGTCCATGATCCTAATGTACCGCCGAATCTGTGTTTCCCAGGGAAGGCGGAAGTTGCCGAGATGGTAGCCGAGATTACCGGGAAGAAGGTCACAGGGGTTCAGGACATAATAGCCTCTGTGCGCTGCTCAAGGATTGAGGGGAAGGTCAAGAAGAGGCACAAGTATATCGGACATCCTTCATGCGCCGGGGCCAATCTCGCCTTCGGAGGGCCTTTTGCCTGCCAGTATGCATGCTTGGGATTTGGTGATTGTGCCGAGGCATGTCCTTTTGACGCGATTGAAATGAAGGACGGGTTTCCAGTCGTTGATCCTGACGCCTGCGTTGGGTGTGGAACCTGTGTCAAGGCGTGTCCTAAGAAGATAATTGAACTTATACCCAAGGCTGCGAGGGTATGGGTGCCGTGCAGCAGCAAGGACACCGGGCCTGTGGTCAAACAGGTCTGCGAGGCAGGGTGCATCTCATGCAAACTTTGTGTAAAGGTCTGCCCTGCAAAAGCGGTCTCCTTTGAAGGCGACATTGTCCGCATTGATCAGAAAAAATGCATTGACTTTGGACCGGACTGTAAGGAGATATGCGTGGAGAAGTGCCCCAGACACATTTTCCGCTATTATAGGAGATCAAAGGCAGAGGCCGAAACACTAAGAGCGGTTGCGGCATAGAGGTGAGGTCCCAACAAAGGGCCACCTGTTTCTCGCCGTGAATTAGAAACGGAGGATCATCATGGATTTCAAAGGCCAATCCCCCAGCGGGATTATGAACAGAAGAAATTTTCTTAAGCTCTCAGGCATTCTGGGAGTGGGAGTATCATCGTTCACCGTAGTGCCTGCTTGGGCGGAATCGGTGCTTTTTGGCAGGAGTCTCTATAAGGTCAGCCATACACGGCTTTCAATGGGAACATTTGTCACCATAACCGCAATGGATTCATCCAGAGACAGGGCCGAAGACGCTGTTGGTAAGGCCTACGAGGAAATTCAACGCCTCACACGGCTGATGAACCGGTTCGACGGGGCCGCCGCAGTAACCTATCTTAACAAAGAGGGCGCGCTGAAAGACGTGCCACCCGAACTTGGTGAGGTTATATTGAAGGCAAAGGAGATCCATCAAGTGACAGGCGGATACTTTGACATCTCGGTAAAGCCCGTCGTTGATATCTTCAAGGCCTGCGCTGAGAAAGGCGAATTCAGGGAGCCGCCTGAAGGAGATCTGAAGGAAGCTGTAGCACTCGTCGGATCTGATATGATTGATGTGAAAGGACGCTCCATCGCTTTCAGAAAGACCGGCATGGGTATTACGCTGGACGGTATAGCAAAGGGATATATTGTTGACCGCGCATCTGCAATCATCTCAGGGCAGGGTGTGGCCAACCATCTCATAAACGCCGGAGGAGACATCCGGGCGGAAGGCATGAAAAACGGTAAAGAACCTTGGACAATTGCCATTCAGGATCCCGAAAAGAAAGACAATTATCCGGATATGGTCAAGATGAGCGGAGGCTCCATCGCCACATCAGGCAACTATGAAGTCTATTTCGATAAAGAAAAACTCTTTCACCATATCGTAAACCCGGCTACCGGGCATTGTCCTGCAACGGCATCGAGCGTCTCGGTTACGGCTCCTACCGCAATGGAAGCAGATGCACTCGCAACCGGAGTCTTTGTAATGGGACCGGCAGAGGGCAGCAATTTCCTTAACAAACTGCCGGCCTATGACGGCCTTATCGTGGCGAGAGACGGCGCCGTCTTCAAGACCAGCGGGTGGAAGAGCGCAACCATATAATCTCGCTTATCTTCTGAATCAGGGGCGGCAGGCTCGCCGGATTTACCGCCGACACTGCCATCCCATCCAGCCTGTGAGCCAGAGCCTCGGCCACCTCAGAAGACAGAAGATCGGTCTTGTTGAGCACGAGAAGCAAGGGTTTATCATTCAGTCCAAGTCGTTCCAGAACAGTGTTTACCGTATTTATTCTTTCCTCAAGCCTGGCACCCGCAGTGTCAATGACATGCAGCAGGAGATCAGCTTCATCAAGCTCTTCAAGGGTGCCTGAAAAGGCCTCCATGAGACTCTCCGGCAGATCCCTGATGAAGCCTACCGTGTCCGTGATCACTGCCTCCCTTTCACTGGGGAATCTTAAACGTCTGCTGGTAGGATCGAGGGTCTCAAAGAGCCGGCTGCCGGTGCCCACACGGCTTCTTGTAAGAGCATTGAGCAGGGTTGATTTACCCGCATTGGTGTACCCCACGATGGATATGACCGGCATTGCCTTCTGATCCCGCAGCCTTCGCCTGTCCACCCTCTGCCGTCTTATTTCCTTCAGTTCCGCGTTGAGCCTTGCTATTCTCTCTCTTATCCGCCTCTTGTTCATCTCAAGTTTGGTCTCGCCAGGGCCTCTTCCACCTATGCCTCCGGTCAATCTGGACATGGCAGTATTTTTCTCGGCAAGACGGGGAAGCATGTATTTGAGCTGGGCCAGCTCAACCTGTATCTTTCCCTCTCTGGTCACCGCCCTTGTAGCGAATATATCGAGTATCAACTGGCTTCTGTCTATAATTTTCAGCTCGGTAAAATCAGAGAGGTTTCTGACCTGTGTGGGGGAAAGTTCATTATTGAATATGATCATGGTGCATGCTGAACTGATGCACCGCGACGCCAGCTCGCCAAGTTTACCCCGGCCGATGAAAAACCTGGCATCAATAGCTTTTACCTGCTGAATAACCCTCCCGGCCACCTCAACATCATCTGAAATGGCAAGCTCTTCAAGCTCATCCATGGCTTCTTCAGTACGCCATCTGGGCCCTGTGTTGATCCCCACCAGGAGGGCCCTTTCCCTGCCTGAGACAGCGTGTACTTTGAATGAGCCCGACATCTCCTCTTCAAGGGCCCCGATAAGGCCTGCAAAATCAACCTTAAGTCGCCCTATGTCATTGACTGAGTTAATCATCCAGCCCTTTTCGCCTGCACCCGGAACTAAATGGGCGTAGGATATCGCACCCGGCAGACCCTCTTTCACTATCTGAATCACCACCATGAGATCAAGGCCGAGGAGCATCAGATCATTGATGTCTTCACTCGAGATGGCCTCATTCTTCAAATGTGTATGGATAAATCTGAGGCCCCTAAGTCTGTTTCCTCCCGTCCTGAAATCGCTTAGATCAGGAAGCCATATCCTCTGACTGTCTCCAACGACCACGAAGGCTATCTGTCCTCTGCGGCTGACCAGAATACCTACTTGTCTTCCGATTGCAAAAGACACTGATGCCATGAGACGGGCAGCCTCGCTTGATATGATATCCTTTTCCGGGATGCGGCGGCGATAAAGCCTTTGCAGGTTTCCAAGGTGGGCGGCCTTCAGACCGCTTGTTTTTCCGTAAATTCTTTCGATTTCTTGAGCCCTTAGGTGCCGCTGACCTGTTCTGGTTGCACAGGGGACTATACTGCGCCTGGTATCTCGGCAAAATCCCTGAACCTGGTAATCTCCTTCTGAAAGAAGAGTCTGAATGAGCCCGTAGGGCCGTTTCTCTGTTTCTCTATGCTTACATCCACAATATTTCCGGCCCCCTGGGCTCCTGATTTATTGCTTTCATCCTTATAAATAAAGGCTATGACATCAGCATCCTGCTCTATGGCGCCGCTTTCTCTCAGATCTGAAAGCTGCGGCTTTTTGCTGTCTCTTTGCTCAACCCTTCTATTGAGTTGCGAAAGGGCCAATACCGGGACATTGAGGTCCTTTGCCATGGCCTTCAGGGATCTTGATATCTCGCTTATCTCGATCTGCCGCGATTCCGAGTTCCTTGGACCCTGGACAAGCTGAAGATAATCCACTACGACAAGCCCAAGCTCCATGCGCTTCTTCAATCTCCTGCATTTGGCCTTCATTTCCAGTACCGTCGAAGAGGAACTGTCGTCTATGAACATGGGAAGTGCTGAGAGATTTTCGGCGGAATTCCGCAGTTTCGTGTACTCCGTTTCCTTCAGTAAGCCTGTTCTCAATCTATTGGCGTCAACGCCGGAGTCGAATCCCAGTAAGCGAAGACCAAGCTGAGCCTTGGACATCTCCAATGAAAACACCACAACGGCTTTCCTTGTTTTAGACGCGCCGTAATGGGCGATATTGAGGGCCAGGGCTGTCTTACCCATGCCTGGTCTTCCGGCCAGAATTATCAGGTCGGATGGTTGAAGGCCGGATGTCTTTCTGTCAAAGTCAACAAAGCCGGTGGGAACGCCTGTAACATGCCCATCGGAGGAGCTGAGCGCCAGTATCCTGTCGAATGCCGCAGATATGACTTCGTTAAGGCCATCTAGTCCTCCGCTGATCTGACTTTCTGCGATGTTGTAGATGGATTGCTCCGCTAACTCAAGCAAATCCTCGGTCTTCTCCCAGTCACGGAAGCAGGATTCGGATATGGTGGCGCACTGGCTTATAAGTTTTCTTTTTACGGATAGATTTCTTACTATCTGGGCGTGGTAGGCAATTCCTGCAGAGGTTTGAACCGACTCGGCCAGGGCGATTAGATAGGCAGTGCCTCCTGCGCCCTCCAGTTGTCCTTTCTCGGTCATGGCCTGCGAAAGGGTAATTATATCAATTGGCTCTCCCCTTTCAAAGAGCTGTCTTACACATTCAAAAAGCGATGCGTTGGCCTCCCGGTAGAAATCGTCGGGTCTGAGGATATCGAGGATCTGTATTATGGCATCATTATTAAGGAGTATCCCGCCAAGTATAGCCTGCTCTGCATCCAGATTATGAGGCGGCACCTTTATGAAGGAAGGCTCCGTCTTTGGCTTTCTGGCCCTAATCGCAGCCAACTTCTCAACCCCCTTTTGTGACTGCCCTTATTATTTCTGTTCCCCTTCCTGCCCCATAACCGATACAGTTATGTGGGCTGCGACTCCAGGATACAGTTTTATCGCCACAGAGTGATCTCCGATGGTCTTTATAGGGCTCTCCAGGACTATCTTTCTGCGATCAACGGTGATTCCCTGTTTTTCCAGGGAGGAGGCGATATCCATGCTCGTAACAGAACCGTATAGCTTACCCTCCTCTCCAGCCTTCTCCCTCAAAGTGACCACCACCTTTGAAAGGTTGTCGCGAAGCTTTTCCGCATCTTCACGCGCCTTGAGCTGCCTGACGGCAATCTTCTTTTTTCTCTGCTCAAAGACCTTGACGTTCTGTGGAGTGGCTTCCAGAGCAAGGCCTCCGGGAATCAGATAGTTTCTGGCATAACCAGGCTTGACCTCTACAATGCCACCTTCGAGACCCAGTTCGTCAATATCCTTTTGTAATATTACTCTCATGGACGTTTCCTCCGTATCCCAATATCAGGCGCCGGTTGCTCTGCGAAGCTTCCTGAAGTCCATCCACTGATCAAAAAGCCCTGCCAGCGCAAGAACAAGCAAGAAAAGTTGTTGTACAGCAATCAATACGTATAGTCCCACCCTAACCCAGGAAGGAACCTTATGTTTATCCAGTAAGAAGATCATAATGCAGAGGCCATGAAAAAAATAGACGGTTCCCAGCACTATGAGCAAATTTATGGCTATCCATTTGACAGCGTCCTGGAAGAAAAATGCCGCGAAGCCGGATGCTATCAAGACCCAAACAAACTGCTCCGGGGCCTGCCAGAGCCTCGCTTTACTGTCCTCTTCCTGCCAGATCCTTTTAGTCTTCAGGATGGCCTTCGCAATTAACGCATTCATCCAGACCACAAGGCCGGTACCGACCAGCATCAGGGCGGGGAGAATCCTGGCGAAGACATCCACAAAGGCCTTGACCGTTAAATCGAGATCCTCCCCAGTCGTCTCCAGGATGCCTAACTCCCTGTAAGCGTCCACTGTGGCCGTGAATTCCACGGTGAGATAATCCCTGACCAGATCCGTCAGACTAACACCCTTGAAACCGGCCATTAACAGCACCGTCAATAAACCGGTCAGGGATAAAACCACTGTAGCGATGGAAATGGTCCTGATAAGGTCACGCTTTTTATCAAAGAGCCTCGATATGACATAACCGAGGATCCCATATTCGGCTGCCAGAATGACCAGCCGCCCGGAACCAGCGAGGCTCCCCAGCGCACCCACTATCACTATCACAAGGAGCGTCATGGCGCCCCCGTGAACGGCGCCCAGTTTAGTGGAGTAATAGAAAAAGGGCAAAGGGGTAAGAAGACCCACCAGAGGACCCAAAAAAGGGATCCACATGGAGAACAACAGGAAGGCCGAAACCCACCCCGTACATCCCACCAGTTCCTTAAGGTTCATGGCCCCCATGGGGAAACCACGGCAATCAATGATCTGTCCCCTGCTACCTCACCGTGGAAGTGGTAAAGGGAAGCATGGCCATATTCCTAGCCCTCTTTATCTCCACGGCCAGCTTCCTCTGATGCTTGGCACAATTTCCGGAAATCCTGCTGGGAAGAACTTTCCCCCTTTCCGTTGTAAAATATCTCAGTGTGTCAATATCCTTGTAGTCAATTATGATACTGCTGTCCGCGCAGAACCTGCATACCTTTCTTCTGTGAAAGGTCCTCTTGCCCCTGGGTTTATTCGTTGCTATCGGCATGTTCACCCTCTACGGTATTATGTGTCTCTTCAGTTGACGCCTCGCCCTCAGCCGAAACCGGGGTAACTGGGACCTGCTCCTCTTTCCCCTTGGCCGAGGCCTTCTTCTCTGTCTTTATCTGCTCAGGATCTACGTTGCTCTTGAGCTTGACGGTTTGAAACTTGAGGACCCTCTCGTCAAGTCTCATCTCCCGCTGGAGCTCCTCCGTTGAGCCCGCATCGCCGCAGTACTGAAGTAGCACATAATAACCTGCGCGGAATTTCTTGACCTCATAGGCGAGTGACCTCTTCCCCCACTCGGCCACATCAATTAAAACACTGCCGTTCTTTTCGAGAGCGGCGGTGTATTTAGAGACGAGCCCCTTGTACTCGTCTTCCATGAGATTTGGGTTTAAGAGATAAAGGGTTTCATAATAATGCATTCAGTATTCTCCTTTCGGCCTTAGTCCTTTTGAGGACGTCTTATGGTCCCTTATTTTGGAAGCTCATTAGCCTCCACGCGGGACAAGGAGCCATAAAAAGGAATTATTTAACCCCATGCGAAAATAATGTCAAGGAGATTTTATGTCAGGTGCCGATTGACATAACCTGTCACCCGATGTAACAATTTCCGCCCATGGATACCCTTGTCATAGTCCCGGTTTATAATGAATGGCCTCATCTGAAAGATGTGCTTGATTCATTGAAAAAATCCTTCAGCCATGTTCTGGTCGTTGATGACGGGAGTGAAGACAGGGATTATCTTTTGTTTTTGAGACAGGGAAGGATACCATATCTTTCAATTCCTTTCAACATGGGACATTGGGCGGCTATCCAGGCAGGCTTCCGGTACGCGATCCACCATGCCTTCGACGCTGCGGTAAGTTTCGACGGAGACGGTCAGCATCTTCCTGAAGAAATTCCGTCTATTGTCAAGGCCCTTATTGATGGGCATGACATCGTAGTAGGTGGCGATATTTCAAGGGCAGGCATAACAAAAAGATGGTGCTGGCAAATAATGAAGACTCTTTCCGGCCTGGATGTTACTGATATCACGTCCGGATTCAGGATCTATAACAAGAAGGCCATGGAATTACTGCTTTCACCAGAGTGTCTTAATCTGGAATATCAGGACCTGGGTGTGCTTTTTACCGCGAAGACCATGGGCCTCAGAATTACCGAGGTGCCAGTGAAAATGGCGGCCCGATCAGCACAGAACTCCAAAGTTTTCCCTGGAGGATTCAGTATTCTGAGATACCTTATCATAACAATGATCTTCATCCTTGCGAGGAAGCTGTGATTTCATACAAGATTACTTCCATATTCGTCGGCGCAATTCTTTTCCTTATAATCATCAGGCTCGTCAGGAAAGGAAGGCTGCAGGAAAGGCACTCCATTCTCTGGTTTGTCATGGCCATAATGATAATAATCCTGGCCTTCTTTCCGCAACTCCTCGATAAGACAGCCCTTCTATTCGGGGTTCATTATGCGCCCAATCTCCTCCTTACACTTGGACTGGGGATATTGCTCGTTCAGAATTTATATCTTTTCCTATACAGCTCCAGGCATGAGGCAAGAATCCGCGAACTGGCCCAGCAGGTGGCATTGCTCAAAAGCCTTATAGAGGAAACAAAAGAGGACAAAGGGAAGCCGCCTTCTGAATGACCGGAAGGCCGTTTTTACCGCTATTGATTTGCTTTGTAAGGCGACTTCCATCTGTTCCCGCGCCCGGGTTCCAGGATTTCCCTATAGATACTAACCACCGTTGAGGCAATTGAATCAATATGTAACTGAGGTGGAAGACGGCTTTCCCCGCTATTAATTTTTCTTAAGCCCTTAGTCCCTGACAGGCTTTTCAGACTGTAGGCTAGCTCATAAGGATCTCCGGGACGAAAAAGGATGCATGATCCGCTTTTTCTTGCGACCCAGCCAACCCCTGAGCCCGGGATATCGCTAGCAACGATTCTGAGTCCGTAATGCATGGCCTCAAGCATTACCATTCCGAAGGCCTCTGTGCGCTCGATTGAAGGCAGACACAGGCAATCGGCGGTAACTAAGAGGCCCTGAAGTTCCTCATCAGAAACCTCCCCCAGCAGCTTCACCCTCCCGTGCAGACCCAATACCCTGATCTTCTCTGTAAGCTCCCTTCTCAGGCCCCCGTCACCGACAATCTGTACCCGCACGTCCTTCAATTTCCCGGCTGCCTCCAGAAGCACCCCGAAACCCTTATAATAAGTAAGCCGTCCAACTGCAAGAACCCTCAAAGACTCACCACATTCCCAGCTTCTCTCGGCACGTTCCAAAGCGCCGGCATCAGGAAGGGGAAGACGCCCAGGGTCAAGACCAAGCGGCACTATACAACATTTGTCGCGCCAAGGAATAAGGGAAGCGCTTCCCTCAAGGTACGCCCTGGAACTTACAATAACAGCCGCAGCCCGTCTCAGGAGGCTCTGCTCAAATGGTCTGTAGAGGCTGTATGCCAGGCGCAGCCTTGGATCAATCGCCGATGGAACCACATCCGACTGCCATTGTATGACCCATGGAACAGCCCTTGCCCTGGGAATTGCCATACACCAGAAGGCCGAGACATTTGGAAGATGAAGATGGATTATGTTGGGAGAAAAATGCTCAACGCATGACCTGAGCGCCATGGGAAAGCCGGGGCTTATGGGAGTGTAAAGGATTTCTCCGTAAGAAACGGCGCGGACCAAGAGTGAATTGTCTTCTCCACCGCCGCGCCCCTTTCTTCCGGCCGGATCATGGACTACTGCCTTGCAGACAATACCCTTCCTCTGAAGCGCCGCGACCAGATCCTTGAGATAGCTTTCAATCCCTCCCCTTATGGGGGGATAGTACTTCCCGACATGGAGGACCCGAAAGGGAGAGCCCCCCGTCATAGTGCCTATATCATCTCGGCGGGCTGGCCTGTTGACGCTATTACACTGCTCCATAGTCTGCCGCGCGGATCCACCCTCTTTTTTGTTGAAACAACCGTGGTGATGGGCACGTGGGTATATTCACCGTTCCAGTGACCAACCACCATATTGGTTCGGCCGGACATTCCGGCATGAACCGCGTTGTGGCCCAGCAGGAGGCAGAAAACGGAATCCTGGGGATTGGCAGGCATGCTTCTGATCGTATAGCTCGGATCAATATATTTGAGGGTGAAATCCGTCCCAAGCTTATCCAGATACTGTTTAATCATGTCCCTCATATAGGAGCCTATGTTTCCCAACCTTGGATTTCCGGAGGGATCCACCTCTTTTCTCTCTCCCATGATATCCTGCCCAGCTCCTTCGGCGACGACAATAACCGCGTGCCCCCTCTTTTGCAGTCTGACCTTCAGAACATCCAGGAAGACATCCATGGAGAAAGGCACTTCAGGTATAAGACAGAAGTTTACCTCAGGATTTGCAAGGCTCGCGTGGGCCGCGATGAAACCTGCTTCTCTTCCCATGAGCTTGACCAGCCCGATACCGTTTCTTGCTCCTACCGCTTCTACATGGGCCGAGTAGGTGGAGGTCTTGGACTCAGCTACAGCGGTTTCGAAACCGAATGATTTGCCCACGAAAGAAATATCGTTATCTATGGTCTTGGGAACTCCTATAACGCCTATCTTCAGCCTGCGCTTGGCTATCTCCCGGCCTATGGCCTGCGCGCCCCTCAGCGTCCCGTCTCCTCCTATCGCAAAAAGGATACTCACGTTCATACGTTCCAGTGTATCAACCATCTCCTCAACATCCTGAGGCCCCCTGGAGGTTCCAAGTATAGTTCCTCCTATCTGGTGTATGGACGCCACATCGGAAGGGGTTAGTTCCATGACCGGATGCTGATACTTTGGAGACAGGCCCTCAAAGCCGTATCTGAATCCAAAAACGGCCCTTACGCCGTAGTGATGAAAAAGGCTCAGTGTTATCGCCCTGATAACATCGTTTACCCCCGGGCATATACCACCACAGGTCACAATGCCGCATTTGAGCTTGGAGGGGTCAAAAAAGATCTTTTCTCGGGGGCCGGCCATCTCAAAGGCCGGAGGGTTTTCGCCTTCACAGGTATAGGTCTTTATCGCCGATAGGCGCGAATCATATACCACCTTATCATCGTCACTGGTGAAAATGATCCTGGACATGGGGGAGGGTATTTTGCAATCGCCAAGTTTTTCAATTGGAAATTCCAGATTCTGCTCCGTCATAGCTCGAAACCTCTTTGTCTAGTCTGCTCTTTCAACGCTCGGAAGGCCTTCCACAGGCTGGGTGAGGAGAAATTCCCCTTTCTCTATCCAGCCTTTTAGAATGTTTGCAATCTCCAGTGCCCTTACATAAGAAGATATGGGGACTGCAGGAACATCAGCACCATTAAATCTTATTGATCCGCTCTTAAGCTCGGCATAGCTCACCTTTCCCAGACTGTGCGCCTGGCCCTTGGGATAATCGCCCCCGTAATCAATCACCTGGGTGAATATCTCTTCATCGGTCACCCCTGTAAATCTCGCCATATCGGCGTCCAGAATAGGAATGGGGATGCCTATTCCGACCGCAAGAGAGCAACCGTAACCCAACATACTAACCCCGGCAACCCATCTGGGATCCATGGCCTTCATATCGCCCATCACCATAATGGTGCCTGAGGGCGCCAGAGGAACACCGTTAGGGCCCCTGGCGGCACGAGGATTGTGCTGGGTGCCTGGTCCTACCACATATCCTTTTGCCCCGCCGATAAAAATCCTGGTCCCAAGCCCTATGGTTCTATAATAAGGATCATTAAGCAGAGGAGATAACTGCCCGGCAGTAGCAAAATTCGCGTTACCGGCATGGGGCTTTAGGACCCCCATATAGGTGTAAATGGTTCTGCTAGTGAGGTTTACCGCACAGTTGTAATTCTGATACGCGTTTCTGGGATTGAAGAGCATGGCATAGGGCAGATCCGCCAGAGTCACCTTCTTTTTTATCTCCCTGTTGGGATAGCAGTCCGTTCCATAGGCCGTGGCCAAAAGCTCGACCTTCTTTCCTGAGACCAGGTCCTGAATAACATGCCCTCCGCCATACTTAAACTGCCCCGGATGAACTCTGTTCAAAGGATCATCTTCGGTCGACTCTGTTGCACCGATAAATATATCCACCGCCGCCAGTCCGGCATAGGCAGGAACCCCGTTAAGCCAGACCTTTGAGGCCTTTGTGGTAGGCTTTGAGTGACCGAAATTGATAAAAGCGCCGGAGGAGCACATAGGAGAAAAGGTCCCGGTGGTGACAACATCCACTTCTTTTGCGGCCTTTACAGGGCCGCTTCTCTTGACGATCTCTCCCATCTGTTCGGCAGTAACCACGACGGCCTTGCCTGCCCTGATCTTCTTGTTTATTTCCTCTATGGTCCTGGAAAAGCCAGCCTTGGGCATTTGGAAGTCCCTCCGTTTACATCCCTTTTTTGTATTTTTCTCATTATAGAACTTACCGCCGAGGCGTTACAACCTAAAAATCCCTGAGAGATGTTCCTGTCCATCCGGAAAATCCAACTCTTGATCCTGAGCGATTCAACGGCATTGTCTATAATGAATAAGACCCTATTATGCTTATGTATATTGCTTGACATACCCGCCGCTTGAGCGTATCTAACGTTAAGATCGTCAAGCGGACTTCTGACGCCGTGACCTCCCTGCTGCAAGACGTGCGTATAGATTATAAAGATTCCTGGCCGGAAAGACATACTGCCACGCCCATTCTCCGGCTGCGGATGGATATTTGCGGGCCAGGGCGTTAGGCAGATCTCCCCGGATAAGAACGTAAACTTTCCCCATGCAACCGCGGCATTTACCCTATCTCCCGAATCCTGGGCTTTGTCATGTCGTGCTGACTTACCCGGAGTCTGGGCCTTACATACCGTTTCTGTTCGTCGGCTCATGGGCTTGCACTCGGGCTTCCTTCGGACAATGCCTCACGACATCGCCCTTGCCTCCGGCTAGTATTTTACCGTGAAAACACACTCGCCAACCCAGGGATCAGGGGTCAGAGATCAGGGGTCAGAGATTAGTAAAAGAGGTCTGCTCTCTCATCTGTGGGAAAGGGGATTTTCATGCTCGGGGGTGACAAAATATTGCTGTCATGAACGTTTGGTTAATATGTTCAAGAAATTAACCGGATTCACATAC
>JBGSUA010000135.1:0-27663 GCA_041753575.1 Desulfatiglandaceae bacterium
GGACAATGTATCGTTAGAGGTATCGTTGATAACGCCGATAGCGATGGAGAAGGAGTTGAGGTTTGCCATCCGAGAAGGCGGTCGTACCGTAGGGGCCGGCGTCGTCAGTGAGATAATAGAATAGGATGATTGTGAGGCGGACCGATGCGTGATATCGTAACATTGGCATGTGAGCAGTGCAAAAGCAGGAATTACACTACAACCAAGAACAAGCGGAAGACCCCTGACAAGCTGGTGTTTAAAAAGTATTGTGCCTCATGTAGAAGACATACTTCGCATAAGGAAACGAAGTAAACATCAGCCAAAATGCAGGCCAGTAGCTCTAACGGCTAGAGCACCGGACTCCAAATCCGGGTGTTGGGGGTTCGAATCCCTCCTGGCCTGCCAACTTTTATTTTTTGGTATTGATAACCTGTTGGGCCGTGAGTATGGTGAGCAAAGTTGATTGGTTTCAGCCGATCAGTTGTAATATGAAAGGTGCCGGTGAGAGATTGGGCTTGGAAAAAGAGGCGACATTAAGTAACAGCGCAGAACGTAACTCCAAGAATCAGAGTGGAGTCATTCCTTCAAAGGCGGCCGGATCAAGTGACGAAAGGCGTAGAGCTCGTAAAGCTGGATACAAGAAGGGCAATGAAGGTATTGGAGATAGAGTGAGGTCAGTAGGCGCCTTTTTTGGTACCGCGACCAAGTTCCTCAAGGAATCGCGTATTGAGCTGAAAAAGGTTAAATGGCCTACCAAGAAAGAGCTTTTGGCATCTACCGCAGTTGTCATAGTTCTAGTTTTAATCGTCTCACTTTATCTTGGCATAGTGGATTTTGGCCTTATAAAGCTTGTTAAGGGAATTATCGGATAATATTTAACGTTTTGTTTTTAGTGGTCGGATGAGCGCCGGAGACGCAAGAGTGCGGATCAATCTCCATCTTGGAGGAGAGAGTGGACCTTAGATGGTACATAGTTCATACCTACTCAGGTTTTGAAATGAAGGTCAAGAAGGGCCTGGAAGAGCGCGTCAAGACCCTCGGGCAGGTAGAGTATTTTGGGCAGATCCTTGTTCCCACAGAACAGGTTATCGAACTCAAGAAAGGTTCAAAGAAGACCTCTTCGCGCAAGTTTTATCCGGGCTATATTCTGGTGCAGATGTTTCTTAGCGACGAGACATGGCACACCGTTATGGATACGGCCAAGGTGACCGGATTTGTCGGAGGCGGCATCAAGCCATCGCCTATCCCCGATGAGGAAGCCGAGGTCATTTTGAAACAAATGCAGGAAGGTATTACACGGCCCAAACCCAAATTTAGATTTGAGGATGGTGATGAAATACGGGTTATTGACGGGCCATTTACTAACTTCCAGGGGGTAGTGGAGGAAGTGAAGCCCGACAAAGAGAAATTGAGGGTTCTTATTACAATTTTCGGGCGCGCTACTCCCGTTGAGTTCGATTTTTTACAGGTAAACAAGATTTAGATGCGAGGTTTCTAATGGCAAAAAAGGTTACCGCTTCCGTCAAGTTACAAGTCAAAGGAGGACAAGCTAATCCGTCTCCTCCCATAGGCCCTGCTCTAGGCCAGCACGGAGTTAATATCGCTGAATTCTGCAAGGCTTTTAACGCGAAAACCCAGGATCAGACGGGGACTGTAATCCCAGTGATCATAACTATATATTCCGACAGATCCTTTTCCTTTGTAACCAAGACACCACCGGCTTCAGTTCTTTTGAAGCAGGCCGCAAAGATTGCAAAGGGTTCAAGCGAGCCGAACAAAAATAAGGTAGCAGAGGTCAATCGTAAGCAGGTTGAGGATATCGCTAGGCTTAAGCTGGAGGATCTTAATGCGTTCAGCGTGGAAAAGGCTGTAAAGACAATAGAGGGAACCGCCAGAAGCATGGGTATCACCATTGTTGAGAATTAATCATTTAGGAAAATTAGAAAAGTAATTATCAACTCTTTTGGCTCCATTAAATAACTCAAAATTGCATAAGAAAATAGTTCTAAGGAAGAATTGACATGGCTAAAAAGGGCAAGAAATACAGAGAAGGTTCTGAAAAGATTGACCGATCAAAGAGATATGCCTTTGAAGATGCGGCAAAATTGACTGTTGAGGCATCTTATGCCAAATTTGATGAGACTGTTGATTTGGCGGTTAGACTGGGTGTGGATCCAAGGCATGCTGATCAGATGGTAAGAGGCACCGTTGTGCTTCCTAACGGCCTGGGCAAGAAGGTGACCGTTGCGGTATTTGCCAAGGGCGACAAGGAGAAAGAGGCGCTTGAGGCTGGTGCTGACTTTGTCGGTGCTGAAGACTTGGTTGAAAAGGTGCAAAAAGGCTTCCTGGATTTTGACAAGGCTATTGCAACCCCTGACATGATGGGCGGCGTAGGAAAGCTCGGGAAGATCTTGGGGCCGAGGGGCTTAATGCCCAACGCCAAACTGGGAACTGTGACCTTTGACGTTGCTAAAGCCGTCAAGGACGTAAAGGCCGGGAAGGTGGACTTTAAGGCTGAAAAGGCGGGCATAGTTCACGCCCCTGTAGGAAAAGTGTCTTTCGGTTGGGAGAAATTGATTCAAAATATCGCGGCCCTTATCGAGACAATAATGCGTCTTAAGCCATCCACAAGCAAAGGGACATATATCAAAGGGATATCGCTTTCTTCAACGATGGGTCCGGGAGTAAGGGTAGATCCTGCGGCCGTCAAGGATCTTCTTAGTCACTAAGAAAGGCGGAGCCAACCCATTCAGTAAAATCAAGTTCGAATAGGCTGAGGGAGAGATATCCTGCAATGGTTAGCTTGTCCTCCGCTTTTTTGACCGAGGCATTTTAGGGGCTGGCTTTAATCAATGTAAACTCTTTAGTCAAAGACAGTAGGTGCCTGCGCGATCTAAGACGCCTTCGGCGTTTGAGATTGTTCAGGGCTTAATTGAAGGCCTACCGAGACTAAGTATCGTATATCAGATCTCGCGCCTCTGACTTTGACACTTTAGTCTTCCCATGGAGAGGAGGTGAATATGAACAGGCAAGAGAAAAAGGATTTTGTTGAGGATTTTCAGGTAAGGCTGCAGAGGGCCAAAGGAACCTTCCTGGTTGAGTATCAAGGACTCACTGTGGAGGAAACCAACCGCCTGAGAGGAGAGCTTAGAAAATGCGAAGCTGAATTTCAGGTCGTCAAAAACCGTCTTCTGCTGTTGTCGAGCAAAGACAACGAGACAGCATGTCTTAAGGATTTCATGAATGGGCCTTCTGCCGTGGCCATAAGTTATGGCGATTTAGTCGGCGCTGCGAAGGCACTCAGTGAGTTCGCAAGGGACTCTAAATTCCTAAGGATTAAGGCGGGTCAGATTTCGGGTCGGCCTTTTGGCCCCGATGGGGTGAAAAGGCTCTCTGATCTGCCTTCCCGGGAAGTTCTTTTGAGCCAGGCACTTGCGGCGATGCAGGCCGTGCCGAGCTCTTTTGTGAGAGTCTTGAGCGGAGTTATTCAAAAGCTCATGTACGCACTTAAGGCCATAGAGCAGCAGAAAGGTGAGGCCGCCTAGGCCGCTAGTTTGAACTAAAGGAGAAAATAATAAAATGGCTGATATATCAAAGGCAGAGGTTATTGATTTTATAGCTAACATGACGGTTCTAGAATTATCTGAATTTGTCAAGGAGCTAGAAGATAAGTTTGGAGTCAGCGCGGCTGCGCCCGTTGCTATGATGGCAGGGGTACCCACTGCGGCGGCTAAGCCTCAGGAAGAGGAAAAGACCGAATTTGATGTCATCCTTGCTGCGGCAGGCGACAAGAAGATTCAGGTCATCAAGGAGGTAAGGGCTATAACGAACCTTGGCCTCAAGGAGGCAAAGGCCCTTGTTGACGGAGCTCCAGCGCCTGTTAAACAGGGCATTAGCAAGGAAGAGGCTGAGAACGTTAAGAAACAGCTTGAGGAAGCAGGCGCTACTGTAGAGATTAAGTAGTAGCCTGAGACAGTAGTCTTCAGGGCGCCCTCCTCTTGGGGGGCGCTTCGTGCCTCAGTCGGTTTAAGATGGATTTTGTTTGATGTCAATCATAGAGAAGCGGGGTTTATAAAGGGATGCAAGCCAAGAGAGACGCTACAAGGCGCCTGAGAAGGAGTTTTGGAAAGATCGAGCATGTTGTCGGTATTCCAAACTTGATCGAGATGCAGAAGGCATCCTACGAAAGGTTTTTGCAGAAAGATGTGCTTCCTGACGCTCGTCAGGAGATCGGCCTTCAGGGTGCATTCATAAGTGTTTTCCCCATTCAGGACTTCGCTGGGACGGCCTCGCTGGAATTTGTCAAATACAGCTTCGAAGACACTAAGTATGACGAAGAGGATTGCCTTAACAAGGGACTCAATTATGAAGCCCCAATGAGGCTCACTGTCCGATTGGTTGTATTTGATACCGAAGGCGGTAAGGAAAATAGAAGCATAAGGTATATAAAGGAGCAGGAGATTTACTTCGGCTCCATACCCATTATGACTGATCGGGGAACCTTTATAATAAATGGAACCGAAAGGGTGATAGTAAGCCAGCTCCATCGCTCCCCCGGCGTCTTCTTTGATCATGACAAAGGAAAGAGTCACGCAAGCGGCAAGCTTCTTTACTCTGCCAGGATTATCCCACTTAGAGGGTCGTGGCTGGACTTTGAATTCGATCCGAGGGATATCCTCTATGTTAGAATTGACAGAAGGAGAAAATTTCCCGTCACATCTCTACTGAAGGCCCTCGGCTATACGACCGAGGAAATTCTTTCCGAATTTTACAAGAAAGAGACAATCGGCATTGACAAGAGCGGTTTCTGGCGTGAGGCAAGAATTGAAAACCTGTATCAGTCGAAACTGACTAAAGATATAACCGATCCTGTCTCAGGCCAATTACTTGCAAGAAAGGGTGATAAATACACTAAGAAGCTCCACAGAGACCTTCAGAGCGCCAATATCAGCAGGGTTCCTATTGATATTGAAGATGTTGAAGGCCGTGTCGTTCCGTCAGACATTATTGACGCCAGTACCGGGGAGGTGCTTGTCGAATGCAATCGTGTGCTCAGCAATGAACTCATAGAGAAACTTCAGGTAGCCGGCGTTACAGAGATTCCCTGTATTGTTCTTGGGGCTGAAGGCGTAAGCCCCACTATCAGAGAGACGATGCTGCTGGACAAGATTGATGAGCCCGATGAGGCCGTATTGGACATCTACAGAAAGATGCGACCAAGCAGTCCGCCCACCCCGGAGGTGGCAAAGCTGTTTCTCCATAACATGTTTTTTAACATAAATACTTACGATCTATCTAAGGTTGGGAGACTGAAATTAAACTACCGTCTGGGCCTCGACGTACCGCTGGATATGAGGACACTCAGGCGTGAGGATATTGTCGCCTCGGTCAAGGAGCTTATTCAATTAAAGACTGCTGAGGCGCTGGTTGACGATATAGACAATTTGGGCAACAGGCGGGTAAGGGGTGTCGGAGAGCTTCTGGAGAACCAGTACCGCATAGGGCTTGTCAGAATGGAGCGTGCCATCAAGGAAAGGATGAGTCTTCAGGAGGTTGAAACCCTGATGCCCCATGACCTCATCAATTCCAAGCCCGTTTCTGCTGTAGTAAAGGAGTTCTTCGGAACCAGCCAACTTTCTCAGTTCATGGATCAGACAAATCCACTTTCCGAGGTCACACATAAGAGAAGACTGAGCGCCTTGGGACCCGGAGGCCTGACACGTGAGAGGGCCGGGTTCGAGGTGCGTGACGTGCATCCGACTCATTATGGCAGGATATGCCCCATTGAAACCCCGGAAGGCCCTAATATAGGTCTGATAGTCTCCCTGAGCACGTATGCGCGTGTCAACGAATTCGGTTTCATAGAGACGCCTTACAGAAAGGTCGCGGAAGGGCGCGCTTTAAAAGAGATAGAATATCTCTCCGCCCTTGAGGAGAAAGACTTTCCAATTGCCCAAGCCAATGTCCCGTTGAGCGCAAACGGCCGAATTATCAACGAGGAGGCCACCGTAAGGATAAGGGGAGAGGCGTCCAAATCACCTGTTACCGAAGTCAGGTTTATGGACGTTTCACCAAATCAATTGGTGAGCGTCTCCGCGTCCCTTATCCCATTCTTGGAACATGACGATGCCAACAGGGCACTCATGGGCTCCAATATGCAGAGGCAGGCGGTTCCGCTGCTGAAGTCCAAAGCTCCGCTTGTTGGAACCGGCATAGAGGCGGTTGTTGTCAGGGATTCAGGCACATCAGTCGTCGCAAGGAAAGATGGCATAGTTGAGGATGTGGACGGATCGCGTATTGTCATTCGATCAAACGGGGGTAACGACAAGGATGACTCCGAGGTTGAGATATACAAGCTAATTAAGTTTAAGCGGTCGAATCAGAATAGCTGTTATAACCAGCAGCCTATTGTAATGATAGGAGATGTTATCAAGAAAGGGCAGATTATTGCCGATGGTCCCGCATCCGAACTTGGGGAACTTGCCCTGGGGCAAAACGTGATGGTTGCCTTCATGTCTTGGGGCGGATTTAACTTTGAGGATTCCATACTCATAAGCGAACGCGTGGTGCTTGAGGATATCTACACCTCACTCCACATCGAGGAGTTTGAGGTGGTCTCAAGGGACACTAAGCTTGGCAAGGAAGATATCACTAGAGATATACCTAACGTCGGGGAGGATGCCCTAAAGAACCTTGATGAAAGTGGAATCGTTAAAATAGGTGCCGAGGTAAAGCACGGTGATATCCTTGTTGGAAAGATCACACCCAAGGGGGAGACCCAGCTTTCGCCGGAGGAAAAGCTTCTGAGGGCCATATTTGGTGACAAGGCAGGCGACGTGAAAGATAGCTCACTGAGGGTGCCGCCAGGGGTGGAGGGTATTGTTATTGACGCAAAGGTCTTTTCAAGGCGCGGCGTGGAGAAGGACCAGCGAAGCCTCGCGGTTGAACTGACTGAGAGGAAAAGACTAGAGAAAGACCTCAATGACGAGCTTGATGTAATCGGCAGAAGCGTAAGGGAGAAGCTTAAAGACTTCCTGCTTGGGCTAAAGCTTAAGACAGATCTTGTTGAAAGAGGTACCGGGAATGTGCTCCTTAAGTCCGGAAAAGCTATAAAGATTGAGGACCTTCAGAGGGTAGATTTGCAGGCGTGGTCCGGGGCCGACATCAAGGCACCTATGGACGTCATAGAGAAGGTGGAAAAGGTATTAGATCATTACTCCAAGAAGGTCAATCGCATTGAATCATTATTTGAAGAAAAGATAGCAAGACTCGGTCAGGGTGACGAGCTTCCCCCTGGCGTAATAAAAATGGTCAAAGTCTATATCGCCGTAAAGAGGAAGCTCTCTGTCGGAGACAAGATGGCTGGAAGACACGGGAACAAGGGCGTCCTTTCGAGGATACTTCCCATAGAGGATATGCCTTATTTCCCGGACGGCACCCCCGTTGATATCATTCTAAATCCCCTTGGAGTTCCTTCAAGAATGAACGTGGGGCAGGTACTGGAGACACATCTTGGATGGGCGTCCAGAGAACTGGGAAGGCAGTTAGGAGAACTAGTCGATAAGGTTGCGGCTAGCGATGCAATCAGGGAGAAACTGAAGGGTATCCTCTCCCCGAAGGAGTACGCTAATTACGTTGACAAGGCATCCAATGAGGACGTGTTCCAGACTGCGAAGCTTCTCAGAGATGGCGTACCCATGGCAACGCCGGTCTTTGACGGCGTAAAGGAAAAGGAGATAAGGGCCCTCCTCAAAGAGGCAGGGCTTCCTGAATCAGGACAGGCCACCCTCTATGACGGGAGGACAGGTGAGAAATTTGATCAGCAGATTACCGTCGGTGTAATGTATATTCTTAAGCTCCATCACCTCGTTGATGATAAACTCCATGCCCGGTCAATTGGACCCTATTCCCTGGTGACACAACAGCCCCTGGGCGGCAAGGCTCAGTTTGGTGGTCAGAGGCTCGGGGAGATGGAAGTGTGGGCGATGGAGGCATACGGTGCCGCGTATTCCCTGCAGGAATTTTTGACAGTAAAGTCTGACGACGTTGCAGGAAGGACAAGGATGTATGAAAGAATCGTCAAGGGAAACAATGTCCTTGAGGCCGGTCTGCCCGAGTCCTTCAAGGTCTTGATGAAGGAGCTGCAGAGCTTGACCCTGGATATCCAGCTTTTTGAAGAGAATCAAATTCAGGAATCTTAATTTTGGCGATAAATAATTATGCGTTTTTGTTAAGGTAATGCCTTGTTAAGATTTAGGCAGGAAGGAACAAAAAGTGGAAGAAATATATAGCTATTTTTCAAAACCCAAGGATCCGTCAAGTTACAATGCAATCAGGATTTCTCTGGCCTCTCCCGAGAAGATAAGAGAGTGGTCCCACGGAGAGGTAAAGAAGCCTGAAACTATTAACTATAGGACCTTCAAGCCTGAAAGAGATGGTCTTTTCTGCTCCAAGATCTTTGGTCCCATCAAAGATTACGAATGCAACTGCGGCAAATATAAAAGGATGAAGCACCGCGGCATCGTGTGTGAGAAATGCGGCGTAGAGGTCATTCAAACTAAGGTGCGTCGTGAAAGGCTTGGACATATTGAGCTGGCAGCCCCTGTTGCCCATATATGGTTTCTAAAATGCCTGCCTTCAAAAGTGGGGAATTTGCTCGATTTGACGCTTAAGGACTTGGAGAGAATCCTGTATTTTGAAAATTATATCGTAATTGACCCAAAGGACACCCCGCTTATTAAGGGAACCCTGCTCTCAGACGAACAGCTCAGGCAGAATCTGGCCGATTTCGGGGATAGATTTGAATTTGGAATCGGTGCAGAGGCAATTCAAAACATGCTTAGAAGCCTCAACCTCGAGGAACTCTCTGAGACTCTCAGAAGTGAGATGCTGAGCACCAAGTCCGAGGCCAAGAGGAAGAAACTGGCAAAGCGACTCAAGATTATTGACGCCTTCAGAGAGTCCAAGAACAAGCCTGAATGGACAATACTTAACGTCATTCCCGTGCTTCCGCCTGATTTAAGACCTCTGGTCCCCCTCGACGGTGGAAGATTTGCAACCTCTGACCTTAACGATCTCTACAGACGAGTGATCAACAGAAACAACCGCCTGAAAAGACTCCTTGAGCTCAATGCGCCTGACATTATTGTAAGAAATGAAAAGCGCATGCTTCAGGAGTCTGTTGACGTACTGTTTGACAATGGCCGCAGAGGCAAGGTGGTCACTGGTCCAAACAAGAGACCTTTTAAATCCTTGAGCGACATGCTCAAGGGTAAACAGGGCAGGTTCAGGCAAAACCTTTTAGGGAAAAGAGTGGATTATTCAGGGCGCTCCGTTATCGTTGTCGGGCCAAACCTGAGATTGCATCAGTGCGGGCTTCCCAAGAAGATGGCCTTGGAGCTCTTTAAACCTTTTATTTACAATAAACTTGATGAAAAACAGCAAGCCCCAACGATAAAAAACGCCAAGAGGATGGTAGAAAAGGAGGTCCCTGAGGTATGGGATGCCCTTGACGAAGTGGTGCGCGAATACTGTGTTCTTCTAAACAGGGCGCCGACTCTTCACAGACTGGGTATCCAGGCATTTGAGCCGATACTGATTGAAGGAAAGGCTATACAGCTCCATCCTCTTGTCTGTACAGCCTTTAATGCGGATTTTGACGGCGATCAGATGGCTGTGCACGTGCCGCTTTCCATTGAGGCGCAGATCGAGGCCAGGGTATTGATGATGTCAACCAACAACATCCTTTCCCCCGCTCATGGAGATCCTATTATTGTCCCTAGCCAGGACATAGTGCTCGGGATCTACTACATGACCCGTGAAAGACCGTTTGCAAAGGGAGAGGGTAAGATCTTCTCAGATCCTGAAGAGGTCAGGATGGCTTACGACGCGGGGCATGTTGACCTTCACGCTGCGATTAAGGTGAGGATGAAAGGGGTCCTTGTTGACACAACGACCGGACGAATACTACTCCATGAGGCCGTAGCATCCTCTCTGCCTTTTTCTCTGGTAAACAGGGTAATGACTAAGAAGGAGCTCAGAACACTCATAAACGAGTCCTACAGAAAAGCGGGGATCAAAGACACAGTCATTCTTGCCGACAGACTTAAGGACATAGGCTACAAATATGCAACAGTTTCGGGGATATCTATAGCAATGAAGGATATGGTTATACCCAAAAAGAAGGCGAGCATAATCGAAAAGGCTGAAAACGAGATCCGCAAGATTGATGAGCAGTGGGTCGGAGGTATCATCAGCGACGGTGAGAAGTACAACAAGGTGGTTGATATATGGGCCTCCTCAACGGAATCGGTCGCGTTGGAGATGATGAAGGAGATGTCGGTAGAGAAGGTTGTCGGCGGTGACGGCAAGAGCATTGAAGTTCCCAGTTTCAACGCTATCTACATGATGTCCGATTCAGGCGCGAGAGGAAGCAAGGACCAGATGCGGCAGCTTGCCGGCATGAGAGGTCTCATGGCAAAACCATCCGGCGAGATCATAGAGACTCCGATTACATCTAACTTCAGAGAGGGATTGACTGTCCTTCAGTACTTTATATCAACCCATGGAGCCAGAAAGGGACTCGCTGATACCGCACTAAAGACTGCTAACTCAGGCTATCTGACCAGAAGGCTTGTGGACGTAGCACAGGACGCCATCGTAACACAAGAGGATTGCGGGACCACTGACGGGATCTGGGTAGATGCACTGGTTGAAGGCGGAGAAATCCTTCAGAGGGTCGGCGAGCGTATCCTGGGAAGAGTGGCATTGCGCGATATTGTTGACCCTGTCACGGGCGAGGTGCTTGTAAAGGCAAATGATGAGATCACAGAGTCCAGAGTGGAAATTATTGAACAGTCCGGAGTTGAAAGGGTATTGATAAGATCGGTGCTTACATGTGATGCGAGATCGGGTGTTTGTAAGAAATGCTACGGAAGGGATCTGGCGCACGGGCATGAGGTTAATATCGGAGAACCCGTTGGGATAGTGGCTGCCCAGTCAATCGGTGAGCCTGGAACCCAGCTTACCATGAGAACCTTCCACATCGGTGGTACCGCCAGCAAGGCCGTTGAGCAATCTACTATCCAGCCCAGGATAACCGGTACGGTGAAGTACCTTAACCTGAAGACGGTAGAAAACCAGGAGGGCACACTCACAGTAATGAATCGAAATGGAGAGATCTCTATCATGGGCAAAGGACACAGAGAGATCGAGCGTTATCCTATTATCTATGGTGCGACCCTGAAGGTCAGGGACGGCGGTTCGGTTGATTCCGGTCAGGTACTTGCCGAATGGGATCCCTTCACGATACCTATTATCACAGAGGTTTCCGGCATGGTTAAGTTTGGTGATGTAATTGAAGGGCACACCATGCAGGAGAAGCGTAATAAGGTAACAGGAAAGATCAGCCGAGTTATTGTTGAGCCAAAGGATCCCGAGATAAGGCCCAGGATCTCCATAAAGGATTCAGGCGGCAGGACCGCAAAGCTTCCAGGCAGTGCAACCGCCGAAGCGCGATATTATCTTCCCATTGGAGCGATCATTATGGTTAATGAGGGAGATTTTGTCGGAGCCGGAGGCATCCTTGCCAAGATACCCAGGGAGACTACCAAGACAAAGGATATTACCGGCGGTCTTCCGAGGGTAGCTGAACTCTTTGAGGTTAGAAAACCAAAGGAGACAACAATAATTAGTGAAATAGACGGGTTAGTATCATTTGGCAAGTATTCAAAGGGCAAGAGGAAGATGACCATCATTCCCGAGATAGGCGAGCCGGTTGAATACTTCGTTCCAAGGGGCAAGCATATAAGTGTTCTGGAGGGCGACTTCGTAAGGGCCGGCGAACCTCTGATGGATGGATCAGTGAATCCTCACGATATATTGAGAATCAGGGGAGTGAAGGATCTGGCGAAGTACCTTGTTGACGAGGTACAGGAGGTTTACAGGCTCCAGGGTGTGCGCATAAATGATAAGCACATTGAGGTTATAGTGAGGCAGATGCTGCGTCAGGTGACAGTTACCATGGCAGGGGATTCGCAGTTCCTGCTAGGTGAAAACATAGAGAAATGGCGTTTCGAAGAGGAGAATAACAAGCTCATTGAAAATGGTCTTGCCCCGGCGACTGCCGAGCCTCTTCTTCTGGGGATAACCAAGGCTTCCTTGAGCACTGAAAGTTTTATCTCTGCTGCATCATTCCAGGAAACAACCAAGGTCCTCTCCGATGCGGCTATCGCGGGAAAGGTTGACTACCTTAAGGGACTGAAAGAAAACGTGATTATGGGACGCCTAATCCCTGCTGGGACGGGGGTGAAGTCCTACAGAGATATAGAGATGAGAATCGCTGATTAGGTTTTTGTCAGAAAAAAACTGTTGACAGCGGCAGGAATTAATTGTAAAAAAGTCTTTTTTGGTTCGCCAGTTTTCAGGTTGGCAATATTTTCGAGATGTAGTGGCAGATAAAGTGAGGTCAAGTTATGCCTACTGTTAATCAGCTTGTTAAAAAGAGCCGGATTCAACCGAGAAAAAAGGTAAAAACGCCGGCATTGCAGGGTGCACCTCAAAAGCGTGGTGTTTGTGTTAGAGTTTATACATCAACCCCTAAAAAGCCAAACTCCGCTTTAAGGAAGGTGGCAAGGGTAAGGCTCACCAACGGTATAGAGGTTACCTCCTATATACCCGGAATAGGGCATAATCTGCAGGAGCATTCGGTGGTCCTGATTAGAGGTGGTAGGGTGAAAGACCTCCCAGGCGTGAGGTATCATATTATCAGGGGCACTATGGATACTACCGGAGTAAGCGACCGCCGGCAGGGAAGATCTAAATACGGCGCCAAGAGACCTAAGAAGATTTAGGCTGCGCGGCTGCTTGTGAAAAATCACAGTTTTGGAGAGATTCGATGCCAAGGAAAAGAGTAGTAGAGAAGAGAGCTATAGCGGCGGACTGGAAATATAATAGCATGCTGGCCGCTAAGTTCATCAACAACCTTATGAAAAAAGGCAAGAAAAGTGTGGCCCAGTCTATTCTCTATGATGCCCTTGACATCATAGGCGAAAAGACGAAACAGGACCCCCTTCCCATTTTTCAAAAGGCGGTTCAGAACGTTGAACCCGTGGTTGAGGTGAAATCCAGGAGGGTAGGAGGATCTACCTATCAAGTTCCTACAGAGGTTGCACCTGGGCGAAAGCTGGCATTGAGTATGAGGTGGATAATAGGTTTTGCCAAGTCCAGAGGTGAAAAAACCATGGCCGCAAAGCTGGCGGGAGAGTTGATTGATGCCGCCAATCTGCGCGGCTCCGCGATAAAGAAGAAAGAAGACACTCACAAGATGGCCGAGGCCAATAAGGCCTTTGCTCATTACCGATGGTAACTATGTGCTTAGATTAGATGCCCTTGGAGACACAGTCTAAAGAGTTATCCCATGAATGGGGACGCAAGGCAATTTTGAGGAGGGAGTGAGATGGGAAAGAAGAAATTTGAGAGGAAGAAACCGCACGTAAATGTGGGGACGATAGGGCATATAGACCATGGGAAGACGACATTGACAGCGGCTATAACGAAGCATTTAGCTAAGAAGGGATTTGCTGAGTATGTGCCGTTTGACCAGATAGACAAAGCTCCGGAGGAGAAAGCCAGGGGAATAACTATAGCGACGGCGCATGTAGAATATGAGACGAAGAACAGGCACTATGCGCACGTGGACTGTCCCGGTCATGCTGACTATATCAAGAACATGATAACGGGAGCTGCGCAGATGGACGGTGCGATACTGGTAGTGGGGGCAGATGATGGGCCTATGCCGCAGACCAGGGAGCACATATTGCTGGCGAGGCAGGTAGGTGTGCCGAGCGTAGTGGTATTTTTGAACAAGTGTGACATGGTGGATGATCCTGAGTTGATCGAGCTGGTGGAGTTAGAGCTTCGTGAGCTTCTGACGAAGTATGAATTTCCTGGGGATGAGATACCGATTATACGGGGCAGTGCGTTAAAGGCGCTTGAGAGTGATGATTGTGATTCGGCGGAGGCGAAGCCGATATTTGATTTGATGGAAGCTATAGACAGCTACATACCTGAGCCTGTGCGTGACACAGAGAAGCCGTTTTTGATGCCTATAGAGGACGTATTCATGATAAGCGGGCGTGGGACGGTGGTGACGGGACGAGTGGAGAGAGGGATAGTCAAGGTAGGGGATGAAGTTGAGATAGTGGGGATAAAGGAGACCATAAAGACGGTATGCACCGGGGTAGAGATGTTCCGGAAGGTACTGGATCAAGGTCAAGCAGGGGACAACATAGGGGTATTGTTAAGAGGGATAAAGAGAGAAGACGTTGAGCGAGGGCAGGTAGTGGCGGCGCCTAAGAGTATAACGCCGCACACGAAGTTCAAAGCGGAGACGTACATACTGACAAAGGAAGAGGGAGGGCGGCACACTCCGTTTTTCAACGGGTACAGGCCACAGTATTATTTCAGGACTACGGATGTGACGGGAGTGGCGAAGCTGCCTGATGGAGTAGAGATGGTGATGCCTGGGGACAATGTATCGTTAGAGGTATCGTTGATAACGCCGATAGCGATGGAGAAGGAGTTGAGGTTTGCCATCCGAGAAGGCGGTCGTACCGTAGGGGCCGGCGTCGTCAGTGAGATAATAGAATAGGGGATAATTAGATGATTACCAGCCAGAAAATACGCATCCGGCTTAAGGGCTATGATCACAAGCTGTTGGATCAGTCGGCTGTTGAGATAGTGGATACGGCAAGGACGACCGGGGCAAGAGTTGCGGGCCCAATACCGTTGCCCACTAGGAAGAATAAGTTCTGCGTACTGAGGTCGCCCCATGTTGACAAAAAGTCAAGGGAGCAGTTTGAAATAAGGACCCATAAACGCCTTTTGGATATTCTGGAGCCTACGCCTCAGACGGTTGATGCACTTATGAAGCTGGATCTGGCCGCCGGTGTGGACGTTGAGATAAAACTTTAGCTGTAAGAGTAGTTATTTGGGAGCTGAATCTCATGGTCAGCAAACTGATTGGTAAGAAGCTTGGTATGACGAGGTACTTTCTTGACGAGGGAAGGAGTTTTCCCGTTAGTATTGTTAAGATAGGGCCATGCGTAGTCACTCAAAAAAAGAGCCTTGACAAGGATGGATACTGCGCAATCCAGGTAGGATTCGAGACCAAGAAGGAGAGCAGGGTCTCAAAGCCTCTGAAGGGTCACTTCAAGAAATCTGGCGGAACTTGCTATTCGTTCCTGAAGGAGATCAGGGTTGACGATTCCAATAGCTTTGAGCTCGGACAGGAAATTGGCGCTGATGTTTTCCAGATTGGATCCAGAGTTCATGTCAGCGGCTTGAGCAAGGGTAGAGGTTTTGCCGGAGTTATGAAGCGCTGGGGTTTTTCCGGGGGCCGAGACGGGCACGGCTCCAAGGTCCATAGGAGTTCAGGCTCAATTGGCTGCAATACGACTCCCGGACGGGTCATCAAGGGAAAGAAGATGGCTGGTCACCTTGGCAACCAGCGGGTTACGATAAAGAACATCGAGGTTATTGACGTAAGGCCAGAGATGGGCGTGATACTTCTTAAGGGCGCTGTGCCTGGAGGCATCAATAACGTGGTTGAAGTGCGCATGGTCCCATAAGAACAGCGAGGCGTTAAAATGACTGTTGTGGATGTATATAATATTTCCAGGGAAAAGATCACGGAGCTGAATCTCAACGATGAGGTCTTCGATGTTGAGGTTAAACCCTATATCCTTCACCAGGTCGCAGTGAGCCAGATGAACGGGCGAAGGTCAGGAACAGCAGCCGCGAAGACCAGGTCAATGGTTTCGTGCTCGGGGAAAAAGCTTTACAAACAGAAGGGAACCGGCAGGGCCAGGGCTGGAGGAGCCAACTCTCCTACAAGAAGAGGAGGAGGGGTAGCATTTGGGCCCATTCCCAGAAGTTATGCGACAAAAGTTCCAAAAAAGGTCAGGAAATCAGCCCTGCGAATAGCCCTAACTGATAAGCTTAAGAATAATAAATTGGTGGTTGTTGACCATTTTGACCTCCCTGAACGCAAGACCAGGAAGTTTGCAGACATACTGAAGAAATTCGAGATCGGCAAGGCCCTGATAGTAACCGACGGCCAAAGAGATAATCTCGATCTCGCCTCTCGAAATATGCCTCTCATCAAGGTTATGAGAAGCGAGGGTGTAAATGTTTACGACTTGCTCAAATATGATTCGGTCATGCTGGAACAACCTGCGATTGTAAAGATACAGGAGGCTTTGGTTCCATAGTGGATATTTATCAGGTTATAAGAGAGCCGCATGTTGCAGAAAAGGCAACTATGCTTAAGGAACGCTCGAACCAGATCGTCTTAAAGGTGCATAAGGATGCTAATAAGATTGAGATCCGAGAGGCCGTCAGTCGGCTCTTGAAGGTCAAGGTGATTGACGTGCATACCCTTAATGTCATCGGTAAAGACCGAAGGGTAGGTAAAAGTGTCGGGAAGAGATCCGATTGGAAGAAGGCAATAGTTCGTTTGGCGCCTGGAGAGAATGTTGAATTCTTCCAGGGAATATAGGCCTTGCAGCATATTACGAGTATAAAACGGAGTTGAAAAATGGGTATCAAGGCGCATAATCCTACTTCCCCGGGAAGAAGATTCCATACGGTCTCCACCTTCGAGGAGATTACTAAAAAGGAACCTGAGCGTAGCCTGCTGGTTCGAATCAAGAAAACCGGAGGACGGAATTGCCTCGGGAGAGTAACTGCCCGGCACAGGGGCGGAGGCAGTCGAAGGCTTTACAGGCTGATTGACTTTCGTCGTAATAAGGACGGGATTGCAGCGAGAGTTGCGGGGGTCGAATATGATCCCAATCGTAGTGCTAACATTGCGCTTTTAAGCTATGCCGACGGTGAGAAGCGTTACATAATTGCGCCCAGCAAGTTGCAAACCGGCGATATTATCACGTCGGGGGCCGGTTCCGAGGTTAAGATCGGGAATGCACTGCCTCTAAAGGAGATACCTCTCGGCACCTATGTGCATAATGTCGAGCTAAATCCGGGCCACGGTGGGCAGTTTGCTAGAAGCGCTGGAAGTTACGCGCAGCTCATGGCCAAAGAGGGAAGATACGCGCAGATTAAACTCCCCTCTGGGGAGGTCAGGATGGTTCTTGTGGAGTGCCGCGCAACTGTTGGGCAGGTTGGTAATCTTGATCATGAGAACATCTCAATCGGTAAGGCCGGCCGGAACAGATGGATTGGTCGTAGGCCCCACGTAAGAGGAGTCGCAATGAACCCTGTTGATCACCCCCATGGTGGCGGTGAAGGTAAGACTTCCGGAGGTAGGAATCCAGTGACTCCTTGGGGGGTTCCTACCAAGGGTTTTAAGACCAGGGGTAAGAAGAGAAGCGATAAATTTATTGTAAAGAAGCGCGGGAAGTAATCTGCAATTCATTGAATGTCAGAGGAGGTAGATCTTGCCTAGATCGCTTAAGAAAGGGCCTTTTGTGGACGGTCATCTTGCCAGGAAGGCACAATTGGCCGTGGAGCAACAGAGTCGTAGGATTATAAAGACCTGGTCGCGCAGGTCAACCATCATTCCGGAGTTTGTGGGACTGACCTTCGCTGTTCACAATGGCAAGAAATTCCTGCCCGTCTTTGTTACTGAGGATATGGTGGGGCATAAGCTGGGTGAGTTCGCCCCGACCAGGACATTTTTCAGTCATTCCGGGGATAAGAAAACTAAGTTGAAGGGCAAGAAGTAATGGAAACAAAGGCAATAGCGCGTTTTGTGAAGATTTCTCCCCGTAAGGTGAGGCTAGTCATGGATGAGGTGAGGGGGAAGAGGGTTGAGTCGGCCCTGAACATGTTGACATTCTCACCAAGTAAGGGCAGCAGGTTATTGGGAAAGCTAATCAATTCTGCAGTCGCTAACGCTGTTCAGAACAGTGGCGCTGATGTTGACTCCCTTTTGGTAAAGAGGGTGTTTGCAGATGAGGGGCCGGTTATGAAGAGATGGCAGCCCCGTGCACTTGGAAGGGCTACCAGAATACGAAAGCGTACTAGCCACCTTACAGTTGTGGTGGGGGATTAAGTTTATACCGCAAGAGGTTTCTCGATTTATTATTGATTAATGTTTAGGGGTGGAGGTGTTGATTGGGACAGAAAGTTCATCCTATCGGCTTCAGACTTGGGATCACTAAGACCTGGGATTCACGCTGGTTTGCAGGTAAGGATTATGCACGGTACGTCTTTGAAGACTATAAGATCAGGAGATTTCTCAAGGAGAGGCTTTCGCAGGCTGGAGTTGCTCGCATTGAGATTGAACGTGCCGCAAGCAAAGTAAGGGTCAGGATACTGACTGCAAGGCCGGGTATTGTAATCGGGAAAAAGGGCGCTGAAATCGAAAAGCTGAAGCGCGATCTGGATAAGAAAACTGGACATGAGATTATTATTGATATCCAGGAAGTACGTAAGCCCGAGGTTGAGGCTCAACTCGTTGCTGAAAATGTGGCTTTGCAGCTTGTGAGAAGGGTTGCGTTTAGAAGGGCCATGAAAAAGGCGGTTAGTTCTGCGCTTCGGTTTGGGGCACAGGGCATTAAAATCGCCTGTGCCGGCCGGCTCGGTGGTGCGGAGATGGCTCGCGCAGAATGGTACAGGGAGGGAAGGGTCCCACTTCACACTCTGAGGGCTGATATAGACTATGGTTTTGCCGAGGCCTTTACCACTTATGGCGTTATCGGTGTCAAGGTGATTATATTCAAGGGTGAGATTTTACCCGAAAAGATGAAAAGAGGGTAGCGAAGGAGATGCTTAGCCCAAAGAAGGTTAAATACCGCAAGATGCAGAAGGGTAGGATGAGGGGCAGGGCGCTTAGGGGCGGTTCCCTTGAGTTTGGCGATTTTGGGCTTCAGGCAATGGAGTGCGGCTTCATGACTGCCCAACAGATCGAGGCTGGGCGTATTGCCGTAACCAGGCATGTGAGACGCGGGGGAAAGATCTGGATCAGGGTTTTTCCTGACAAGCCCATATGCAAAAAGCCTCTTGAGACTAGGATGGGCAAAGGAAAGGGCGCTCCCGAAGGTTGGGTTGCTGTGGTCAAGCCCGGAAGGATACTATTTGAGATGGAAGGTGTCTCCAGGGCTGACGCTGCTGAGGCACTTAGGCTTGCAAGCCACAAACTTCCTTTTGCTACCAGGTTTGTCTCGAGGAGCGTGCAATAAGATGAAAGCGAAGGAAATTAGAGATCTTGGCAATAAAGAACTCCTTGAAAAGGAGAGGGATCTTAAGGAAGAGCTTTTTAACTTAAGATTTCAGAAGGCAACAGGACAGCTCGGCAATACTGCTATGATGGGAAAGACGAAGAAGGATTTGGCTAGAGTAAAAACGATTCTTCGCGAGTCACGCAGGTCATGATAGACAGGAGAGGCGCGTGGGTGAGATGACAGATCGCGGTATTAAGAAAAAACTTACCGGAACAGTGGTCAGCAACAGGATGAACAAGACGGCGGTGATAATGGTTGAGCGTCTGACTAGACATCCGTTATATGGGAAATATTTCAGGAGGCACTCTAAATTTTTTGCACATGATCCCGAGAACCGGTGCGGAGTTGGTGATCTGGTTCGTATCATTGAAAGTCGGCCTTTGAGCAGGCTTAAAAGATGGCGTGTGCTTGAGATACTCAAGAAGGCAGAGCAGGAAGTTTAGGGATTAGCCAGGGTTGGATTTGTGGAGTTTTCAAAATGATACAGATGCAAACAAGATTGAAGGCTGCTGATAATTCGGGCGCTAAGGAGCTCTTTTGCATAAAGGTGCTTGGAGGAACAAGGCGCAGATACGCAACGGTCGGTGACGTTATAATCGTTTCCATTAAGGATGCTCTACCTAATTCTAAGGTCAAGAAGGGCGATGTCGCTCGAGCTGTTGTTGTTCGAACAACCAAGGAAGTCAGGAGACCGGACGGATCATATATCAAGTTCGACGACAATTCTGCGGTCTTGATCAATTTACAAAAAGAACCTATTGGCACAAGGATTTTCGGGCCTGTGGCAAGGGAGCTCCGGGCAAGGAACTTTATGAAGATAGTATCACTTGCGCCAGAGGTACTTTAGAGCTCTCGTCATAGGGGGCGGTGGGGGTAAGAAAATTGTTCACTAAGCATCCGGCTGTTAAGAAGAATGACAAGGTGATGGTCATATCCGGCAAAGAAAAGGGTAAGATCGGCGCTGTGAAGATGGTTGACTCTGTAAAGGGGCGGGTAGTCGTTGAGAAGCTCAATATGGTGAAGAGACATAGTAGGGCTAACGCCAAGGTGGCGCAGGGTGGAATCATTGAAAAAGAGGCCCCGATTCATATATCTAACATTATGATTGTCTGCGGTAAATGCGCGGAGCGTACCAGAATAGGTAAGCGTATCCTTGAAGACGGCTCAAAGGTAAGGGTCTGTAAGAAGTGCGGCGAACCGTTGGACCGATAGGCAGTCACCCAATTCTTTTTCTATGTATGGAAATCATAGAGCTTAAGGGGTAGGAGGTTCAATTGTCTCGACTTGAGAAGATGTATATCGAGGAGGTGGTGCCCAGAATGACCAAGGAATTTGGGTACGACAATATTATGGCTGTGCCGCGTCTTAAAAAGGTCACTCTGAATATGGGGTTGGGTGAGGCCATTCAGAACGTAAAGATCATTGATGCAGGCGTTGATGAGTTAAGTCTTATTGCGAGCCAGAGGGCCGTTGTTACTAAGGCCAGAAGGTCTATTGCGACTTTTAAGCTGCGCCAGGGTATGCCCATAGGCTGTATGGTTACTCTGAGACGGACGCTTATGTACGAATTTCTGGATAAGCTTTTTAACGTCGCTCTCCCGAGAGTCAGGGACTTTAGGGGGATTTCCGGCAAGATCTTTGATGGCAGGGGCAATTGCACTCTCGGCATTAAGGAACACATAATCTTCCCGGAGATTCAATATGATAAGGTGGAGAAGGTCAAGGGTTTGAACATCTCTATCGTGACAAGTGCAAGATCGGACGCAGAGGCTACTTTCCTCCTCCGGGAGCTTGGGATGCCATTCCGTAATTAACAGGGAGGTTGCTTTGGCTAGAACGGCGCTGATTATAAAGGCTCAGAGAGAGAAGAAGTTTTCCACACGGGACTATAACCGTTGTCCTATTTGCGGCAGAAGCAGGGCCTTCATTAGGAAGTTTGGTATATGCAGGATCTGTTTCCGTAATCTCGCGTCCAGGGGAGAGATACCTGGCGTGGTTAAGTCAAGCTGGTAACTTTTAAAGGTTTTCCAGAAAATCCAAGGAGTACCTAAGATGACGATGACTGACCCGGTCGCTGATATGCTGACGAGAATAAGGAACGCCCTAAATGCCTCACACGAGGTTGCGGATGTTCCTTTGTCAAAGTTTAAGCTAGGGATAGCTAAGATACTTAAAAGTGAAGGATTTGTTAAAAATTTTAAAATTATCAATGAAGACAATCATAAGGTAATAAGGTTTTACCTTAAATATAGTGAAGACGGTTCACCTGTGATTGATGGCTTGAAACGGGTCAGCAAGCCAGGGTGCCGCGTCTATGCCAGTAAGGATGATTTGCCAAGTGTCTTGGGTGGATACGGCGTTAGCATCATTACTACTTCCAGGGGAATAATGACCGAGAAAGAGGCGCGCAAGGCCGGTCTTGGCGGAGAGGTTTTATGCTCCGTATGGTGATGACGGACCGAGGTTTTTTGGGGAGGCTATAAATGTCACGCATTGGCAAGAAGCCAATTATTATACCGAAGAATGTAAACGTCAGCCTGGAGGTGGGTTCCATAAGCGTCAAGGGACCTAAGGGCTTGCTTAAGAGAGCCATTCATCCCTCTGTAGGTGTTGCTGTGGAGGACGGTCTTGTTAAGGTTTCCGTTGAGGGAAACTCGCGGGATATCGGTGCCCTGCATGGTCTGACACGTGCACTCATTGCCAACATGATAACAGGGGTTTCGACGGGCTTTGAAAGGGCGATGGAGATAGTGGGGGTCGGTTACCGGGTTGAGATGAACGGCAGGACCGCAGTCTTTAACCTTGGTTTTTCCCACCCGGTGAATGTCCCACTGCCTGATGGGATTGACGCCAAGGCGGAGAAGACAAAACTGTTATTGAGCGGCATTGACAGGGAGCTTTTGGGTAAGACTGCTGCCTATATAAGGGGGCTGAGACCTCCTGAGCCTTATAAGGGTAAGGGGATCAAGTATGCCGACGAGATCATCAGGAGAAAGGCCGGGAAGACGGGCGCTAAATAGAAAAGAGGGAAGGATTAATCGTTATGGACAGCAATAGGAGGGCCGAAGCTCGGCACAGAAGGCAAAGGCGGGTTCGGAAAAATGTTCGTGGAACAGGTGATAGACCCCGGCTGTGCGTCTTCAGAAGCTCCAGACATATTTACGCACAGATTATTGATGACGACAAGGGTGTAACCCTTATAGATGCTTCTTCTCTTTCAAAGGAACTTCGAGCAAGGATTGGGAATAAGGGTGGATGCAAAGAAGGGGCTGCGATTATCGGTAATGTTATAGCCGAGCGTGCCAAGGAAAAAGGGATTTCAAGGGTGGTTTTTGACCGTAACGGCTTTCTTTATCATGGCAGGATAAGGTCGCTTTCTGATGGGGCGCGGGAAGCTGGCCTGGATTTCTGATTGCAGCATACTAGCGGCTGAATTTCTGAGGGGGGGGAAGTTACATTGTTTAGGGAAGAGCAGGAAAAGCAGCTTATTGAAAAAGTTGTCCATATAAGCCGAGTGGCAAAGGTTGTTAAGGGCGGAAGGCGTTTTAGCTTCAGTGCCATTGTTGTTGTGGGAGACGGCAAGGGGCAGGTGGGAAGCGCTCTGGGCAAGGCTAATGAAGTCCCCGAAGCAATAAAGAAAGGGGTTGAGAGGGCAAAAAGAGAGATGAAGACAGTGGCTATTGTCGAATCCACGATACCCCATGAGGTTATTGGCAATTGGGGGGCCGGCGCTGTGCTTCTTAAGCCTGCGGCCCCTGGGACCGGGCTTATTGCAGGTGGCGCAGTGAGGGCCGTTTTAGAGGCCGCTGGGATACAGAACATTTTGACTAAGTGCCTTGGATCTCACAATCCTCACAACGTGGTAAAGGCAACGATCGCCGGTCTTAAACACCTGAGAAGCGCTGCTGATTTTGCCGCCCGCAGGGGGAAGACTCTGGAAGAAATCAACGCTTAGGTTTCATCATCGTTGGGGGTGCGAATAGCGGTTTCACTATTGAGATTTTCTTGTTTACAACCTCGACGGAATGAGACGCTGGTTCTATTTAGTAAATTGGTTAAAAAAAGGGCAATAATATGCGCGAAACTGTAAAGATTACTCTTGTCAAGAGCCCCATCGCCAGGGACAGGAAGATTCGTGAGATACTGAGGGGGCTAGGTCTTACAAGGATGCATAAGACCGTAGAACTCAAGAATACCCCCCCTGTAAGAGGGATGATTAACAAGGTGATATCTTTCTTGGAGATCACCTGATTTCTTGAGGTGAAATAGATATGAGACTGAATGAGCTATCGCCCGCGGAGGGTTCGAGAAAAAAGAGAAAAAGGGTTGGCCGGGGGCCTGGGTCCGGCCACGGGAAAACCGCCTGTAAAGGCAACAAGGGCCAGAATGCAAGATCTGGCGGTGGTGTAAGGCCAGGGTTTGAGGGCGGCCAGATGCCACTTCAGAGGCGGCTTCCCAAGAGAGGTTTCAAAAATCCCTTCAGGGTTGAATATCAGGTCGTTAATGTAAGTGATCTTGGACGGTTTGCAGCAGGCAGTGTTGTCGAATCCTCTCATCTCGAGCAGGTTGGACTGATCAGAAGCGAGAAGAGTCCTGTCAAATTGCTGGGAGAGGGAGAGATTTCCTCTCCAATCACCATAAAGGTAAACAGGGCTAGCCAGTCGGCTATTGAGAAGGTTCGTGGCGCTGGCGGAAGCGTAGAGATACTGTGAAGGTTGGGGGCTTAAATTGATAGGCGGTTTTCAGAGTATAGGCAAGATACCTGAGCTCAAGAAGCGCATCCTTTTTACGCTTGTGATGCTTGCTGTTTATCGCGTTGGGTGTCATATCCCCACTCCCGGTATTGATGGCGCCGCCCTTTCTGCGTTTTTTGGGGCCACCCAAGGTACGCTGTTCGGGCTTTTTGACATGTTCTCAGGCGGTGCGCTTAGTGAGATGTCAGTTATGGCTCTTGGCATTATGCCCTACATCTCCGCCTCAATCATACTTGAACTGTTGACTGTTGTGGTTCCTTTTCTTGAGAAACTTAAGAAGGAAGGCGAGCAGGGCCGAAAGAAGATCGTACAGTATACCCGCTATGGTACGGTCGTCCTCAGTATCATCCAGGGGCTTGGTATTGCTGTAGGCCTTGAAAACATGTCCAGCCCCGCGGGGGTTGCGGTGGTTCCTGCCGGTGGATGGGCTTTCAGACTGCTGACCGTTATCACATTGACTGCTGGCACTGCATTCTTGATGTGGCTGGGCGAACAGATTACCGAGCGTGGTATAGGAAACGGTATATCTCTTATCATATTTTCAGGCATTATTGCCAGGTTGCCTGTTGCGGTGGCAAACTCCTTTCGCATGATGGGTACCGGCGAGGTGTCTGTGTTTTTTATGGCCCTTATTCTTGCGCTTGTGGTTGCCGTGGTGGGATTTATCGTTTTTGTTGAAAGGGGCCAGAGGCGAATCCCCGTGCAGTATGCGAAGAGAGTTGTCGGGCGAAGGATGTATGGAGGGCAAACGACCCATCTTCCGCTTAAGGTGAATACGGCGGGTGTTATTCCGCCCATTTTCGCATCGTCCATCATAATGTTTCCTGCCACGATAGCGAACTTTCTCAATGTTGATCAGATGCCGTGGCTTAAGGGCGCTGTAACATTTCTATCCCCCGGACACGCTGTACACAGTCTTATTTACGTGATTTTTATATTTTTCTTTTGCTATTTTTACACTGCTGTTCATTTTAACCCCGTTGACGTGGCCGACAACATCAAACGGTACGGCGGGTTTATTCCCGGCATCAGACCTGGCAAGAACACTGCTGAGTATATTGATAGGGTTCTTACCAGGATTACTTTCGCTGGTGCCATATATGTTTCGGCCATCTGCATCTTACCCCAGATACTGATATATCAGCTTAATGTCCCCTTTTATTTTGGGGGTACTGCGTTGTTGATTGTTGTGGGTGTTGCACTTGATACCACCAACCAGATTGAATCCCATATGCTGACTCGTAACTATGAGGGGTTCCTAAAGAAAGGGCTAGGAAAGGTTAGATAGGCGAAAGCCAGGGGTTATAAGCCCTGAATCGCTTCCTGATGTTGAAATGGCCGGGGACATTGTATGACAAAGAAAGAAGAGGGCATTGAGGTTGAAGGCTTTGTCGTTGAGACTTTGCCGAACGCGATGTTCAGGGTCGAACTCAAGAATAAGCATCGAATCCTTGCACACATCTCAGGAAAGATGCGGATGCATTTCATCAAGATCCTTCCCGGTGACCGGGTGGTGGTAGAGCTGTCCCCTTACGACCTTACGAGGGGACGCATCATCTATAGGGGAGATAAGCAACAGTAAGATGGGGAGGGGAGGCCCCGGGGCCATGAAAGTAAGACCTTCTGTACGGAAAATTTGTAATAAATGTAAGATAATAAAAAGAAAAGGCACGGTAAGGGTTATATGTGAAAACCCCCGTCATAAGCAAAGACAAGGCTGAAAGAAAGGAGTCTAGCATTGGCCAGGATCGCTGGTGTTGATTTGCCCAAGGGCAAACGGATCGAGATAGCGTTGACCTATATCTATGGTATCGGCAGAGCCTCGGCTCAAAGGATTCTCACTGGGGCGGGCGTTGATTGGGACACTAAGTCAGATAATTTGACGAGTGATCAGGTTACCGCCATTAGAAAAATCATTGATGAATCCTCTAAGGTCGAGGGCGACCTCAAACGGGATATCTCTCTCAGCATCAAGAGACTCATGGAACTTGGATGCTATCGAGGGCTTAGGCACCGCAAGGGACTGCCCGCTCGGGGCCAAAGGACTAAGACCAATGCGAGGACACGAAAAGGGCCGCGCAGGGCCATGATGGGTAAACGCAAAAAATAGGATCTGAGGAACTGGAATGGCAAAGACCGGAACAAAAAGGACTAAGGCAAAAAAAGAGAAACGGAATATTCCCACCGGGATTATTCACATTCAATCAACTTTTAATAACACCATTGTAACAGTTACAGACCTTGAAGGTAATGTTGTTTCTCAATGCAGCGCTGGCAGGGTCGGGTTCAAGGGATCTCGAAAGAGCACGCCCTTTGCGGCTCAGCAGGCTACCCAGACTGCGATAAAGGCGGCAGTTGAACTTGGTCTTAGATCTGCCGAGGTGAGGGTCAATGGGCCTGGCGTCGGAAGGGAATCGGCTCTCAGGGCTTTGCAGGGTGAAGGGGTCAATATTAATTTGATCAGGGATGTCACTCCAATCCCCCACAATGGTTGTCGGCCTCCCAAGAGGAGACGCGTATAGACCTGCTTTGGTCTAGTAACCGGGATTTGATCATCGGATAAGTAAGTCAGGAGGATTGAACTTGGCCAGATATACTGGTTCGGCGTGCCGACTGTGCCGCCGTGAGAACTTAAAGCTTTTTCTTAAAGGCGATCGTTGCTACGGCGATAAGTGTGCCTTCGAGAGACGTCCCTTTGCTCCTGGACAGCATGGTCAGAGGAGAGGCGGTAAGGCCTCTGACTACCGCATTCAGCTTCGCGAAAAGCAGAAGGTTAAGAGGATATACGGTCTCCTCGAAAAACAGTTCAGCGGCATATATTTCAGAGCTGATCGGCAGAAGGGGGTTACCGGCACAAATCTGCTTATGCTCCTTGAGAGCCGGCTGGATAATGTTGTGTATAGAATGGGATTCGCTAACTCAAGGTCCCAGGCAAGGGAACTTGTAAGACACGGGCATTTTGCTATTAACGGGAGGAAGTCCACCATCCCCTCCCAGAGGCTGAAACCCGGCGATGCCGTTGAGGTAAGAGAAGGCAGCCGTGGTATTCCTCCTATCACAGGGGCGATCGAGACCGTTGTGCGGAGGGGTATCCCGGGCTGGATTGAGGTTGACAAAGAAAAACTCAAGGGGACGTTCAAATCCCTTCCCAACAGAGAAGATCTTACAATGCCTATCCAGGAACAACTTATAGTCGAGCTTTATTCGAAATAAGGTGAATGATTCGGATCTGTTTTATATTTTAGGGACGGACCCGGAGCAGGAAATTTTTGCAATATCATAGTGGGGAGGCCTTTTTGGGAGATTTAAAGAGCAAAAATTGGCGGGAGTTGATTCGACCCAAGCGGATCGAAGTTGAACAGGACTCCTACTCGAAGTTTTACGGCAGAGTTCATTTCGAGCCGCTTGAGAGGGGATTCGGTACAACATTGGGTAACGCACTGAGGCGCATCCTGCTTTCGTCTCTGCAGGGAGCCGCAATCGTTTCCGTTAAGTTTGATGGGGTCCTTCATGAGTTTGCCACCATTCCGGGGGTTATCGAGGATGTTAAAGATATCATCCTTAATCTCAAGGAGGTGCGGCTAAAGCTGCTTGATTCAGACGAGGCCGTCGTGCATATCTCCCGGAAGGGAGAGGGGGCCGTTACAGCAGGTGAAATTGAGACCCTGGGTCTTGTCGAGGTT
>JBGSUA010000136.1:0-22262 GCA_041753575.1 Desulfatiglandaceae bacterium
TTCAGGATCCATAAAGAGAGCTGAGGCAAAGATCCCTCCAAAGGAAAGAGCATAACCCAGAAGAAATATCCCATGGCCACCCCCTGAGTAAATGTCAGCCAGCAGACCCATTCCTATCGCAAACACAAAGGCACTCTGAATCCCTGACCTTATGAAAAGATGGCTCATGAGAAGTGCCGCAATATCAACCCCTGGCATGGCCGCCCCGAGCCCCATGGAAAGACTTCCGGCGAACAGTATGCTCAGGATTCCAATAAGCCAGTAAATGATATAGACGGCTGTTGCCCTTATTCTCGAGCTGACAATCTCTCTCCACCTCCAAGGACCACAAGAACCTCTTCAATCTGCGAAAAGGAAACCACAGGCTTGATATGGATATTCATAAACAGCCCGCTCTCTGAATCTGCAATAGCGGAGACCCGTCCTATTGGAATCCCTTTGGGGAAGATCCCATCGAGGCCGGATGTGACCACTACATCTTCCACAACGACATCCGCTGTGATCGGTACATAGTCAAGCCTGCACTCCTTTTCCGAAAATCCCTTCACCATCCCTCTTTCCCTGGATCTCTGGACATAGCAATCAACCGCGCTATTTTGATCAATGACAAGGAGGACTTTAGCATAATTCGGTGAGACCGAAACTACCCTTCCGACGGCCCCTCTTGCGCTTATCACCGCCATGTCGAGCGATACTCCCTCGCTCTTGCCTTTATCTATTATTATGGACTTAAACAGACCACTAGGGTCAACTCCAGTGACCCTAGCCAGAGTGGTTGGGTGATCAAGGGTCTTTCTGAATCCGCTAAGTTCTTCCAGTCGTTCACAACCGGAGATAAGCTCTCTGTGGATACTCAGCTCACGCCTCAGGTCGTCGTTTTCCCTTTTAAGGACTAGATTCTCCTCATCTGTCCCCACGAGGTAAAAGTAATGAAGCCAGAAACGCCTAACGCCTCCCACACTCCAGGATATGAAAGATTGAAACGGAGCCGTTATTTCGACAACGGTTTCGTCCAGCAGGTTCCAGTCCCCTCCGGTGCGAAGTCCCCATGAAAGCAGCAAGAAAAAGATGAAGGCCATTATGGCCCCTATCCATAACCCGGGACTGCGATTTACTCCCTTCAACCGATGTCCTCAATCCTTACCGGCTACTTAATAGCAACCTCTCTTAAGATGTCTATACTATCCAGCGCCTTGCCGGAGCCCATTACTACTGCCGACAAGGGATCATCGGTAATCGTTATAGGCAGACGCGTCTCCTCCCTCAAGAGAACATCCAGGTTCTTAAGAAGCGACCCTCCTCCGGTGAGCATTATACCCCTATCCACTATGTCGGCGGCCAATTCGGGCGGGGTCTGCTCCAAGGCGATTCGAACCGTTTCCACGATCGTCTCAACCTGCTCGGAGATAGCCTTTCTCACCTCGTCGGAATCAATAGTGAGTATCTTGGGGATGCCGGTTACCAGGTCCCTTCCCTTGACTTCTATGGTCTCGACTTTGTCTGTGGGATATGCATTTCCGATCGTCGTCTTTATTATTTCGGCGGTTGATATCCCAATAAGAAGATTATACTTTCTCTTTATGTGCTGCAGAATAGCCTCGTCCATCTTGTCGCCAGCGACCCTTACGGATTTGCAAAACACTATCCCCGCAAGGGAGATGACCGCAACCTCGGTAGTCCCCCCCCCAATATCAACAACCATGTTGGCGGTCGGCTCAGTGATAGGAAGGCCCGCTCCAATTGCCGCAGCCATCGGCTCCTCAATGAGATAGACCTCTCTTGCGCCCGCCGACTCGGCCGATTCCCTTACCGCACGTTTTTCCACCTGCGTTATCCCGCTTGGGACACAGATTATTATGCGCGGTCTTACCAGGTTTCTCCTGTTATGAACCTTTCTGATAAAATGACGAAGCATGGCCTCGGTTATCTCAAAATCGGCTATAACCCCATCCTTCATAGGACGGATAGCCGTTATGTTACCAGGCGTTCGTCCAAGCATGAGCTTGGCCTCCCTGCCTACGGCAACCACTCTATTGGCGCCCTTAGCATCCCTCCTAACCGCCACCACGGAGGGCTCACGCAAAACAACACCTTTACCTTTCACATATACAAGCGTATTGGCCGTTCCGAGGTCAATGGCCAGATCGTTCGAAAAAAGCCCCAAGATTGAATCAAGAAACATCCTTATCTCCTTTCAAAGTCCCAACAGGGTGACGAACTATTCATTTGTTATACAAAGCGCAAGGATTTATCAAATGGAAAAATAAGCATCTTCTCTTCGATAGTCCCTCGCCCTCGACACCAAAATCTTTATATTGACAAATCACGACTCCATCTCTAGCATAACGGTTTACATTTGATTCGACAAAGGGGCATTACATTATCATGAAAAGGACATATCAACCAAGTAATCTCAAGAGGGCGCGAGTCCACGGATTCAGGGCTAGGATGCAGACCCCAGGAGGCATCAAAGTTCTGAAGAGACGAAGGGCAAAGGGTCGCAAAAGACTGACAGTATGAAGGCAGCCCCACGGCCGGACAGGTTTCCCCCTTCCCGGGAAAGTTACGCCTTCCCTAAGAGCCTAAGATTATTGAAGAGAGCTGAATTTGTCAATCTGAAATCATCACGGCGGCGATTTCACACAGACAATTTTATATTGGTTTTTAAGGGAAACGAACTGGGAACTCAGAGGCTGGGCATCTCGGTCGGCAGGAAAACCGGCTCAGCCGTTAAGCGAAACAGGATAAAGAGGCTGCTCAGGGAATGCTTCAGGCTCAACAGGTCAACCTTTCCGGAAGAATACGACACCCTTATTATTGGGAAACACTACGAGCGGGGCATCAACTTAAGGCTTGTTGAACAAGAACTTCGAGCAATAATCTGCAATAAGAGCGGTTAAGAATATGCGCTACCTGGCCATCGGCATCATAGGCTTATATAAAGCGGTTATATCTCCCCTTTTGCCCCCGTCATGCCGCTTCTATCCTTCATGTTCGACTTACGCCATGGAGGCAATACGCCTGCATGGGATTTGGAAGGGGGGGCGAATGGCCTTACTGCGCCTTTGCAAATGTCATCCTTTCCATCCCGGCGGCTATGATCCCGTAATATGAAGGTACTATTAAGACAGGCATTTTTTGCAGCAAGTTAAACCCGTGAGCCTCTTAATATCGCTGCCATGTTTGCCGGCATTCGTAAATGACCTCGAATTTAGGAATTGATAATGGATAAAAAAACTCTCTTGGCATTCGCACTTTCATTTATCATTCTGGTGGGATGGTCACTCCTATTCTCGCCTGAAACCGCAAAGCCTCCCATAAAGGATGATCAGGAAAAGATTCAGAAGCAGACAGCTCAGGGGACATCCACTCAACAGGTCTCTCAACCTGCCTCAGCCGCATCTGAGGCCCCACTTGAACAAAAACCGCCATCAGAGGAAAAGCTGGTAGAGGTAGAAACTCCTTTCTATAAGATCGTCTTTTCTTCGCTCGGCCCAACGATAAAGAGTTTCAAACTCAAGCAATACACTGAGACGATGGCGACGAATTCGCCATTGATAGAGCTGGTCACTTCACCGGATCCAAAATATTCTCACATTGATGTAGGTTTTTCCCGGTTGGGAGCAACTCAGGCACCAATCCTCTATGACGTGCAGGGCGGGCCGATACGTCTTGAAACCGCTTCAGGCCCTGCGGAGCTAATATTCACAGCGTCTTCCGCGGAGGGGTTAGTTCATAGGAAACGATTCAGATTCGATCCTGCCGGTTATGTCATTGAACTCTCCTTAGAGACTTCTAACCGCTCGGACAGACCTGCCTCCGGGGCGTTTTCAGCTTCCGTGAGATCCCTCCCCCCCGCGTCCAAGGCAAGTTACTATTCATACGTCGGTCTTGTCCTACTCAAGGACGGCAAGTTTGAAGAGGTTGAAGTGGAGAAGGGAGCAAAGAGCCTGGCCGGAGAGGTCCAATGGCTTGCTTATCAGGACAGCTATTTTATCTCTGCCGCTGTACCTGACAAACCGCTCAGTGGAGCCTTCAGAGGGAAAGAACTTGAATCAGGAATCCTTGAGGGCACATTTCAAGGCCCCGAGACAACCATTGATCCGGGTCAGAAGGCTGAGTCCGGATTTCTGCTTTACCTGGGTCCTAGGGATCTCGGCATACTATCCCAGGCCGGACATAACCTGGATAAGGTAGTTGATTTCGGATGGACCGATATAATCGCCAAACCCCTTCTCTATTTACTGCGTTTTGTGTATGGATATGTGCCCAATTACGGCATAGCAATCATATTGCTCACAATCCTGGTCAAGATCCTTTTCTGGCCTCTTACTCATAAGAGCTACAAATCAATGAAGGAGATGCAGAAACTTCAGCCTATCATGGCCAAGATAAGGGAGAGGCATAAGGGAAACAAAGAGGAGATGAACAAGGAACTCATGGGTCTTTATAAGACCTACAAGGTCAACCCCGTGAGCGGATGCCTTCCGATGATCATTCAGCTGCCTGTATTCTTCGCTCTTTTTAGGATACTTGGAAGCGCGATCGAACTCAGGCATGCCCCTTTCATGCTATGGATCAATGATCTTTCCGCTCCGGACCGCCTCTTTAATTTTCCTTTTGACATACCGCTTATGACACCGCCCTCCGGGATACCGATTCTAACCCTTCTTATGGGTGCCTCCATGTTCCTTCAGCAAAAGATGACACCCACACCGGGAGATCCCTCGCAGGCAAAGATAATGATGTTCCTGCCAATAATCTTTACTTTCATGTTTATCAATTTCCCTTCAGGCCTAGTACTTTATTGGCTGGTAAACAACGTCCTTTCGATCGGCCAGCAGTACCGCATTCAAAAAAGGTCCGTTTAATCCAAGGAGGAACTCTATGGAATCTTACGAATTTCAAGGTAAAAACACCGAAGAGGCCATTGAAAACGCACGCAGAGAACTGGGGCTTTCAGCTGACCAGATGGAAATAGAGATACTTGAGCCCGGTTCAGCGGGCATCTTCGGACTGGTAGGCGGAAGGAAGGCCAAGATAAGGGTGACTGTAAAGGAGGAGCCCGCTGCCGAACCTGTTGTAGAGAAAAGGGCGCCCGCTGTCGCCGCTCAACCGAGCGCAAGTGAGGCCTCTGAGGGGGCTGAGATGGCTAAATCATCTCTTGAAAAGATCCTCTCTCTTATCCCTGTTGAGGGCGTTCAGGTGACATCAGAGCAGGTGGACGGGACAATCAAACTCACGATAGCCGGGGATAGCTCTGGTCTGCTTATAGGCAGAAGGGGAAAGACCCTCGATGCCCTGCAGTTCATAGTAAACAGAATCGTCAACAAGGTATTTGAAGAGAGACTCCAGGTAATAGTTGACTCTGAAAACTACCGGCAGAGACACCATGACTCCATCGTTGATATGGCCATGAAACTAAGCGATAAGGCCAAGAAGTCTAAAAAACCTGTCTCAACAACACCGTTGAACCCTTATGACCGAAGGCTCATTCATATAGCCCTCAGGGACGATGGAGACATAGAGACCAAGAGCCGTGGGGAAGGAACCATGAAAAAGGTGGTCCTCATTCCTCGGAAACCTTCATCCGGGCAGCCCAGACACGATCGCTCCCAAGAAGAAGCCCTTTAGGCCGCCCTGCGGTTTCGCGTATCACGGGGTTTATTTCTTCAGATGGAAGAGCATGGGGATACCATCACCGCCATAGCTACCCCTGTCGGCCGGGGCGGAATTGGCATAATAAAAATGAGCGGGCCTGATGCGTTAAGTATCGCTCAAGGTATCTTCCTCCCCAAAAGGCCGCCGCGCGCAATGACCAGCCACCGCCTCTATCTGGGGCATATAAGAGTTCCTGAAACAGGGCAGGTGCTGGACCAGGTGCTTCTATCCTACATGAAGGCACCCTGCTCCTATACCGGCCAGGATGTGGTAGAGATAAATTCCCACAGCGGATCTCTCATACTTTCCACCATCATGCAGATATTGCTCCATCAAGGTGCACGGCTTGCCGAACCAGGGGAATTCACCTTCAGGGCCTTTCTGAACGGCAAGATGGATCTTACCCAGGCCGAGGCGGTCATTGACCTGATTGAAGCCCGCAGCGAAAAAGGTCTTGAAATCGCATCCTCACATATCGCCGGCGGGTTGAGCCAAGAGATAGCGGCTGTAAGAGGCTCTGCCCTGGCAATCCTGGCGTCTGTCGAAGCGGCGATAGATTTCCCAGAAGAGGAGGCAGTAGCGTACCGCGCCGGGGATATCGCGGAGGAACTCCGGACAGCCGTAAAAGGGCCTCTCATCTCCCTCATTGAGGCCGCTGATGAAAACAGATTGTCCATTGCAGGAGCTATTGCCGCCATTGTCGGAAGATCCAACACAGGAAAGTCAAGCCTCTTTAATAGAATCCTCAGAAAGCAAAGGGCAATTGTAACCCCTGATCCAGGCACCACAAGGGATTTGATAGAAAGCGAAATGATTCTTGATGGTATGCCCGTAAGGCTTATGGATACGGCGGGCATCAGAAACGCCCTTGATAAAGCCGAGCAAAAAGGAATAGAAATCACTGAAGAGACCATTCTGGAAGCCGACCTGCTGATTGTTGTCTTTGACCAATCGGTATCCTTCCAGGATGAAGACATTGAGATCCTGGAGCGATGCAGAGGAAGGCATCTTATTGCGGTACTAAATAAGACCGACCTGCCCCCCATACTTGCAGAAGATAACCTCAAGAGATCGCTTCCCCACTGCGCCGTTGTCAAGGTTTCGGCATTGACAGGCGAAGGGATTGAAGGGCTCAGAAATGCTATTTCAAATGACCTCAAGGGCAGAAACCGGGATACCGTCTATGGACACCTGGCGCCGAACCTCAGGCAGACAAGGGCATTGAACAGCGCGCTTCTGGCCTTCGAGCGGGCAGACTCAGAGCTTCGCAAGGGTTCTCCCGCCGAGATAACAGCCTTTGAGCTCAGATGCGCTATTGAACACCTTAATGAGATCACGGGCGAAAACATTGGAGATGAGCTGCTTAATGAGATCTTCAGCAGATTCTGTATCGGCAAGTGATATAGTTCCTGGCCGCAAAAAAATTAAGGAAAGCAATCATAGCGGGCCTTCCGCCCGCAATCGGATTACAGGAAAGCAATTTGCACTATGGAGCAATAAATTTTAGATGGCCGTAGATTGTGTCGAACACAGAAAGTTCATGGAGCTTGTGGCCCTTCGCATGAAGTTGGAAAAGGCCATTGAAAGTTTGGAAGAACGGGAGAGGACTCTTAAGAGGATAAATGAGCTTGAAAACGAATTGAAGGTAAGTTGAAAAATTATATCCTTCAAAACACCCTGGTGCTGTCAAGAAGGATCGTAACAGGGCCGTCATTTACTATATAAACTTCCATCTCTTCTTGAAAGTGCCCTGTCTCCAACTTCAGTCCCTCGGCAGCGAGGCATTCCACAAACCTTTGATAAAGGATGCGCGCCTTCTCAGGTTGCGCCGCCCCCCCGAAGGAAGGCCTTCTGCCCTTTCTGCAGTCGGCCCAGAGAGTAAACTGAGAAACGACGAGCACCCCTCCTCCAATATCAATTACAGAACGGTTCATTAGACCGGTATCGTCTGAAAATATCCTCAGATGCGCTATCTTCCGGCTTAGATAATCACAATCCTGATCGCTGTCATCTCTGCCGACTCCGAGAAAGATAAGAAGGCCGGGGCCTATTTCCCCGACGGTCATGCCTTCCACCGCGACTTTAGACTCCTTTACCCTCTGAACCACCGCCCTCATTGATGCGCCGTCCCCCGGCCTGCAACCTGCTGATCCACATTCTCATCCCTTCAACCGATTCTGCCGGCCGTGAAGGGTCTATGAAGGGCGCTGAATGATAAGATGGGACACCTTATCTAAAGCCTGTTTATGAGGCTAGCCGCATAACCCGCGCCAAAGCCGTTATCAATATTCACCACGGTTACACCGGAAGCGCAGGAGTTGAGCATCCCCAGAAGAGCTGCGATACCGCCAAAGCTGGCGCCATAACCCACGCTGGTCGGCACAGCTATCACGGGCTTGTCAACAAGCCCACCAACCACGCTTGGAAGCGCGCCTTCCATGCCTGCCGCGACTATTATCACAGAGGCATGGAGTATTCTCTCTTTGTATGAAAACAATCGGTGGAGCCCTGCTACCCCCACGTCGTAAACGGTCTCGACAATATTACCCATAAATCTGGCGGTGACCGCCGCCTCCTCTGCAACCGGTATATCCGATGTGCCGGCGCTCATGACCAGTATTGTGCCTTTCCCTCCATTTTCAGCGGGAGTCGTGGTAAGGGTCAAGGCCCTTGCGGAACTGTGATATATAGAGGAGGGAAAGGCCGCTGAAACGGCTGTGGCCTTCTCGGCAGAAAGCCTTGTTATCAGTATGTTCTCTCCACTTTCAGCCATCCTGGACATTATGGATATAATCTTTTCCGTGTCTTTCCCCTGCCCGAATATGACCTCTGAAAGACCCCGTCTCAGATGGCGGTGATGATCTATGCAGGCAAATCCCATATCCTCCATGGGAAAGGATTTCAGTCTTTCGAGACACTCCTCAAGGGTGAACTCATCGTTCTTTAGTCCCCTTAGAAGCGCTTCCAGGGCCTTCCGTTCCAAGCGATACCCCCGCTGATCGTCTAAAGTTAAAGGAGGCCCTTTTCCTTCAAAAAACCCATAGAGTTTTTCCCTATTCCCGTCACGCGGCTCAAGGCCTGGGTCAGATGGTAAATCGAATCTGCTCCAACCCCTGAATCAAACATCACCATTACCTGATCCATTATCCGATTGATCTCCTGCCACTGGCTTGACGGAGCAACAGTCGCTCCAAGCATTATCTCTTGGCTTATCATTCCAAGAATGAGGCGGACGGCCTTTTCGGCGCCCCTTCTCTCAGAGGCGGCCAGCCCCGAAATCACATCAATAGAACCCGATATCCAGATAATTCCTGCCTTTATCTTTTCGCTTTGCGAAAACGCCATTATCGCTTCAGATATTTCCACCGCATCTTCCTCCTCGTGGACGCCGCACCTGCCGGCAGTTCATGCCGTGCTACCACCCGCAGTCTTCCTGGAAAAGGCTTCTATCAGAAATAACGGACAAAAGCAAACAAAGGGATTCCCCTGCCGCGTATTATAAGATCCCAAAACCCTTTTAACCATTTACTGTTGACACGCACGGCACATGTCCTTAGTATCTGCCGATAATATCTTAAAAGGCTTTGATTTCGAAGGGATAAAGTCGTCCAAGCATGAGCGTCCTCTCCAGATACCTCAATAGGCAATACCTTAAATTCTTAGGCATCTGCCACCTTGTCTTTGTATTTCTCTACCTTATCGTGCACTTTTTTGACCGGGTTGACAACTTTGCGGAATCTCATGTCGCAGTGGGCAAGATGGCTGCATTTTTTGTCTTTCAGATACCTCTTATCGCTGCTCAGATGCTTCCGCCTGCGGCGCTTATCGCTTTGATAATCACCTTCAGCCTTATGGAAAGGGACAATGAAACCATCGCTCTGCGCGCTTGCGGTGTAAGCATAGCGGGACTTTGCAGGCCAGTCCTTGTCACGTCATTTTTGCTGGCTCTGTTTCTCTTTTGCCTCTCTGAATTTATTGTGCCTTTCGCCAGCTCCGTGAGCAACCGCATCTGGAGGGGAGAGGTGCTTAGGCAGGATCCTCAGAAGGTCCAGACAAAAACCCATATATGGTACAAGGGAGCCCAGTGTATCTACAACATCCCCTATTTCGATAATGAAAAGAAGCTGATGCTTGATCCTGTCTTCTATTTTCTTGATTCATCCTTTTCGCTCCAGAAGAAGATAGATGCCAGGAGGGCCGTATGGAAAGGAGATGGATGGGAGCTTGAGAACGCTATAAGCCTTGAGGCGGATCCCTCAGGGGGCTACTCCCTGAAAAGGCACGACAAACTGCGCCTTGCTCTGCCGGAACCTCCCGAGACCTTTATGATGGAGAGGCGAACGCCGGAGGAAATGAATCTTTGGGAACTCAAGGCCTTTGCTCAGGCAATGCGGGACGAGGGTTATGAGGCCAACCGATACTTCGTTGATCTCCATATCAAGATCGCATTTCCATTTATTCTGATTGTTCTGTCTTTGATGGCCCCTCCAGTAGCGCTCTGGAAGAGAAGATTTTCCACCCCGCTGGCTGTCTGCGCCGGCACCGGCGTATGTTTCATTTACATCCTTGTGCTTGGGATTGCAAGAGCCGCTGGGATAGCAGGGATCATGCCACCGATCCTCTCAGCATGGATAGCAAACGGCATCTTCTTTATGCTGGGGTCCTATCTTCTTATCATCAAAAATCGCTGACAGGAGACCATGCCCTCTCTTTCATAGGATTCGAAGGAAACCGTCTGGAGTATTTGAAAGTTTTACTTGACCTCCCCGTGTGTTAAAGATATAGATTCTCGCCGGACATATAACGGCTTTGCTGCCTTGCCCTATTCACCAGAAAATCTATTTTGTTCGAAGGACTTTTCAAACATGTACAACGCAAGCGATCTTAGAAAAGGGCTTAAGATACTCATAGACAATGAACCTTACATCATAACCGACTTCCAGTTTACAAAACCGGGAAAGGGGCAGGCCCTTTATCGCTGCAGACTCAAAAACATGATAACCGGTATAACCTTTGATAGAACTTACCGCTCTGTGGACTCCTTCGAGCAGGCATCCCTTGAGCAACGAGTCATGCAGTACCTCTACAGGCAGGATAATGAATTTTGCTTCATGGACGTTGAGAATTACAATCAGGTCTTCCTTTCCACTGAACAGGTGGGGGACGCGAAGAACTTTCTTACGGACAACCTGGAAGTGGAGATCCTTTTCTTCGGGGAAAGGGCAATCGGCATAACCCTGCCCAACTTCGTCAACCTCACGGTAACCCACGCCGAGCCATGGGCTAAGGGTGATTCGGTCGCAGGCGACAGTAAGCCGGTTACTCTTGAAACGGAGTACGTCCTGAGGGTTCCGCCATTCATACAGGAGAATGAAAAGATCGTTATAGATACCAGAACCGGGGAGTATGTCACCCGGGTCAAGGGCTGAGAGCCTCAGCCCAGAACTTCAAAGAATATCCTCTCGGAAGCCGGCGCTCTTATTAAGGGCCGGACTTCTAAGAGCGATAAGGGAGTTTTTTGAGGCAAGAGACTTCCTCGAGATCGAAACACCCATCCTCATAGGCGCCCCTGCCCCGGAGCTCCACATTGACCCCGTTGAAGCCGGCGGTGGTTATTATCTCCAGACATCCCCTGAATTATGCATGAAACGCCTCCTTGCAGCCGGCTTTGATAGGATCTACCAGATATCAAGGTGTTTCAGGAAAGGCGAGAGAGGAAAGCTCCATCTCCCTGAATTCACTATGCTTGAATGGTATCATGCAGGCATAGATTACAGAGAATTGATGCAGGAATGCAAAGAGCTGTTAAAGTTTGTTTCAAACGCCTGCGGTTCAGGCGGAAAGATTCGCTTCAGAGATAATGAAATTGATCTCGAAGGCCATTGGGAATACGTCAGAGTTGAGGAGGCGTTTGAAAGATGGGCGCCGATTCCCCTGGCCCAGGCCCTTCGCGAAGGGGATTTCGATATTATTATGGTTGAGCATATTGAGCCAAGGCTTGGGAAGACAACCCCTTCATTTATATATGACTACCCAATAAGCATGGGGTCACTTGCAAGATCGGTCCCCCATGACCGACGGTTTGCCGAAAGATTTGAATTTTACTTAGGGGGGTTGGAGCTTGCAAACGGTTTTTCTGAGCTTGTTGATCCGGTTGAGCAAAGGTCGAGGTTCAAAAAAGATCTTGAGTCCAGATTGGCAAAGGGAAAAAGCGCTACACCCATGCCCGAGAGGTTTCTTGGGTCATTGGGATCTATGCCTGAGGCGGCAGGGATCGCCCTCGGCGTGGATCGTCTTGTTATGGTTATGGGTGGATTATCCTATATAGACGAGGCAGTGGCCTTTACACCGGAGGAGATCGCTGATTAAGGGTTGATAAGGGTCATTATTGCAGGTATAACTCCTTGCAGTGTCAATGATTGATGAAATCTCAAAATGTCCGTATTGCGCCGGCAATAACATGCTAAGAAATACACAATCTGCTACTGTTGCGATACCAGCAACAAGACATCGTAAATGCATCTCATGCGGCAAGGACCTTGTCCATCCGCAGCGCAAGTACTGCGGCCCTTCATGTAGGCAGAGCATGACATGGGTCCTTTCCCTTGCAAAGGGTCTCCTCAGAACCTTTAATGCCAGATACGCGTCATTTTCCTTTACAAGCTGTCATGTGATACTTGACGTCCTGCCGGCATGGTCCAAGGTCGTATCTCGCTTTGCGGCCGAGAGGGTAAACGGCAACACCCCGGCTGATGATCTCAAAAAGCTGGTTCTTAACTGGGGAAGAGCCTGGCATGAACTTGTGGAAAACCATACCTCCAGAACTCGCGCATCGCTTAGGCTTCTTGAGGAAAACCTGGCCGACGCTGTCCGTCCAGACTCTCTGAGACCCAGTACGACACGCAAACCAAGGCTTTCGAGGGAACAGAGGAAGTACCTCAAGATTCTTGACATTAAGGCCGATGATCTCGACCGGATCACAAGCACTCCCAAGATAAAGCTGGCCTTCAGGCGGATGGCCAAGATGCACCATCCGGATATTGGCGGGGATGAGGAAAAATTCAAGTTGATCAATGAAGCACACAAACACATGCTTTACTGGAGCGAAAACCCCAGGTTCACGTCCAGCCGCGCCCTGCAGGACTGCTGGTCTTATGACGGGGCGACCAACCAGTGGCGGCCTCCTCTCTAGTCGCCCGGTTTATCTTTCTTCTCCGTGATGGTCTCCAGCCTTTTTGCTATCTCCTTTTCAAAGCCTCTGGGACTGGGTCTGTAAAACGTTTTCTCTGATATTTCAGATGGAAGATATTGCTGTGAAATCCACGCACCCTTATAGTTGTGAGGATATAGATAACCTTTTCCATAACCTGCAGCCCTCATCAAGGCTGTGGGCGCGTTTCTGATATGGAGGGGCACAGGGAGCGCTCCGGATCTTTCTATCTCCGCTTTTACCGCCTTCTCTGTAATATAAAGAGAATTGCTTTTCGGAGCGGTTGCAAGGTAAACCGCGGCCTCAAGCAGCGCCAGTTGAGCCTCAGGAGGCCCCACCTTTTCCCACGCGTCAAATGCGGCAATGACCACCTGAAGGGCCCCAGGGTCCGCCAGCCCAACATCTTCCGACGCGAAACGGATCATCCGCCTTGCAATGAAAAGAGGATCTTCGCCGGCCTCAAGCATCCTGTAGAGCCAATAGGTGCTTGCCTGAGGATCGCTTCCCCTCAAGCTCTTGTGAAAGGCGGAGATGAGATTGTAGTGCTCTTCCCCTGCCTTGTCATAAGGAAGGGCCTTCCTGTTTAATGCCTCTTCAACACGAGGAAGATCGAGGATGATATTTCCTGGCGTGATCATCTCCGCGGCCGCCTCAAGATTGGCAAGTGCCACCCTGCCGTCGCCGCGACTCATGTCAATGAGGTGCTCCATGGCCCCGGCAGTCACTTCAAGACCGAGGGTGCCGAGGCCTCTATCCCTGTCATTTAAGGCGCGCGTCAGTAACTGACCTATCCCTTCCCTGTCCATGGGCTTGAGTATCATCACCCTCGCCCTTGAAAGCAGCGGAGGGATCACCTCAAAGGATGGGTTCTCAGTTGTCGCGCCTATGAGGATTATCAGGCCTGATTCCATGTGGGGCAGGAAGGCGTCCTGCTGGGCCTTGTTAAACCTGTGGATCTCATCCACAAAAAGAAGAGTTGACTGCCCACTCCGTCTTCTTTCCTGCTCAGCCGCTTCGACTATCTCCCTGAGATCCTTGACTCCTGATGTGACGGCGGAAAAGGCGCTAAAATGAAGACGACTGCTTTCTCCCATAAGCCTCGCAAGAGAGGTCTTACCGGAGCCCGGAGGTCCCCAGAAGATCACGGAAAAAGGCTTGCCCTTTTCTATGGCCGTTCTGAGGTAGCGGCCATTTCCAAGGAGATGATCCTGTCCCACGATCTCATCAACAGACCTGGGTCTCATCCTCTCCGGCAGGGGTACATAGAGCGATGCATTATCATACATAACTAATTGACTTTCAAACTTTTTTAAGCCATTACGAGGCGGAGGCTCTCCGCGAAAACGCAGGCCAACAACTGCCTTGATGAAGTATTAGCGATACCGTATCATACGACTGGAAGCCCTGCAAGATTCGCAGAGTCCCTTTGAAGCCTAGCGAAAAGAATCAAGGAGATTTCTTTGACGCAAAGATTTGTGCACCTGCACGTACACAGTGAGTTCAGCCTGCTCGACGGGGCCATTCGAATAAAAGACCTCGTCAAAAAAGCAACGCAGCTCGAAATGCCTGCCGTAGCTGTAACCGACCATGGGAACATGTACGGCGCCGTTTCTTTTTTTTCTGAGGCTAAGGACGGCGGTGTCAAACCCATCATAGGATGTGAGGTATATGTCGCGCCTTCAGACCGAAGAGAACGCTCTCAGCCTTCAACCGGCCTTCCCAGCGCGTTTCACCTGGTACTTCTTGCAATGAACCACCAAGGTTACAAAAACCTCAGCCGCCTTGTGACCATGGGCTATCTGGAAGGATTCTATTACCACCCCCGTGTGGATATGCAGCTTCTGAGGGAACATAACGCCGGACTCATAGCCCTTTCCGCGTGCCTCAAGGGTTCGGTTCCATTCCATCTGAATCAGGGCCGGCATGAGGCCGCCAGGGACCTGGCCATTGAACTTTCTCGCATCTTTGACAAGGAAAGGTTTTTTCTTGAGATTCAAGCCAACAAGATGCCCGAACAGATAAAGCTCAACGAGGCGCTCAGGGATCTGGGAAATAGCCTCTCCATCCCGATCGTGGCCACAAACGACTGCCACTATTTGAATCGCAGCGACGCGGATGCGCACGACGTGCTCCTGTGCATACAGACAGGAAAGACCTTTAACGATGAAAAGAGGATGAAGTTTTCATCCGATGAGTTTTTTTTCAAATCCCCTCTCGAAATGGCAGGCGACCTGCCCTCCTACCCCGAGGCCCTTTCCTCCACTCTTCTTATAGCGGACAGATGCAATTTCGAGATGGAGTTCGGCAGATACAAATACCCGGCCTTCAATATCACGGGAAACAAGACCCTGGAGACCATGCTTGTCGAAGAGGCGCAAAAAGGCCTCACGCTGCGCGTTGCGGATAAGGAGAAGAGAAGCGGCCCCATGGCCGATGCTCTCAAGGCCGAATACGGAGACAGGCTTGAATTTGAACTCAAGGTAATATGTGATATGGGCTTTGCGGGCTATTTCCTGATCGTAGCCGATTTCATCAATTATGCCCGCGCAAAGGGTATCCCTGTGGGACCAGGAAGAGGTTCGGCCGCGGGGTCACTTGTCGCCTATGCCACCTTCATAACAAATGTTGACCCGCTGAAATACGGTCTTTTGTTTGAAAGGTTTCTCAATCCCGAAAGGGTGAGCATGCCCGATATAGACATAGACTTCTGCATCAACGGAAGGGATGAGATAATCCGGTATGTTGCAGAAAAATACGGCCGCGAAAACGTCAGCCAGATTGTCACCTTCGGCACCATGAAGGCAAGGGCCGTCATAAGAGATGTAGGAAGAAGCCTCAATATCCCGCTCCCCGAGGTAGATAAGATCGCCAAGCTGGTGCCCCCCGCCCCCAAGATGACCCTTGAAAAGGCCATGGAGCTGGAGCCTGAGCTGAGAAGGCTTGAGCAGGAAGGAAGCGATCAGATCAAGAGGCTTCTTACCGTATCGCGCGCCCTCGAAGGGCTTGCGCGGCACTCATCAACACATGCCTCCGGAGTGGTAATCTCCGACCGTCCGCTGGTTGAGCACCTGCCTCTGTGCAAGGGGACAAACGACGAGGTCATGACCCAGTTCACTATGGACCGCATAGAGAAGCTGGGGCTAATCAAATTTGATTTTCTGGGTCTCAAGACCCTCACGGTCATAGCCAAGACGGTTGATCTTCTAAAGGAAACAAGGGGTATCGAACTGGACATGGATTCTCTTCCCCTCGATGACCCGGCCGTATATCAGCTTACAAGCGACGGCAAGACAACCGGGGTGTTTCAGCTTGAAAGCCATGGCATGAAGAACCTGCTTCGGAGCCTGAAACCAGAGGTATTCGCCGATCTTATAGCGGTTATGGCTCTTTACAGGCCCGGCCCACTTGGAAGCAACATGGTAACCGAGTTCATTGAAGGAAAGAGAGGCACCTCCAGCATCAGGTATCCTCTCCCAGAGCTGGAGCCCATCCTGAGAGAGACCTACGGGGTTATACTCTACCAGGAACAGGCCATGCAGATAGCCCAGAAGGTAGCCTCCTACAGCAGGGCTGAGGCTGATGAACTGAGGAAGGCCATAGGGAAAAAGAAGGAAGACGTAATGGCAAGGCACAGGGCCCGCTTTATCGAGGGGGCCTGCGCAAGGAACGTCCCCAAGAAGGCCGCTCAAGACCTATTTGATCTGATAGAGAAGTTCGGCGGATATGGCTTTAACAAGAGCCATTCCGCGGCCTATGCCATGATCTGCTATCAGACGGCCTACCTGAAGGCCCGCTTTCCGGTGGAGTTCATGGCATCGCTTCTCACCCTTGACATGGGCAACCAGGACAAGACCATCAAGAACATAGCCGAATGCCGCTCAATGGGGATACCGATTCTCCCTCCGGATATAAACGAAAGCCAGTCAAGCTTCGCGGTGGTGCAAGACAATATCAGGTTCGGGCTGGGGGCGGTGAAAAACGTGGGTCTCAAGGCCGTGGAATCCGTTATAGAGGAAAGGAAAAGGAGCGGGCCTTTCAAGGACCTGGTTGATTTTTGCAAGAGGGTGGAAGGAGGAAAGGTAAACAAGAGGGTGCTCGAAGGGCTTATCGAGTGCGGTGCCTTCGATTTCACAAAGAAGCCAAGAGCAGCCCTGATGGCATCCCTGGACGATGTCATGAAGATATGCAACTGCTCTCAGGACCCAAATCAGTTGAGTATATTCGGATCTCTGGGCGCAGATTCATTCTTCAGCAATGCTGAAGCCCCTTGCCCTGACATCCCGGAGTGGGATGAAAAGGAAAGGCTGAAGCGAGAGAAAAACGCGCTGGGTTTTTATATAACGGGCCATCCGTTGGCGCGTTTCGAGGCTGAACTGAAGTTATTCGCAAGCTGCGCGGTGCAGGACCTCCTGGACAGGGAAGACCAGAGCAGAATAAAGGTCGTTGGAGTCGTCGAGTCTTTCAAACAGAAACGCACCAAAAAGGGCGACAAGATGGCCGTAATACAGTTTGAAGACCTGACAGGCTCTGTTGAGGCGGTCATATTCCCCGAGGCGTTTAACCGCTTTTCAAACCTCCTTGCCACCGATGAGCCTCTGGTGCTCTCAGGAACGCTGGAGCTGTCGGAAAACAGCGTGAAGATTATTGCCAACGACCTTGCGACTCTGTCATCTGCTAGGCAAAGCGCCATAAAAGCCCTGGAGCTCATCCTGAAGGAGGATCAGGCGAACTCGGATATCCTTACCGAACTGAGATCGCTTGTCTTCCGTAACCCGGGGGATTCACGGCTTATCTTAAGGGTTGAGCGATCTCCTTCAGAAAGCATAGTCATTTCCGCCCATTCCAGATTCAGTGTCCTGCCCTCAAGGGAACTCATCTCCGAGATAGAGGCCGCCACAGGCGGCCGCGTGGAGGAGATCATCAGGCAGTGACAGTGGATTTTCTTCTGGCCGAGTCCTCCTCCCTGAGCTGCCTTCTCAAGACCTTCCCAATTATGGATTTGGGCAGCTCTGCTCGGAACTCAACCTCACGGGGGACCTTATAGGCTGCCAGCTCCTTTCTGCAGAAGGCGATTATCTCATCCTTTGTCACGGTCTCACCGGCCTTGGCCACCACGAACGCCTTTACAGCCTCCCCCCTTCGCTCATCGGGAATCCCGATAACGGCTGCCTCAAGCACCTTGGGATGTTCGAAAAGCACCGCTTCCACTTCCGTGGGATAAACATTATAGCCGCCCGAGATGACTATATCCTTTTTCCTGTCCGCTATGCGGAAGAAACCGTCTGCATCCATGGTTCCGATATCGCCGGTGAAAAACCACCCGCCCTCCCCGTCCGGGCCTATCCTCAGCCCGCTTCCGCCATCCTTCATGTTCCAGTATCCCTTCATTACCTGAGGCCCTTTTATCACGATCTCACCCAGTTCACCGGGAGGCATCACCTTTGTTCCGGACTCCATATCCACCACCCTGACATCGGTATTTGGAAGCGGAACCCCGATGCTTCCGGGCCTCGCGTGGTCAATGGGATCCATTGTCGCAGCTATAGTCTCTGTGAGTCCGTAGGCCTCCACCATCTTTCCTCCTGTAATGGTTTCGAACTTCTCCTGCACCTCAGGAGCCAGGGGTGCTGCGGCGCTTGCCGCGAAGCGAAGAGAACTCAGGTTGTACTTACCGACATCAGGGTGATTGTTGAAACCCACAAACATGGGCGGGACCCCGAGGTAATAGGTGACCTTGTATTTCACTATGGCCTTGAGGACATGAAGCATATCCCTCGGATTGGGGATGAGCACTCCGGTGAGGGCCCCGGCTATGGTGGTGTTGAGGACTACAGCGAGGCCGTAGATATGAAAGAAGGGCATCACGGCAAGCATAACCTCCTGAGCCCTCTTGCTTCTTGCCCAAACATTAAGAGCCACGCTGTTAAAGACCTGGCTTCGGTGTGTGTGCTGCGCGCCCTTGGGCTTGCCGGTTGTCCCTCCGGTATATATGAGGGTTGAGGCGTCATCCGGGCCGACCTCAACAGGGGAAGGCTTAGCCCCCATTTCCGCGAAGACATCCTGGAACCAAGAGGTTGATCCCTCTCCTTTTATGTCGAGTCTGTGTCCCTCTTTTTTTTCCTTCGTCAGGGTGAAGAGAAACTTAAGAAACCCGGGGAAGTATTCCTTTATGTTGGCAACAATAACCTGTCTTATCGGACCGCCTTTTCTGATCTCTTTGAGCCTCCCGTAGAGGCTGCTCATAACGATGAAGGTTTCGGTGCCCGAGTCCCTTACAAGGTGCTCTATCTCCCTTGGCATATAAAGCGGATTGCAGCACACTACTATGCCGCCTATCCTCCAGACGGCATAGGCCGCTATGACAAACTGGGGACAGTTGGGAAGCATAAGTGCGACCCTGTCTCCCTTCTTTACCGCCATCTTTTGAAGCCCAGCCCCGAAGCGATCCACGTAATCGTTTAGCTCGCTGTAGGTTATCATGGCATCCATGAGTCTCGATCCTACTCTTGCCCCAAAGATCAGGGCGTCACGGTCAGGAAAATCTTTTGCAGAGGAGTTAAGGAAAGAATCAATAGTGGTTGCGGGATAATCAATGGTTGCTGGGATACCTTCATCGTAGCTCTTGAGCCAGGGTTTGTCCATTTAAGGATCCTCCTTTCACCGGGCGCTTCAGATTCGCCCTGTCTGAGTCAGATTTCGCCAAACTTCCGTCCTCGCCAAATAACAATATAGTGTCCGGCAACCGGGATAGTAACGCTTGAGCCGGACATAACATCCGAGTCCTCAAGTATCAGCATGGGAAAGAGCGCCCCTGTTGCACTATGATTCAGCCTCTCAGGCCCATTTCCCCTCTATCTTTCTTCCGCAAAAGCCGCACAGTCCGGCCTTTATATGAAATGCGCCGATCCGATATCCGTTCCTTTCGACAAGAAGCTTCCCGCATCCGGAGCAGTAGGTGTGGGAAAAGGAGTGCCCCGGGACATTTCCTATATAAACGTAGCTGATTCCCTCACTAATGGCCGCTTCCCTTAATGCCTCAAGCACTTCAACGGGCGTTGCCGGAAGTCTCGCAAGCCTGTAGCGGGGGAAAAACCGAAGAAGGTGAAGAGGTCTGTCAGGCCCCAACTCCTTTACAATCCAGCGGCACATCCGTTTCATCATCTCAGTTGAATCCACGTATGTCGGAACGACAAGGGTGGTTATCTCAAGCCAAACTCCTTCCGCCGCAAGGATCTTCAAGGTTTGAAGCACAGGATCAAGGGTTCCCCCGTTCAAAGCGCGGTAGATCTCGTCGCCGAATGACTTGAGATTGATATTGGCCGCATCCAGAGATCGGCAGAGCTCTCTGAGAGGCGTTTCATTGATATAGCCGTTTGAGACAAGGACATTGTTAAGCCCCCTGGCTTTGGCGGCGCGAGATGTGTCTCTTGTGTATTCGTAGAAGGTCACAGGCTCCGCATAGGTATAGGCCATGGAAGGTATTTTTCCTTCCGCCGCATGGGAAACCGCCTCTTCGGGAAAAAGCTCTCCGTGATCCACTTCCTCGGGCTTTTTCTGGGATATCTCCCAGTTCTGGCAGTTAAGACATCTCAGATTACATCCGGTAGAGGCGAGAGAAAAAATCGAAGTCCCTGGAAGAAAATGGAAAAGGGGCTTCTTTTCTATAGGGTCTGTGTGCATGGCACAGGCGTTTCCATAAGCGAGGGAATAGAGCTTTCCGTCAATATTTACCCGGGAGCGGCAAACGCTTCTGTCACCAGGTCTTAAATAGCACCGGTTGGGGCAGATATTGCACTGCACGTCTTTTCCGCTTGAGGAATAGTGGGAGCCTTCAATAGACCATTTCCAGAGTTTTGCAGGGGCGTCGTTTCTAAAGACCGTTCCCCTGATATCCTTCCCGGCATCGGGAATGCCGGGGAAGGACTCCGCGAGGGTGGGACACGTAAGGGCCGCCAGCCCCACGCCCACGGTCTTGAGGAACTCCTTTCGGGTCAATCCTTGCGTCATGGTCTTTAAAGCTCATCCGGAGGCGATGAAACACATCCCTCCACTTTCGGAATCGGTATCCGATTTTGGCAGTAAGCCTAACCATCTCTTCTCGATTGTGCCGACCCCGAGAAAACAGATGGTGGATTTTCACTTTAAATACTGGGGGCGTCCATTTCTACCAATTATTATCATACTGGATATCTTTACGATTATCAAAGCAATAACAGATCGCTCCATACCCATCCATGGTATCAGAAAGGCGCCTGTCAATAACGCGCCCAAGGCGGCGCCCCATAGATCTGCGGCAAGGCAGCCTGCAAGAGGGCTCTTTTCTTCTCCTATAAAATAGGCGGCCGCCGGGAACTGGAACCCGCACACAGCCGAAAACAGGACACAGTAGATGAGGAATGTCCACGGCTCAGGGCTGATCCTGAACCAGGCCATCCAGAGCCAGAATACGCCAAGCAATGACAGAATCAGAAAATCCGACTGAATTAGTCTTTTGCGTGGATCAAGCCTTCCCACGCGTGATCTCCCGATGATCGCCCCGGGCAGAAGCCCGAATAGAAACGCCGTCACTATGGCCCCCACCTGAAGATAGAGATAGCCGTAAACGGCCTGGAAGGAAAAGAGAACAAGCATCTCCGTACCCATAATGGAAAACCCTGTTGAAAAGAGGACGTACTCGCCCCTTTTTATGAACGTGAGGTAGATGAGGGAAAAGCCCGCGAGCACCGCGAAAAAGACGACAGGAGAACTCCCGTGCCTGCTGAACCATTGCTCAAAGACCGTCTTCATGAGTCCCGGAGAAAAATCGCTGTTCAAAGAAGGATTCGTCTCTGAGACTTGATTGAGGCGCCTCACGCGCTCCGGGGTGGCATTCCCGTAAAAATAGCCCTCAATGTATTCGCTCTTGATGCCTTTCACCTTGAGCCTTTCCGGGATATCTTCATAAAGTCCGGCATCACTGCAAAGAAAATAGGCCCTCTCTCCGGGAAGGACGAGGACATTTCGAAAATGCCCGGCTGTGGTGCTGAACAGGGTCGAAAACTTTCTTCTTTCAGCCCGGCTTTGATAGTTCTGAGAATAATCGAGAGCGAAACCGAATACACCCTTATTCCTCATGGCCCTTTTGACGAGCGCCATAGCTTCCTCTGTATAAAAACGGTTGACCTGAAAACTATCTGGCTCGGGAAGATCAAAGATTATGGCATCGTATCTTTTTCCCAATATCTGAGTAGTTGTGCTTTCCTTACTGCCTAACCACTTTGAAAGAATTTCATCATAAATAGAACGGTAGTCATACTGATGAACAAAATCCTTGTTTTTGTCTAAATTGTTAAAGTCAAATGGCTTGCCATACACTTTGCCATTTACATCTTCCCCGAAAACAAACATAACA
>JBGSUA010000137.1:0-19752 GCA_041753575.1 Desulfatiglandaceae bacterium
TCCGGCAATGAACAGGACATCTCCGAAGGTTCCCTTATGGCCTGCGGGATCCCTGTCCGGCAAGGGGACGGGTTCATTCAGGGCAATCTTAATGGAATCATTATCAAAAAGGGCCGGCGGGAAAGAGATGCGGCTTACATAGAGCCTTCCGCAATGTGAAAACCCTGGATAGATGAGGTTTCCAATCTTAGGCAGCCCGAAGGTCACAGTAAAATCAGCACGTACAGCCTTGCCTAGGACTTGGCCGGTATCTCCGCTTATGCCAGAGGGGATATCAACTGAGAAGACGGTTTTTCCGCTCTGGTTTATTTTATCAATTATGTCCGAGTACTTGCCTGTAATCTCTCTGGCAAGGCCGGTTCCGAAGATCGCATCTATTATCGCGTCGCATTCCCTGATCTCATCTTCCAGGGATACTGAATCCTCCCAGGATCTTAACGCGATGGCGGTCTTTTGGCAGACGGCAAGGTTGATACCTGCCGACCCGGCGTATTTTTCCATTTCGCCAAGGAGGAATACTTTTACCCCCGCCCCAAGAGAGAAAAGCTTTCTCGCTATAACAAGGCCGTCTCCGCCGTTATTCCCTCCCCCGCATAAAATGATGAAATTCCTGCCGGCTATGCCCGCCTCTCTCTCTATAATGTGGCATGCGGCTATCCCGGCATTTTCCATGAGTATCTCTTCCGGGATTCCATAACGCTCTATGGCGGTCCTGTCCATGGCACGCATCTCAGAGACGGTGGCTATCTTCATAAGAACCCTCCTGAAAAAGGCATCCGGCATTTTTCCATATCGCGTGGCAAAGCGACTAAAGTGATTGGATACCACAAAATACAGCGGTTGCAAAAGGCAGAATGCTTCATATTGCTCAGAAGAGGAAACCTTGCGCGAAACTTTCTGGGAAGTTTTCTTTTGTGAAGCGCGATGTTAATGCTATACACTCTTTTATCAAATCTCACGAAAAATACGGCTGCTTGAGGGCTAATACCGGAGGTGTGTATGGAAGAAGAGATCCTCTTGAGGGATGAGGGCGGAATATCAACCATATTGATCAACAGGCCGGAAAAGAAAAACGCACTGACCGCTTCTTGTCTTTATTCTCTGCGCCGGACCCTTATGGAGCTTTCATCCCGAAAGCATGCCCCGGTGGTTGTGCTTAGGGGCGCTGGAGAATGTGCCTTTTGTGCCGGATATGATATAGCCGCCCTCCCCGTCACGGATGAAGCCTCTGATGTCCTTGAAGACTCTCCGCCGCTGGAGAAGGCCCTCATGGCAATAGAAAACTATCCATTTCCCGTTATAGCAATGATAAGGGGAGAGGCCTTGGGCGGCGGATGTGAACTTGCTTTGAGCTGCGACATCCGCATTGGCGGGAGAAGTGCTGTTATGGGAGTCCCATCTGCAAAACTTGGCCTGGTTTATCCTCATCAGGGGCTGAGACGCTTTATGAGAAAGCTGGGAGCCGCGAAGTGCTCTGAGATCTTCTTTACGGGAAGGTACTACAGGGGAGATGATTGCCTCTCCATGGGGCTTGTGAATCGCATTGTGGATGAAATAGCTCTGGAGGAGTTCACCTACTCGATGGCAGGAGAGATTGCTGAAAATGCTCCCCTTGCGATACGGGGGACAAAAAGGGCTCTGGCCGTGATCGGGACCTATCCAAGGCTTGAGAAGGGGGATGAAGAAAGTCTCAATTCACTGTTTCTGAAGTCCCTGGCGAGTGAAGATATGAAGGAGGCAAGAGCAGCCTTTTTTGAGAAACGAAAGCCGCGATTCAAAGGATGCTGATGGAAGTCAAAGGAATCATGAGGTGAAAGCGGGATACTCTGCCTACAAGGCAATGGGCTTTGTATTGAGCCTGAAACTGTTGCCTTTTTTTCTCATTTATTCCAGGGTAACAGGGCGATATTACAATCACTTTGAGGAAAGACTGGGATTTGTCCGCTCTGCCTTAAAGGGTGGGGCAGACCGGGGTATCCATTTGTGGCTTCACGCCGTGTCTTTGGGCGAGGTCAAGGTTGCGGCGGCTATAGAGGAGTCCCTCAAGGTAGTTTTGCCCGCTGCTGAACCAGTAATCTCCACGTTTACAGAGCACGGCCGCAGTCTGGCTAAGGAGACTTTCGGTGAGCGAATTCCGGTCATCTACGCGCCCCTGGATATATCATGGGCAGTCAAAAAGGCCATGGATGCCATAAGCCCCAGAGCAATTGTCTTTCTGGAAACCGAAATTTGGCCGGCATGGATCATGGAGGCTCACAGAAGAAATATAAAAACCATCATAGCCAATGGAAGGATATCAAAAAGGTCTTTCGGCAGATATCGCATAATCAGGCCTCTGCTCAAGGAGGTCTTCTCCTGCATGGATGCCTTCAGCATGATAAGCGAACAGGACGCTGAAAGGATAATCCTGCTGGGCGCTCCGGAGGAAAGGGTATCGGTTGCGGGAAACGCCAAGTATGACATGCTTTCAAGGGGTGTTAACCCTTTAGAACAGGCCGCAGTAGCAAGGATACTTAATTTATCGCCCGATACGGCGGTGATAGTAGCGGGAAGCACCAGGACAGGTGAGGAGGAGATGCTCCTCAATGCCTTTGCCGGGATAAGGAAGGACTTTCCTGCGTCAGTCCTTATTCTGGCCCCCAGGCACATTACCAGGACAGATTCCGTCGTTTCCGCGGTCAGAAGCTATGGAATTGAGTGCCAGATGTGGAGTGATCTTAAATCTGCACGTGCAAAAAGGACAAAGCCGGTGGTGGTTGTTGATTCATTCGGAGATCTTTTCAAGATATATTCCGTTGCCGATATTGCCTTTTGCGGGGGCAGTCTTGTTCCTTTAGGCGGCCAGAATCCACTTGAGCCGGCCGCTTGGGGAAAGCCTGTTTTCCATGGCCCATCCATGGAGGATTTTGAGGACGCAAAGACCCTTCTGAGGAGATGGGGGGGATCCGTGGAGGTATCCTCGCCCGATCTTCTGACGGAAAAGTTAAGGCGGTACCTTGAACGGCCTGTGGAACTGAAAAAGATGGGTGATTCGGCGCGCCAGGCTGTCCTCTCTCACGAAGGAGCGGCGCGCCGCCACGCAGAAGTTATAGCCGGCACGATTTTATGTTAAAGGCCTGGCCTTGGCCCGTCAGCAGCCTTCGTCATTTACGATCTTGAAGCCTTCGCCGGACGGAGCTGCCTTGCCGGCAGGAACTACGGCAGCCGGTTTGTCGGGGTCAGCGTTATTGATCTCCCTGTGCACCTGAGCTTTGTCAGGATTCACGACTGCCAGAATGAGTCCAAGGGCCACCAAAACGATGGCCGCTAAAGTCTTAAGCCTGGATCCTCCTGATGGGAGGCTCTCCGGATCTCCGAACTTGTTTTCCACCCTTTCAACCAGCCAGAAGGCTCCAACGGCCATGAGGCAAACCAGAAGGGCGATTACACCGCTTTGGATGCCGAAAACATCGCTCAGCCTTACCGGTCCCATATCTCCCGCCTTATAAAATCCCTCAAGAACAGGGAAAAGCTCAGCAAAGATAAGGGAACCTATTACCATCCCTGCCAGAAAGACAAGGCCGTCGAGTTTGCCTGAGACAGAGGCCACAACAGAGGTCGTGGGACAATATCCTCCCATTATGAAACCAACCCCCAGGGCAAGACCGCCCACAATCTGAGGCCAGATGTAGGTAGGCAACAGATAGACCTTGCCTAGATCCAGCCAGCCGAAGATCGAAAAGTACAGCATCCCCAGCATGCACACCACAATGGCTGTAAACATGACCTTCAGTACTGCAAAATCCCTGAAATAAAATATAGCAGTGAGCTTTCTCGGATTTCCGAAACCGGCCCTTTCAAGGAGAAGACCGAAGCAGAACCCTATCAGGACAGCCAGTTGGAGGCTGTATGTGAAATCAAACCATCCGTATTTATAAAGAGGCCCCATTACAGCCACTCCTTTCTGAAAAACCAGGCGGCCGCATAAGCGCCGGCGAATATGGAAAACATAAAGACCCAACTTCCAAATGCCAGTTCAGGGGCGCCGGTCAGCGCCTGGCCGCTTGTGCAGCCCCTTGCAAGTCTGGCCGCAAACCCGGAGACTATTCCACCCGCCAGGGCCAGCCAGAGTCGAGATCCTGCCCCTATTGAAGGTCCCCTGCCTACCTCCCCTTTTAGGCGCTTTGCGACGAAAGCTGAAAAAAGCCCGCCCAGCGCCGCGCCAAGGCTCATGAATATAAGCCAGTCCATAAGAATAGGTTTTTCCTTGTTTATGTAACCGGCCAGGTACGCATTAGATCTGGCATGATCAGGCGCCAGGGCGGCTACCGAGGCAGCGCCAAGCCTTGAAAAGGAGGCAGATGATCCTACTCCCCTTCCCATGCTGTAAAAGGTAAACAAAAGCACAAGTCCCAGGAAGGCTCCGACAACATAAGGATTACTGTAGCGTATCTTATCCATCTCACAATCCTTTCTTTTTTTCGGCCACCCGGCGAAGCTCTACCTCTGTAGCCCCCCAGCCTCCGTGGCCTTGGTCCGTTGTAAAGCTAACTACCATCGGGTTTCTTGCAAGCAGGGCGTGAACCCTTCTTCTGAGGGTGCCGGTGCCCTTGCCGTGAATAATTCTTACGGCATAGATGCCCTTTTCAAGACAAAGTTCCAGGTAATCCTCGACGAGGTCCGCGACATCTCTGGGATTGAATTGATGAAGATCAAGGGTGCCGTCTATCGGGATGGCAACAGGTTCTGACGATATCTCTTCAAGGCGTGTATCATCAGAAGGATCGTCCATTGGGGGAGCCCTCAAAAGGCATGATGCCATCCAGCACAAAAACTATTTAAAAACGAAAGATAGTTAGCTATATGCCAGATTGGAGGCCATGCTAATATCTATAGTCGAACTTGAAGAAGAAGGACCTCTGAACCTGTCCCGGGACACCGGAAGACTCTTCCAGTTCCGCCAGGTCATTAAGAGACCTCTGGCCGGTTATAGCTATGCCAAGCTGCTCGGTAAGCTGGCGTCGCAAGGTCAGAGACATGTCAACAGAAATTCCACTGTAGCTTCTGTCGAAAAGCTCTTCTGAAAGCCCTTTCCTGTCTGAATAAAGAAGGTCTGCGAGTATGGCCCATTCATTGTCCTGAGAGGTGAGTTCAAGACCCAGTTCGAAGGATCTTTTGGCAAAATTCTCCGTTTCCGTCAGTCCTTTATACTCACGGAAGCCTACGGATGGTCTAAGGGATATGCCCTCATCTGTTACCAGAGTGCCTCCTAACCGCAGACCTTGACGATAATAGGTTTTTCCGTCAGCGTCTGCCTGATTGATCCCCAGGATAGGCGCCTGACTGTGAACTTGCCATGGTATATTGTAAGGAATTTCGTCTCTGAAGGCCGTGATCGCAAATCCGATTGGTTGGTTGTCCAGTTCGTAAGAATAGTCCATACGAAAAGATTGTAGTGCGGGCATCCACAAGTCTTTGCTACTTGTGGCCCAGGTGTAATCATCCGTATTACCGGATTCCTCAATAGGCCCTTTTAGTTCTTTAAAGGATGAAAGCGTCATACTGACATTGCTCCATTCTGAAAGGGCCAGGTTCCACTTTGAGGATGCGAATGAGGACTCCGCCTTTTCCGGCACTACTTCTATCCCCGGGAGCCTTTTCGAGGATCGCAACCGTTGTTTCCAATATGAGGTGTCCATCGAGGAGATGATCACTCCCTTCTTACCCTGGGAGTGAATAAAATTCCCATCCGCCAGATAGATTCCCACATGACTTATTCTCTTTGACTTCACGCTCGAAGAGAAAAAGAGAAGGTCTCCGGTGTTGCATGCACCCTTGCTTACTTTCTTGAGGGAGGCAGAGGCATGCTGCTCTGTTGAGCTGCGCGGAAGATCAACATCAAAGATTTTGTTGAAGGCATGCCTCACAAAACCTGAGCAATCAAAACCTCTTATTCCCTCTCCGCCGAGTTTATAAGGGATTCCGATGTAGTTCTTGAGGACTTTTTCTACGTCATGCTGGGAATAAACTAGAGGGCGATCAATCTTAGACCTTGCGGCTGAGAGGCCAATCCTGGGATGGAGTAATATCGTGATCACTGCTACTGTCAAGGCAAGGTATCTGATGAATCGTTTTTCAGATCGGGAAAAGATAATCAAGATATAACCCTTTGATTTATATAATAAACAGCAGCAAATTAGACCCATGGTGCCCCGTCTGGCAGAAGGTCAATATTTCAACTTTTAATAGAAAGAAAGCCACAGGTCAAGAAAAAAGTTCTTGAGATAGAGCATGTTAATAGAATCATAAGAGCCTGAGCCTTGATTCTTCAAGAGGTCGGCTTTGTGAGGGAGAATACCTTAACAGGTCCATCGAAGCCCTTGAGCTTTGCCTCTCCAGCCTCATAAATGGTCCATAGTCCTGTAATAAGGCGCATGGTTTCTTCTCCGATGAGTATCTCACCGCCTTTTGCCATGGCTGCAAGACGAGCCGCCATATTGGTCACAGGCCCACTCGCGGTAAATGTCATGCGGGTATCCAGAGATCCCTTGAACCTGGTCATACCCAAGAGCGCCTGGCCGGAATTGATGCCTATCTTTACGTGCATAGACTTGATGCCGGCATTGAGTTCAGTGGCCCTTTCGTGTATCTCGAAGGCCGCTTTCACGGAGTTTATGGCGTTGGTGCGCGCATCGTCTTCCTTGAATATTATCATGAGCCCGTCCCCGGCCGTTTCGTTGATGTCACCCTTTGAGCGCTGAATAGGGTCAACAAAGCTTGAAAAAAGCATCTCTACAAGACGATTTACTTCTACCTCGGGATAGCTCTGGCTGAGCGAGGTATATCCCTCGAGATCCAGAAAGAGAATGCTCACGTCCTTGAGCTGCTTTTCCTTTGAAAGAAGTTCAGGGTTCTTTTCAACCATCACCCTTACAGACTGAGGCACAAAGTGAGAAAGGTGATCGAGCATTTTGCTTATCCGCAACTTTTCTTTGGTGGTCTCCCAGTGCCTGCGCGCGTTGACTATGACATTTGCCAGCGTTTCAGAAAAATCCTTGAGAAGGAGGAAATCCTTTCTGGAAAAATTCCCATGAGGCGCGGCAACAAGGCTCACTACGGCAATCACCTCTTCACCCAGAAGCACCGGCATGGCAGCCTCAGGACCTATTTCAACCGTGGAGGAATCATGACGAAGCACCGGGCTGCTTTCCCGGAAGATTACCGCCTTTTTCTGCGTGATGGCCTTCTTGACGGCGGGCCTGCTGCGTTTGCACATAAGGCAGTTCACAGGCCGATCATAAAGCGCGCACTGGAGAGGCCGTGTATATTGCTTTGCGTCAGGGTCAAGGAGCAGGACGCAGGCTTCCATTGCATGGGGTATGGCGATCCTCAGCTCTGATCTGATGGTTTCGAGGATATCGTTTACCTCCATGAAAAGGGCGATCTTGTTGTCGAGGTTCCTTTTAGCCTTGAATCTCTCCTGGCAGTAATCGTACATGGGCCTAATCGCTAGCGCCTTCTCCTCGGATTTGTTCATTAGATCAAAACCTGTTTAGTTTGAAGAGGATGCCCTAAAGAAGCGGCGTCCCGAATTCCTTGCCTCCCTGGGAGGCAGCAGCAAGCATGTCGTAATTTGCCAAGGTTTCCCAGTAATATCTCTATTCATCTCAGAGGCCGTCGGAATCATCCCGCCCGTGGCTGCTCTTTGCCTTGGCGGAACCGGTGATCTTGACCCTTTCATATCCATGAGGGATCTCCATCTGAAAAAGATCATCAGAGAGCGCCGTGTTCAATTCCATCTGTTCCCGTTTTATGATTACGGTTACGCCTTCTCTAGCGCTTGTTATCCGGACGGTTTTTGCGAAAGCGACACCGGCTCCGGACGCGAAACCATCGTAGCTGATCTCTATGTCCTTTTCAGGGAAGAAGACTGAGACGGGGTTGATCCCATCGAAGCGTATGACCTTCCCGTATTCTCCGGTAAGCCCTATTCCGTCAAGGACTCCGGGATAAACAGGCTTGAAGCCTTCCAGGACCGGGAATCCCCTGGCTATGCCCCAAAGCTCAAGGGATGAGAGCTGCAACGGCAAGATCGCTTGACCCGACATTGCGGCAGCGTCTCCCACATAGTACTTTGCCTCCTGGAAGGCCACCAGAGTAAAACCGTCTCTCTTTACAAGCATGTTTGCCAGGGGCTTTCCCCAGGGATGCGTGACCTCGATCCTCAGCTCCAGAGGATGGCGTCTTCCAATAAAAAGGATGGGTGCTTTAGAATATGAATCAGGGCCTTCAACTATCAATTGCCCGGTTCCGAAGAAGGTCTCAACCTTAAGGTCTTCCTGTGAAAGACGCACGAAAGTACTATCTATCTCCTGGCGGCTGAGCGGCTTCTTGCCGGGAGCTAAGCCAATGGATGCGCAAGATTTAAGAGAGAGGGAAAAGGCTAACATGGTGCATAGAAATAGCGTAAATTTCACAGATTTCATTTAACCTTTTGAAGGTGTTTTTCCATCTCGGATATCTTTTCCTTTAACTTCTCCGGGTTTGCGGGTTCATGGGAGAGGGACTTAGTGTAATGTTCAAGCGCGTCTTTGTATCGGCCGGCTTTTGCGTAGGCGTCTCCGAGATGCTCGCTTATGGTCGGATCCTCAGGCATTAGATCTACCGCCTTTTGAAGGTGCTTAATTGCCTGAGCATAATTGCCTTTTTGATAAAATATCCATCCGAGACTGTCAATGATATAGCCGCTTTCAGGCTTGATTTTTAAAGCTCTGGTTACAAGATCGAGAGCCTCGTCCAAATGCGCTCCCTGCTCTGCGTAGGTATAGCCTATGTAGTTAAGCGCCTCTGCATGCTCCGGGTTTATATCAACTACCCGCTTCATCATTTCTATGCAGCCCTGCTTGTCATTGTCCTTATCCAATATTATGGCAAGCCTGAAGAGTAGATCCGTGTTTTTCCCGTCAAGGTCAAGACCATGCCTGAGAGCCTCCTTTGCCTTCGCATAGTCCTTGGCGCTTTCATAAAGAGATCCCAGAACGAGATAGAGCTCAACCTTGTCTCTTTTCTTTTCAAGGGCCTCCTGGATGGTCCGTATGGCCTCGTCTAATTTCTTCTCTGCCTCAAGTAGATACGCCATATGGATTCTGGCGTTAAAGTAGTAATCCGATTCCGTCTCAATGGTTGAAAAGTTCTCAATGGCCTTTTCTGTTTCGCCCTTTTCTTCATAAGCTATGGCCAGGTAGTATCTGCTCTTGTAGTCCTTGGGCCAGGCCGATACTATGAGGCTCAATTCCTCTATGGATTCATCCAGCCTTCCCTGCCTCAGGTATGCGAGTCCCAGTGCCTGTCTGTTGAGCCCCCCGGGCTGGGAAAGACCCTTTATGGTGTTCATCTCCCTTTCGGCCTTTTCCTTTAGCCCTCTCTTCATATAAAGACTCACAAGCCTCTCTCTCACATTGAGATTTTGAGGATGAAAGGCGAGGAGTCGTTCGTAGGTTTCCATGGCGTCAACATCCCGTCCGGCCATTTGATAAAGGGTCCCGAGATCGAAAAGGGCCGGTTCAAGCCTTTCATTCAACTTCAGTGTTTCAAGAAAAGCCTGTTCGGCCTGGGGGACTCGTTTAAGCTCAAGATTCACCCTGCCTCGGTAGTAATGGGCTATTATTACTTCCGGGTTCGCCTCCAGGATCGTGTCCAGGTGTTTCAGCGCTTCTTCTAACCTGCCTTTTCTTATGAGCATTGTTGACAGGAGCAGCCTTATTCTATGATTTTCTCTTGCAAGTTTGGAGGCCTGTTCATATTGATCAATGGCTTTATCGTCTTCCCCCATCGCCGCATATAGATCTCCCGCCAGGACCCTGTATTCTGGTTTCGACGGTTCTATCTCGATGCACACTGACGCATACTTAATGGCCTCGCCGAATTCCTTTTTCTCCTTAAGGAGGTAGGCCATCTTGGCATTGAGATAGGCCGAACGCGGATCAATTCTGACGGCCTTCATAAGATAACCACGGGCCGATATATAATCTCCATCTGTCTCTGCCAGAGTCGCGTAAAGGAAAAGGGCATAGGGATCGGTCAGACGTTCCGTCAAAGGCGATTCCCTTTCAGGTTGCCGAGTCGCCTCATGGGAATTCTCAGAGTAAGGCAGCAATTGCCCGCAGGATGCGGAACTGAGGATCAACAACCAAAAAAATAAACTCAGCCGGCCTCTGCCGGATGAGGGCATTATAGTAAGATAAAGATATCTGAGCATAATCAAGCGTGGATGGAGCCGGCACTATGGCCCCAAGCCTCCTTAATCTATTTTAGCATGTCCATGTATTGCTGTTTGAAGTTTGGGATCTCGTGCTCCAGCCATTTCCTTATGTTATCCACGATCTTTTCCTGAAGCTGTCGCACCCTTTCCCTTGAGATGTTATATTTTTCACCTAGTTCTCTGAGGGTGAGAGGTTTTTCAGCCATGATCCGGCTGTCGAATATGTCGGCCTCCTTCCCCTTGAGGGTCTTACGGAACTCTTTTAGCTTTTCGCTCAGAAGCCTGTGGCTTTGGTCATCGGAGAGTTCTTCGTCAACGCTGGTTGAAGGATCGGGAAGGAATGCCCCGTATGTCTCTTTAGAATCATCGCCCAGCGGAGAGCTAAGTGATATCTCCCATCCGCCAAGGCGCTGGCTCATCTCAACGACTTCCTCTTCCTTGACGTCCAGCCTTTCGGCAAGCAGACGCGGTTCAGGCGCAAAGCCTTTGGATATAAGATTTTCCCTCTCTTTGGCCAGGTTGAAAAAAAGCTTTCTCTGGCTCTGAGTAGTTCCGATCTTAACCAGCTTCCAATTGTCCATTATGAACTTCAGAAGATACGCCTTGATCCAGAAGGAGGCATAGTAGGAGAATTTTATGCCGCGATAAGGGTCGAACTTGTTAACCGCCTGCAAGAGTCCCAGATTGCCCTCTTGAATAAGATCAAGAAGGTTTTGCGTCCAGTAACGATGAAAGTCCATAGCAATCTTCACTACCAGGCGCAGGTTGGATGTGATCAGGGCATAAATGGCTTTCTCATCCTTATTCTCTACGGCCCTGATGGCAAGTGCTGTTTCTTCCTCACGGGTAAGTAGCTTATAGCGTTTGATCTCCATGAGGTAGATCTGCAAAGGATCAAAGGGGACGACCGCCCTCGACTGCTCCAGTGGTAAAGCTGGAACCAGTTCCGATTCGGCAGCAGGATCGAGATGCTCCTCTTCTATTTCGTCATCAATGACTAAGATGTCTTCGCTGTCTTCCATGACCTGGCATTCCTCACGGCTTTGCTAAGAGGCGTATGTAGCGCTTCTTGCCCGCTCTAAGTAGAATCGCACCGCCTTTAAGGTGATCGTCGTACACCTTGGTTTCGGGGCTTTCCACCTTAATTCCGTTGATATAGGCTCCTCCCTGGGATATGAGTCTGCGGGCCTCCGACCTTGTTTTACAAAGCCCGCTACTGCTGAAGAGGGTGGATGCCTCTACCCCTGATGCAAGTTCACCCGCATCCATCCGGAATGTCGGGGTATCTGCGGACAGGGTGGCATCTCCACCTCCAAACAGGGATCTGGAGGCATCCCTGGCCTTTTGGGCCTTCTTTTCTCCGTGGCATATCCTTGTGGCTTCGAAGGCAAGGATCTCCTTAGCCGCGTTCAATTCAGCTCCTTCAAGCCTCCCTAGTCTTGCGACCTTTTCCATGGGAAGAAATGTGAAGAGGGCCAGAAAACGCGGTATATCGGTGTCGGCCTGATTTATCCAGTACTGATAATACTCATAGGGCGAGGTCAGCGCTGGATCCAGCCATACGGCCCCCTTGTGGGTCTTTCCCATCTTTATGCCGGTTGAGGTAGTAAGAAGCGGGAGGGTTAACCCATGTACGATTTCGCCTTCCAGCCGACGGATAAGATCAGCTCCAGCAATGATGTTGCCCCACTGGTCATTTCCACCCATCTGGAGGCGGCAGCCGTAGTGTTTATAAAGATACCAGAAATCATAGGCCTGAAGAAGCATGTAGTTAAATTCTATGAAGCTAAGACCTGTCTCGAGCCTTGCCTTGTAGCTTTCGGCCGTAAGCATGCGGTTCACACTGAAATGCTTGCCGACATCCCGCAGAAACTCGATGTACCGGAGTTCCGTAAGCCAATCGGCGTTATTGACAAGAAGGGCCTTTCCGTCGGAGAAATCGAGAAACCTTGAAAGCTGAGCCTTAATGGATGAGGCGTTTTCGTCTATCTGCTCTCTGGTCATGATTGGTCTCATTTCGGTCTTGCCGCTTGGGTCCCCGACAAGGGCCGTTCCACCGCCCACTATAGCTATGGGTCTGTGACCCTCCCTCTGCATGTGCATGAGCGACATTATGGGAAGAAGGCTTCCGGCGTGGAGGCTCTTTGCAGTCGGATCAAAACCGATGTAACATGTGACCCGTTCTCCAAGAAGATCTCTCAGCATGGATCTGTCTGTAACCTGCTCAACAAATCCTCTTTGCTCAAATATTTCAAGCACATTTTCCACTTTAGCGTGTTTCCCCTCTCGCTTTGATATCCCCGGGCAGCTTCAGCCTCAATACCTCTCCTGCTGACCCCAGATTCTCCATCTTTTCTCCGTTGAATTCAAGAGCTATGCCTCCGGCATTGCCTATCAGGAGCTCGAAGCCCTCCTTGGCGTAAAAATCTCGCTCCATACCCGCAGTGAGCATGTATTCCATCGGCTCGCCTCCATCCGCCACCACTCTCAGCCACGTCCTTTTCAAAGCCGTGGCCTTTAGAGTAAGATCCCCTTCTTCGGCCTTTTGCACAGGTTGTTCTTCTATGGCGGGCGCCTCCGATTCAGATCTAATGGCCTCAATCTGTTGCCTAATATTATCTGGGGGTTCGTCGGCAGCTATCTTGGGAACCTGAGAATCTGCGGGTCCAACTTCCTCAGAGGGGTGTTTGGCCTTTTCAGGTGAAGGAGAACCGGGTTCCTTAACGGATGAGTCTGAAGGTCTCTCGATTCTTGTTTCCCAAGAAAAAAAATCGCTTACCATGCCTTTAGATCTGGCCAACAGATCCTTGCCGAAAACATATATAGCCACACACAGAACAATAGTCAGAGGCAGTATAACAAGATAGAAGGTCTTTCCTGAACGCGTTCTCTTCGTCAAAGGCTTAAGGGGCTTTGTGCTCTGACCAACTTTAATGTAGAGTCCAAGTACCTTTTCTGAGTCCAATCCCAGGGCCCGCGCATAGGAAAGCAGAAAGCCCTTTATGTATGCCGGCTCCGGGAGATCTTTCCAGTCCTCTCTTTCAATTGCCTTGAGGATCTCAAGTCTTATCCTGGTTTTTTCGGAGATATCTTGAAGGGATAGCCCTCTCTTTTGACGCTCTGAGACAAGCAGCGATCCGAGGCTGATCCCCTCTTCGGCCAGAGCTTCCATTAAGGCCGCCTCATTTATGCCTTGTACTGTCATATCCTTTACCGCTTCATTATTCTTGAGATGGCTCAAAAATTCCGCTAAAAAATCAGAAGATTATCTTGGTATATGCCTTTTTCCTGAGTTCACTTAGCCAGGCGGTGTATCTTCTGTTAACCTCTTCCTTGTAAAGTCGGTTAAAGATCGCGTCTCTGACTTCCTGCAGATTTCTGGTCCCTCCCTTTTCCTTTTTCGTGACCTTTAATATCTGAAGACCGCCGGCTCTGGGAATAGGGTCGCTTATTCCTCCTTCAGGTAATTGGGTAACGACTTCTTGAAGCTCCTTATCGAGCTGGGAGACATTAAAAAACCCCAGATCACCTCCCTGGGAGGCGCCGGGACCCAGCGAAAAAGCTCTGACAAGCTCCGTGAAGTCTTCGCCGCCCTTCAATCTGGCAAGGATTTCCTGTGCCGTTTCTGTAACGGATTTAATGTCTCCCCGGCCCGGATCGGCAGGCCCCTTTATGAATATAGCGGAAAGCCTGACCCTGGACGGGGCGTTGAACTCATCCTGATGGCTCTTATAATATTCGGCAATATCTTCGTCGCGAACGATTATCTTTGACTTGACCTCATGATTGATGAGCCTTATCCGTTCAAGCTCGGTTCTTACGCCGTCCTTGTATTCTTCGTAATTGAGTTTTTGATCTTTCAGCCTTTGAATTAGATCCTCATGAGTCCAATGGCTGTCCTCTTTCAGTCTCTCTATCGCCTGATCAATTTCCTTGGCAGAGATATTTATGCCCAGTTCTTTTATTCTTTCCTGTGCGATCTTCTCGTCAATAAGCATATTCAATATCTGTCTTCTGGCATCAGAATAACCTTTAGGATCTTTTTCTTTGAATTGATCTAAAGGCGCCCCAATAAGCTTTTGCAGCTTATTTTCAAGCTCATAGATAGTAATAACATCACTATTGACGAAGGCTACAATTCTATTGCAAATATCAGCCCAGGACAATCCGTATAAGATGAAAAAGATGAAAACCGATGTAACGATACATCGAGGGAAAAACCTTTTCATGACATATCCCTCCTTTCAATTCCAGCTTGTTAAGCGTAAGCAATCAGAAGCGGTCTCCCACCAGTCTTTCTTAAAAGGCCCCAAGAAGCCACTTACCTTTGATCAGATACTGTCGAGCAATCTCCCCCCCGCTCCCGGGCAGATAGCCAACGTAAACTAATAAGCGTAGCAAGCTCATGGGAAAATGCAAGAGTTTTTCTCCAGGAGCCTTATGGCCTTCTCAACCTCTGCAGGGTCGTTTTCGAAGGAGGCATCTCGGCCTAGTATTTCAAGTACGTCTCCTTTCAGAAACCTGTATCTTCGGGGCTCTTTTGTCAGGAGCCTGACGACCCTGTCGGCTGTGAGCCCGGTTCGAGCAGAGGCGGATGGAGACGGAATTGACTCTTCAGATGAGAGGCCTTGTCCGGGGGCGCTCGGAGGGCGAGGGGGCTTGATTGTCAGCCTCAGTTTTCCGGCTGCAGCCTCCACTTTCAGTATGCCCATCCTCTTAAGGCAAAGCCTTATGGACATGATCCGAATAAGGTTATTAACCGGCGCGGGATGCGGTCCGAACCTATCCTTTATCTCATCGGCGATGCCGTATAGTTCAGCTTCGTCCCTCACCATCGAAAGCCGTCGGTAAAGGTTAAGTCTCATATCGGTATCCGCCACGTATCCGTCCGGAAGATAAGCTGATACCTTAATGGATATCTCCGGGTTTACCTCCTCTTCCCAGTCTTCACCTTTAAGTTCGGCAACCGCCTGCTCTATGAGCTTTAGATAAAGCTCGTAACCGACGGCATTTATGTGGCCCGCCTGTGCAAATCCAAGTATGTTGCCGCCGCCTCTTATTTTCAGGTCGTGCATGGCCAGATGAACTCCGGCGCCAAGCCTGGTGAAATCCATGAGAGCCTTCAGCCTCTTTTCGGCATCCCTGGTTAATTGTGTACCTTCGGATATTAGCAGGTATGCATAAGCCTTTTCTTTGGCCCTGCCCACTCTGCCTCTGAGCTGATATATCTGTGCAAGGCCGAACCTGTCCGCCTCGTTTATTATGATGGTATTAGCCGATTGAATGTCCAGCCCCGATTCAATAATGGTTGAGCAGACAAGGACGTCCAGATCTTTTCTAAGGAATCTGAGCATGGTGTCCTCCAGATCCCCTTCCTTCATCTGTCCATGAGCTACCGCTATTCGGGCTGATGGAATGAGACTGGTCAATTTCTCCGCGATAGACCCTATGGTCTTGACCTTATTGTGGACGAAAAAGACCTGGCCTCCCCTCTCGATTTCAAATCTTACCGCCCTTTCAATAAGGGCTTCGTCATAGGGAGAAAGATATGTTTCTATGGCAAATCTTTCCTCAGGAGGGGTCTCTATCACACTCAGATCCCTGATGCCCATAAGAGACATCTGAAAAGTGCGAGGGATTGGAGTTGCTGTCAATGCCAGTACATCCACCATAGCCCTGAACCTCTTGAGGGCCTCCTTTTGCTTGACACCAAACCTTTGTTCCTCGTCTATTATGACAAGCCCGAGGTCTCTGAACTGCACATCTTTTTGGAGCAGCCTGTGTGTTCCTATGACAAGATCCAACTTTCCGGATCTCAGGCTGGCGATTGTTTCAGCCTGTTCCTTTCTTGACTTAAATCTGCTGAGAACCCCTATCCTTACGGAATATGTCTCCATCCTCTTTCTGAAGGTCTCAAAGTGCTGTTCGGCAAGGACCGTCGTGGGCACGAGGACGGCAACCTGCCTTCCGTCCATTACAGCCTTGAAAGAACTTCTCACAGCAACTTCCGTCTTTCCGAATCCGACATCTCCGCAAACAAGTCGATCCATAGATCTCTCAGACATCATATCGCCAAGGACATCCTCGATGGCTTTGATTTGATCAGAGGTCTCTTCGTGTTCAAAGGCGGCCTCAAACTCCCTGAATAGGGGATCAGGTGGTGAAAACTGGAAGCCCTTCTTGTGTTTGCGCAGCGCATAGATTTCGACCAGTTGCTGGGCTATTTTCCTGACTGAGCTGCCGGCCTTTTGTTTGGCTGCCTTCCATGAGCGTCCTCCAAGCTGGTCAAGCTTTGGGTCGCTTTCTTCGGCCCCCGCATATTTCTGAAGAACCTCTATCCTGTGAGCCGGTATATAGAGCTTACCTCCGGCCGCATATTCTATAAGCAGGAAATCATTTGTCTTCCCGTCTATTTCCATTGTTATAAGACCGACATAACGCCCTATTCCGTGCTCCTCGTGGACCATGAGATCGCCTGTCTTGATCTGGCTCAAGCTGGACCATACTATGGCGGCATGGCGCCCCTCTTTGACGGGTCGTGTCCTGCCGGATTTGGGTCCGAAGATCTCATCCTCACTCACAATGCAGAGGCCTATATCCCGCCATATAAAGCCGCGGGTAAGTCTTCCGATGCATATAGTAAGGCCAGGCCCTGCGGGCACCTCGGCCCAGCCGGACACAATCAGCGGCGCGTCAACGCTGTAGTTGGCAAGGATCTCCTGTATGCGCCTTGCCTGCTGGTCGGTTCGACTGACCAAAACAACCTCTATTCCCTGAGCGGTCCAGGTCTCAATGCTCTGGGCCATAGGAGCCATGGACACCCTGGTGCCGGCAGGACTGAGTACTTCGAGGTCAAAGTCCTTTTCAAATTCACTCCTTATTCTTATGAGTTCTCCCTCTTCCGCCGGCTGAACCAAATCCAGTTCTTCAATCTCAACACTCTGATGGCTGTAAAGCCCATCCTGGATATCGGGAAAGGGCAGCACAAGGCCATCAGTTTCAGGGAAGGGGCTGCGGCGCTGAGCCGCCTCGTTTCGAAAACGCTCGACATCAGAGGCAAATCTCTCAGATATCCTCTGACAAGCCGTCTTGATCCGGTGTGGTGAAAAAACGATGTTTAAGGATTCCCCCGGCATGTAGTCAAAGATGGTGTCAAGACCCCCGTAGAAGTGGTTAAGCCATGCCTCCTGGCCTGGAAATTTTGCTCCGGTCTCGGCCCTGACGGGGAGTCTTCCCATGGATCTTGCCCTGTTGACCTGCTCCTCTCCAAGGATTACCTCGCTTGATGGAAGGACAATCATCTCCCTAACATGTTCCAATGACCTCTGGCTCATGGGATCGAATTTTCTGATTGATTCGATGCGTTCATCCCAGAATTCGATCCTCATGGGCGTGTCGTAAAGGGGGGAGAATATGTCCATGACCCCTCCCCTAACGGCGTAATCTCCCACCTCCTCCACCAGAGATGTACGCTGATAACCGGATTTTTCAAGCCGCGCCACAAGCAGGTCCCTGTCAACTTCCTCCTCGGTCTCAAGGTAGTCAAGGGAATCAGAGAAGATCTCCCTGGGCAGAAGCCGGTAGCAAATGGCCTCGGGGCATGTCACAACCACAGGGGATCTTTCATTGAGAAGGGCAAAAAGCGCCGTAACGCGGCTTCTCAGCACCTCCCTGTTTGGGCTTAGTCCTGAGAGAGGCGACATGTCATAGGGGGGAAACTCATAGAGCCTTTCATGGTTGCTCGGAATATCCGATTCGCCCAGGAAAAAGCGAAGCCCATCAAAAAACCTCAAGGCTTCTTTTCTCCCTGGAAGGACCAAGAGACAAGGCCGTGTGATAGAAAGAAGCACCTCAGAGGTAAAATATGACTGGGCCTCCTGGGCCAGCCCAGCCACCTTGATGGGTGTCCTGCCATCCTCGATGGCTTTGGTCAGGGCCGTCCTGTATGGGTTCTTGTGTAATACTGCAGTCAAAAAATTCTCCTGTATAAAAAAACCTTCCGCCCATGAGGGCTCTGAGCATCACGAGAGGAAGAGGCTTATCTGGGTCGGTATGGGGGGCTAAAACCGGGACTATCTGTTGCGGCTGAATATGACCATAAGGCCTTGTAATGTCAAGTGTTCTTCAACGTGATCAAGAGTCTCGGAAACCTCGAATATCACCGGGGCCAGACCGCCTGTGGCAATTGCGGTCATATCTTCCGCCGATTCCATTTTTATCCTGTTTACTAAGCCGTCAACCAGACCCGCGTATCCATAAATGATCCCTGCATTCATACTCGAGATGGTATCTCTTGCAATGACGGTTTTAGGTCTGGCAAAGATCTCCACCCTTGGGAGCTTGGATGCCTTTTGAAAAAGGGCCTCTGCGGATATCAAGATCCCTGGGGCTATCGCGCCCCCGAGATAGGCCCCTTCGCCGGAGATGCAGTCGAAGGTCGTTGCAGTGCCGAAATCCACTACGACAAGTGCTTTGTGGTATTTTTCATAAGCTGCTACTGCGTTTACAATTCGATCCGCTCCCACTTCTTTGGGATTATCATAGAGTATAGGCATTCCGGTTCTTGTGCCGGGTCCTATAATCAGAGGCCTTATCCTGTACCTGCTCCGGCAGAACTCCTCAAAGGTATTCAGAAGGGGCGGAACAACACATGATATCACCGCGTCAGTGATCTCGGCTTCAGATAATCCGGAAGACTGAAAAAGGCTTGAAAAAACAATAGCCAGCTCATCTTTGGTTATCTCCCGCTCGGTCCTGATTCTCCAGTTTCTCAGGATCGTTTCGCCTTCGGCAACACCTATTACCACGTTGGTGTTTCCTATATCTATGCAAAGCAGCATTTGCCTAGCCCCCGTAAGAAGTCAATTCAAGCCCCTCATAACCGCGTCTATTATGCGGACGGTTTCAACCGCCTCTCTTACATGGTGAACTCTCACAATATTGGCTCCGTTCATTACCCCGGCCGCAACGGTTGCCATTGATCCGGTCAATCTCTCCGAGGGTCCTTTCCGCAGTATATGACCTATAAAGGACTTATTCGAGGTGCCGAGCAGGATCGCCTGCCCCAGTCTCGTAAATGACCTGAGTTCCCTTAGCAGGGTGAGGTTATGCTCAAAGGACTTGCCGAAGCCTATGCCGGGATCAATAATTATAAAATCCTTATTGATTCCGCAAGACACAGCAAAGCCAATCCGTTCCTCCAGGAAAGAAATCACCTCCCCTACAACATCGTCATAGGTCGGGTTTGCCTGCATGTCCTCAGGACTACCCTTCATGTGCATAAGGATTACAGGCACGCCGGCCGCGGCAGCCAGGACGGCCATGCCTGGGTCATGCCGCAGCGCGCTTATATCATTCAAGATGGAGGCCCCGGCCCTCAAGGCCTCTCTGGCTACATCGGCCTTAGTTGTGTCAATGCTTATCGGGACCTTCACCATGTAGGAAAGGGATTGTATGACCGGAACGGTTCTTTCGATTTCCTCAGCGCTTGATATCCTCCTTGAAAAGGGTCT
>JBGSUA010000138.1:0-16217 GCA_041753575.1 Desulfatiglandaceae bacterium
TTTCACCCATGGGAGGTGCTCCCTTATGCGCTCAAGGATCCAGATCAGGCGGCGTTGCGGTATTATGAGGGCGTCTCCATCCATCAGAAAGACCCTGTCCTGCCTCTTCATGTATCTTGACGCGAAAAGGATATCACTCAGGATTATGTCATCGTTTTTGATGGCAAAACGCTTATCTTTGTATGTCCCGCAAAAGCTGCACTTGTTGTGAGAGCATCCAAGGGTAACCTGCAATAGGATGCTGAAGGCCTCGCTTGGAGGCCTTATGCATGTTCCTTCATAATGCATGCCGTCGCTTTCGTTGACGCACTCCATAAAACTAGGCTCCCTTCTCCTCAGAGCCCTTTTCAGCCTTTTTCTTGGCCTTCTTTTGCTGGCGTTTACTTACCTGGGAGTCATCCTCTTCCTTCTGTTGTTTCTTCTTGGACTTCTCCTCTTTGCGAGCTTCCTCTTTGCGAGCTTCCTCTTTTTCGATCTTTAGCCTTGCCATGTCTTCCAGCTTACGTTCCGCGCCGGCTATCGCAAACAATCTCGCTTTTGTTTCCCTCAGCTTGGCACGAAGACCTCTCATAGTCGCATCGGAAGCGATTGTTGCTTTATCACTTCCGCTTTCGGCAAGAACCCTTGCCCTCTCATCCACTTTCTTTTCCCACAAGGCCAATTGAGCCTCCCTCGCGGTTCTACTCTTTGACGGCATAAAAATCTCCTTTCATTCTTCTATAGAACTTTTCTGATAAAATATGGTCCTCTACGGCAGCAAAAACCATCTAACAGTCGTTGCGTAAAGACCCATTTTCGCATAATCTATATCTCAATAGCAGGAAAATGAGAAATGATAAACCCTAAAATTACAGGAAACTACCTTTCATTGAAACCGCTTGTTAACTTTAAGGCTGTTGTCCCCGGTCCTGTTGACTGGCCGGCTTACTTTGGGAGAAAGGCAAACCTCGAGGTGGAGATAGGATTTGGTCTTGGCGACTTTCTTGTCAGAACCGCTGGAAGCAGGGCTGACACGGACTTCGTTGGTATTGAAAGCGGATGGCCATTGATCAAGCGAGCACTAAGGAAGATCGCCCTGGCCCATTCCAGGAACGTCAGCCTCCTCTTATGCGATGCCCGTATTGCCATTGAACTCCTCTTTAAGGAAAGCTCCGTCGCAGGAATCTACGCGCTTTACCCCTGCCCCTGGCCCAAACAAAGGCATGAAAGACACAGACTTTTTGACAGGGATTTTTTTAAGATCCTCAACAGCCGTCTCATTGATAACGGTTTTATTCTTATCGTTACAGACCATGATGAATACCTTGAGTGGCTTACAAGCCAGGTCCCAGAAACCGGATTCCTGTGTAACATAGAAAAGATAGAGCCTCATTTTGAGACAAAATACGAAGCCAAGTGGAAGACCTCCGGGAAAGAGCTCTTCCATAAGGTTCATCTGGTCAAGCAAAATCATATCAGCCTTTCAAAACCACAGGAGATCAAATTGATAAGCAAAATAGCGGCTTGTTTTGACCCCGATAAGTTTAACCCCATAGGTCTCAGGGGGCATTTCATTATCGAACCTAAAGATTTCCTTTACGACGGCAAACAGAAAAGGGCCATGCTCAGGGTGGTGATATCAGAAGATGATTTGCTCCAGGATATCTGGATTGAGATCCGAAGCCAGGAAAGAGGATGGCAAATCAAGCCCGCGAGGGGCTGCGGACTAATTCCTACCAAGGGCATACAGGCCGCCATTGATCACGTCAAAGCACTGACAGAGGCATCTGCCCTGTAATAGGAATAGGCAGCTCCATTTGCGCTTGACCTGCCGCATGATATCTTTTATCATCCGCACTTGGTGCAAACCGAAGAAATAGATATAAGTTCACTTGAGGTTAGAGATGAAAATGCTCAAAGGACGATTTATGGTCATCTGGTTATTACTCGTTTTTTCAGCGCTTTTCTTTGTGCTTGATAATGCCGCTGAGGCAAGAAGACTAGGCGGAGGAAGATCCTTTGGAAGCAAGCCTTCCTATCAGCGAAGCGCGCCCGCCCCTGCGCAGCGCGACTTCGATAAAGGCCAGGCACAGAGGACCCTGCCCCAGACAACTTCTTCCAGCCGATGGGGGGGCTTGGGGGGAGTCTTCGGCGGGCTCCTCATGGGAGGACTTATTGGGTCGCTTCTTTTTGGAGGGGGAGGACCGATGGGCGGGCCGGGCATACTTGACCTCCTTGTAATCGGAGGCATTCTCTTCTTTGTAGTAAAGCTATTTCGCGCAAGGAGAAATCCGGCGCCGCAGCAAGCAGGCCATACGCCCTATGGAAGCCCCGGCAGTAACTCCTTTGAAGCCTACAATGAACATAAGATTCCCGGCGTGAATCAGGCTGAGGAGGTTCACCTAAAGCCCGTTCTGCCTGCAGACTTCGATGCCGCTGAATTCCTAAAGGGGGCGAAGGCGGCCTATAACAGACTTCAAGAATCGTGGAGCCGCAGGGACCTTGATGACATCGCGCATTTTGCCTCTCCAGCAGTCATGACGGAACTTAGGAAACAGGCTACGGTTGAGCCTGATCCTTCTCCGGTTGAGATACTGCTAGTGGAAGCCACCATTTTGGATGTCAAAGACTCAGGAGATGAAAGGGCCGCATCGGTATTCTTCGATGTCCTTATGCGTGAAGAGCCGGGGAAGGAAGATCAGCCTCAGGTAAAGGAGATATGGCATTTCAAGCGGAGCCTCTCCGATTCAAGTTCCTTCTGGATGCTCGACGGCATTCAGCAGGTTGAATAGACCTCTTCGCGCCTTGACCTAAAACTTAGCGCATATATCCTTGGCGAAGTTTTTATTATTAGATTGGAGGCAGCCCATGGACCTTTTTAGAAAGATAGGAGTAGGCATTGTGATGATTGTACCAGGCTTTGTCCTGGGAGGATTGCTATGGTCGTTTACCCATTCATGGATTGCGATACTAGGCCTTGAGATAGTTTTGGTGATTGTTCTGTGGGCCATCTTGACGGGGAAATTCGGCAACCAGTCCCGTGAGGCCCATGAGCATTCATAACTAACCCGGGTCTGAGGACAGTTTTTATCCCGCGTTCACCCCATCGGAATGCCAGCCTGCCAACAACAGCTTTTTTCAGGCTTATCCAGGGCTATTTGAGGTTCGGCGATCACCGGGAGCGCCCCCCCCGGTGATCGGATGCCTCTGAGCATCAGCGGATGTTTTCAGGCAAAAGGCCGGCCAAGCCTGCCGCAGCATGTTATTATGCGATACCCAGTCTAAACTTAAGGGACTTCAAGGTATTTTTCATAAGCATAGTGATGGTCATCGGGCCCACGCCGCCTGGCACCGGCGTAATGAATCCGGCAACCTTTATGGCCTCATCGAAATCCACATCGCCGCGAAGGATTGCCACCTTCTTCCCGGTCTTTTCATTTATCTTCTCCCCGATCCTGTTGACGCCTACATCAATCACGCAAGCACCCGGCTTGATCCATTCGGGTTTGACAAGGCCCGGGACCCCAGCCGCAACAATCAGGATATCCGCCCTCTTGCAGTGATAGGCTAGATCCTTTGTGGCCGTGTGAACTATGGTGACAGTGGAATTAGCGCCCTGGCCTTTTTGAACCATCATCATCGCGATCGGCTTACCCACTATATTCGAGCGTCCTACCACCACTACCTCTGCGCCGTTTGTGTTTACGCCGGCCCTGACTATCAGCTCCTGGATGCCGGCAGGCGTGCATGGAGGGAACTTGACCTCTGAGCCGCCTATCATAAGTCTCCCCACATTGACGGGGTGAAAGCCGTCCACGTCCTTATCAGCATCTATAGCATTCAGTACCTTTTTCTCATTAATGTGTTTGGGCAAAGGAAGCTGCACCAGTATGCCGTTTATGGAATCGTCTTTGTTATACCTGTCTATCAAAGCAAGCAAGTCCGCCTCTGATATAGTCTCAGACTGGTTGTCCTGCACCTCCTTAAATCCGCATTCCTCAGCGGTCTTAACCTTGAGGGTGACATAGGAAATAGATGCCGGATTTTGACCAACCAGGATGGTGACAAGCCCCGGGACCTTACCGTGGGACTTTTTTATCTTCTGAACCTCCTCTTTGATTTCTGCAAGGATCTGCTCCCTGATCTCACTTCCCTTTATAAGTTTTGCAGTCATACCTTCTCTCCTTTCAAGAGTATTATATTTATTGTAGGGGCTGCTTTGATATATGTCCCTTAGGGCCTCAATACCACAGTCATGGGTGTCTTTCAACAGGTTTTGCCCGTTCGGTTACTTGACTAACCTGAGCATGGAACGTAAATTTGATGCATGATCAAGAAAAGGTCAGCCAGGCCGATTGTCACTTTTACCACCGACTTCGGAACAAAAGAGCCATACGTAGCAGCCATAAAAGGGGTGATCCTGTCCATAAACCCGGAGGCGGTCATAATAGACGTAACGCATGAGATAAGCCCGTGCTCTGTCCAGGAAGGAGCTTATCTTATTGATGAATTTCGCACATTCTTCCCCGAGGGAACAATTAACCTTGCGGTAGTAGATCCCGGAGTCGGAGGAAAAAGAAAACCAATCGCGGTTGAAGCCGGAGGACATATCTTTGTTGGCCCCGATAACGGCATTTTCTGGCCCGCCATAGATGCGGATCCCAACGCCAGGATATACCACCTGGATAATCCTTCTTACTTCCTTGCCACAGTAAGCAGTACCTTCCATGGAAGAGATATCTTCGCCCCTGTGGCAGGGCATATTTCTTTAGGAGTGCCGCCATCATCTATGGGGAAAGCCGTATTTGATCCGGTCCGACTTTCGCTGAAATCTCCTGTGGTCGAGGGCGGCATACTGAAGGGTGAGGTTATAAGGGTTGATCATTTCGGAAACATCATAACCAACATACGCCGGGAGGATCTTGGTAAAGCCTTCAAGGAATTCACTCTTCCCGTTATCAAGCTGAGAAGCCTTGTTGTAAAGGGAATAAGTCGCGCCTACATTGATGTTCCCGAGGGCGCGGCAACCTGTTTGATTGGAAGTTCCGGTTATCTTGAGATTGCTGTGAACAGGGGGCGGGCCAGCGATATGGTTGAAAAGGTCGAAGCAGGCCTAATCGGAGCTGTCTGCAAGGTTTCCAAAGATGATGAACTCTCAAAAAGTTGAAAAATGAAGCTATCTTTCCCTGGCGTCAGATAACATTTTCAGCCTTTTCCAAGATGGAATTGATATACTGATCCCATTCTATGGGAAGAAGATATTTCTTCTTACTGTTGCATTCCTTGCATGCCGGCACGAGATTTCCTTTATTGCTTCGTCCTCCCCTGCTCATGGGGACCAAGTGATCCATGGTTAGATTATCGCGGCCCACCGTTTTCCCGCAGTAATGACATCGCCCGGCATCTATCCTCTTGCTCCACCAGTGGGTCTTCCTCAGTTGTCTGGCCTTATCCTTTTCCCTGCGAATCCATATTTCTTTCTCTGTGTCATCGGTAAACATTTGGATCACCATGTCCGCATGGCTTCATCACAAAAGGGAAAGATACGCGCCTTAATTTTGAAAATCCTGATTGTTTGTCCGCCCGGGAAATATTATGCAGGTGTTCTTGAGCTTTCAATAAGCTCTTTTGATTCAAGCCCCATTATGAAATTTCCCTTCTCTCGGCCGCCTTTGATCTGGGTCACATGGGCAACCCTGGCTTCAACCTTTATGAAAGAATCCTTCGCGAAAAGGGTTAATGAAGGAATGATATCTCCGGCCTTGATTAAACCCAGAAAGGCTCTCTCACCATCGGGAATCAGGACTCCTAAGCCGCGCTCTGATGTATTTATCACCCTGAAGGCATAGACGGTTGAAGCATCACCACCGCCCCGAAAGGGCCCCATCTCAACCGAGACAAACTCAGGAATCTTCGGCTCTTCCCTAGGGCTCCTCCTGGCCTCTCTTATTGACAGGCTTTTCGGGAAATCCACCTCCATCTCAACATGAAAACCGGAAATAGAGGCCATGCGGCAGACAGTATCAAAGAAGAGTGTTGTGCCTCCGGAAGCAAACTCAACGCGAATCTCACTTGAGGCGGATAGGCGTCCTGATAGTCCCTCTGGGAGCACTCCCTCCATAAATATCGTGCAATTTTCATAACTAGGGACATCCGGCTCTTCCGGACTGCCTCCCGATGCGGCCATCCTGGTAAGCTTATAGCGGCCGAGGATCTCGCCTGCCTGAACTCTCACCGAAACCTCAAGTCGCTTTGATATAAGATATGAGACTATCCTTGAGATGCGGGCTGGATCCGCCTCAGTGCGCATATCAGGACTGCTTTCAATATCTAGACCGTTCATTGGGGGCCGCTCCAACCCGTTGGCATCACTCGCAGGCTAATGGAAGCCTGACCAGGTTTTTTTCTCACATATCAAAGAGATTTGTCAAAGCAAAACCTGGTAACGATGCAACTTCGGCAGGCAACAGGCAACTATTACAGAAAAAATATTGAGCGATTGGATAACTTAGACAAAATCGCCCATTACTCAGAGCCGACAACGAATGATTAATGGCAAATAAACTCAGTCTGGAGGGCTGGGGGAGTGCTATACTCCCCCATTTTGCTCGGGATCAACAAATCAGTAAGGATGGAATTCCCGGAGGCGCCACATGGGCTTTCCTTCTTTATCCATTTCTTTAAATTCCTTATGATACTGGGTGACCTTGAAAAGACCTGTAAACTGATTGCACACCTCGTAGCCCGCCTTGATCCAGCCTACTATACCTTCACCATAGGCCCACACATTGGTGTAGCCATATTCAACCAGCTTTTCAGCTACATAGCACTGTCTCTTATGCGTCCTGCACCACACCACGATCTTGGCATCCTTGTCCTTGATCATACCAGGGATCGTATACATGTGGCCGGCATGAATATGATCAGTATTTGGTATATGGAAGGCATAGAACTCCGGATGGGTCCTCGTATCAATAAGATAGGCCTTCTCTTTTCCGGCCATGACATCGTCGTAGAGTTTCTTGAATTGTTCAGTATTAAGATTTCTCTCAGCAGGAATTGACGCGCACGCCTTTTTCCATACGTCCACTTCCTTTTGCTCCATCGGGTTTAATTGCTTCTCCGCCGCCAGGGCGAAGCCCGCGACCCCCGCAAAAAAGACCAAACAAACTGCGATAACGAAAATCCTCTTCATCTTAGTCCTCTCTTTCTTTTGGAATTGCTTGAGGCCCTGCCGCCATCAATATATCCTCCACCTCCTTCTTGGCGAATATTGATTCGGGGCCGACATACAAATCAAATAATCCCTTTTGTTCGCCTCGTCAAGATGCTTTGCAGCCCTTGCCGCCTTGTCGTCTTATCCGCCAGAGAAACCATGCCTGATTTGCGAAAAGTTCGGCAGGATTTCCTCCTGTTGTTTTCATCACGATGCAATGGCAGGCTGTATTGATCTCTGATTGATCAAGTGACAGGGAACCATCTTGACAGGACTTTTTACTTACGTTATCTTGCTTACGTAAGAAAAGGAGGCGCTATGGACAAAATTATGTCAACACGAATGGACGAGACAGTTATTCAGAACATAGGTATGCTGGCAAGGAAGCTTGGAATTTCCAAAAAGGCCGTTCTCGAAAATGCTGTGCGTCTCTACTGCAAAAAGATGGAGGCAGCGCAGGATTTAGATATTCTGTCTAATACCTTCGGGAGCTGGAAGCGCGATGAATCGACCGCCGAAACGGTAAAGCTGGTCAAGGATGCCATGCGCAAATCACAGGAGAGGTACAGGAGTTGAAGGCATTTATAGATTCTGATATTCTGATTTGGCATTTACGTGGCGAGCAAAAGGCCCTCGACCTGCTAACGAAGCTCCGTGACAGAGAAAAATTTGAGCTGTGGACCGGGGCCATGCAGCGCGCTGAAGTGGTTTTTTTCATGAGGCCGGTTGAAGAAGAGCCCACCCATTTATTCCTGTCTCAGTTCAAGACCGCTCCGGTTGATCAACAGATCACTGACAAAGCTGGCGAGCTTTATCGCAGGTGGAACCCCCGCAACGGGACTGATGTGAACGATGCCCTCCTCGCGGCAACCGCCATGCAGGCAGGTGGAAAAATATACACATTGAATTCGAAGCACTATCCCATGTCCGAAGTGGTCGTCCAGCGCGCATGGAAAACATAGATGAATTTTCTCCTCTAATCGGCATGTAAAGCTCAACCGGAGCTCACGACTTGATGTTACTTGATTTCAATAGAGCCTGGCGGGACAGGTGTCTCTATCCAGCCAAGGGTTAGCCTCCAGAAACTGATATATGCAGCCACAATATAAGGTTGACGGATGACCGGGGATTGTGTAAATATATGTGAAATGGAGTTCGATCTTTCCATCTTCATGCAAGAGGCCCTCAGGGAAGCCAGAAGGGCCTTTGATGAAGGAGAGGTACCAGTTGGCGCCGTCTTGGCCGATGCTGAAGGCAAGATCATTTCCAGGGCACACAACCAGACCATAATGAGGAGCGATCCCACCGCCCATGCCGAGGTCCTTGCCTTGCGGGAAGCCGGAATGACGAGCGGAAACTATCGCCTCATTGGAGCCTCCCTGGTGGTCACGATTGAACCCTGCATCATGTGTGCGGGATCGGCCCTAAACGCCAGGATTAAGCGAATCGTGTTCGGCTCTCTCGACCCTAAGGCGGGAGCAGTGTCTTCGCTTTTTCGCCTGGCCTCAGACAGCCGATTAAACCATCAGATCGAGGTCATATCGGGCATCATGGAAGATGAGTGCGGCAAGCTGTTACGGGATTTTTTCATGGCCCGAAGGTGAAGTGGTCTTTGTCCGGAGAGGTACCGAAGTGGTCGTAACGGGGTCGACTCGAAATCGACTTGTCCCGTTGATAGCGGGGCACGTGGGTTCGAATCCCACCCTCTCCGCCAGTCTATTGTTTATAGAAGTCCATTAAAGTTTAAAAAGCCTTCATAATCAAAGTCTTAAATATCCATAGTAGTCCGCGGTAATCTACCAAAAACCCTTGATAGCCAGAAAAAATGACGGTAGTTTTGACGGTATGTTGACCAACCTCAGAAGGACATACCGTCATGAGCCTAACAAACACCGCGCTGCGCAATGCTAAAGCTCGTTCTAAAGCCTATAAACTTACGGATGGCAATGGGTTATATTGTCTAATAAATCAATCCGGGAAGTATTTTCGCATGGACTACCGGTTTCAGGACAAGCGAAAAACTTTCAGTCTGGGCGTGTATCCCGAAGTCAGTCTGGTGGGGGCTCGTGAAAATGCAACTGAAGCCAGAAAGCTTCTAAACAGTGGCATAGACCCTTCGCAATACAAGCAGCAGCTCAGGTCAACAGACCAAAACAGGCAGGAGAACGCCCTTGAGACGGTAGCTCGTGAATGGTTCTTAAAATACCGTCAGACTTGGGCGGTATCTCACGCGGATACCGTCATAACGAGACTTGAGCAAAATATACTACCATGGTTAGGCAACCGGCCGATAAAAGAGATCACGACCCCTGAGCTCTGGTATCGCCGCAAGGTCTCTGAAGGCGACAAAGGGCCTATAGAGTATGAGTTCGCCAAGAGAAGGGTGGTTCTTTCCAAGGACGGAGTCCCGGATGCGTTAAAAACGCCCTTGACATGCAGACCGTATTTGGCACCATATAAAGACTGAAGGTGCCAAAATGAATATAATGAACGATATAAAGCCGGTGACTTACTTAAAATCCAAGACTGCGGTTTTATTGAGCCATATCAATGAAACTCAACGCCCTGTGATTATAACCCAGAATGGTGAGCCCCGAGCTGTTATTCAAGATCCTTAAAGCTACGAAAATATGCGGAACGCAATTGGGTTGCTAAAGCTGATATCGCAGGGGGAAACCAACGTCGGAAATGGCAAGTTCAGGCCACAGAAGGATGTTTTTAGAGACATTGAGAACTCATTGAAAGAAAATCTTTGATGAATTCGGCACATCAAGTTTTTTGGACGAAGGTTGCCGAAGCTGATTTAAGGGCAATTGTTGAATATATTTCGATTAATAATCCCCATAACGCTTTAAAGATACTTAAAAAGATCAAGGATAAAAGCCTCAAATCTAAACCGCCTTCCGGAACGAGGACGCATAGTACCGGAGCTTCAGGATCAAGGGATATCGCAATACAGGGAATTGATTGTCCCTCCATGGCGGATGATATACCGAATCGCGGAACATGAAGTATATATATTATCGGTATTGGATTCTAGGGAAAATGTAGAAGATATCCTTTTAAAAAGAATGACCTATTATGATCGTCACGAACAAGACGCTCAACCAGACGGTTAACCCTGGGAGCTTTTTCAGCGTCGGTGCAGTTAACAATTTTAAGGACTTACAGAAGGAAGTGGCCACTTACCCGCCGCTGGGTAGCTCATCGTTATTCGGTAAATTAAACTTTGGACACAGACTCTAATACCCTGCCAAAGCCTTCCATCCATTTTTAAGCAACTCCGGGCAGCGCTTTCGTCCGAAGTCAACACAGGCGCTGTAATGCCTGGGGATAGAGGATTTTCCTATCTCCTTCGGATCAAAATAGAGATTCTCTCCAATTTCCCTTACGACATACTCCTTGTACCGCTTCTCAAGCTCATCCTGCAGAAGACCTTTAACCTCTACTACCCGCACATCGAAACCGAATTCACGAAGTCTTTCTTTCACAGGCCGATTGATAAAGCCGGTGCATATCTCGATCCTGTGCGTGTCAGGGAGGGCTTCAAACTTATCAAGGAGACCAAGAGCAAGCTCTGAGTATTTATCCAGGTAAAGTCTTGTTCCGAAATTGGTCTCGGTATCAGACCGGAAGTATTCGACAGGGACTACATCTGTTAGAACTTCGAGTTCGTCCGTTACGCCCACCATGACTCCGCAGAGAGGAAATCCCCACCCGGCATCGTCAACCCGGAGGACCTGGAGATCCGGCAGGATGAAACTTTCATAGTCAGCTTCAACGAGCTTTTGTAAAACCTGGCTGTCAATACAGACAATACTATGGCCGCCTTTTTCTTTGTTGAAACTGTAGATCTTTACGTTCCACTTTGGTGATATCCCTGCCTCTTCTACGCCGCAATAGGAGGCGATCAGATAGGGGTTTCTTTCGCTTCTCCGGGACAAGAATCCCTGTTCGGAGGCCCCGTTAAGCCGTTTGATAATTAGCTCTGTCTCTCTGGCTGAAAAAACTCTTTTTGAGAAGTTGAGCATCAACCTGGTTCCTCCATCAATAAGTATCAGAAATTCATATTTCTGAGATACTGCTTGGTATCCTGCACAAGCGCCTCGCTATGGATGAGCGTGCTTTCTATGGAGGCAGACCCATCCATTGTCTCAAGACCATGAGAGGTACGCCTGAAAGGGTTGCGTTGACGGCAAATCCATGCCTGAATGAATGCGGATGCACCCCTTCTTTTTCCAGTCCTGTTTTCTCTCCGGCACTTCGTATAATTATGCCAGAGCATCTGGATGATAAGCTTATTGCGACCGGTAACTGCACCAAGCATTCGGTGAACTTCTTCCTTGCGGAGGTATTTTATTTCATTACCGGTTGCCGTTCTTAGAACTGCCGGAACATGAGGTTCGCAAACAAAAACTGGCAGGACCTCTATAATGTCATCCTTTGGTTTCACTTTGCGGCCCTGATAGAAATCTTCTGCTCGACCGAAGCAGCCTTGCGGGTAAATGCCTCGGCAATAAGTTCCTGCCGCGAATGAAACATATCCTCTCCCGACAATCCCGATGCCAAGCGCTCAATTGACGCCTCATAAGGCTCAAGGCTTCCGTCTTAGAGAATATGAAGCACTCTTATTCCATTTTCGACAAGGGCCGGAGAAATCCGAAAACCCCGGTGGCATTTGATGGGGTCTTTTTCGGCACACATCAAGGCAATCCTGTAAATGGCGGATCCCTTTACAATGCGGGCAATTCCTTCCTGGAAAAGAGCCGTCCTTGAAAACTCCTCCTCATAAGAACTGTCAAAGGTCCTTCCTCCAAGCTCTTTTCCCAGATAGACATACTTGATCCCGTGTTCTTTGAGAGAAGCGCTGACAGCATCTTTGTTGAACTGGGGATTATACCGGTTGTAAGGAGCCGAGCGGACATCTGCAACGACACCTATATTGTGCTGCGCAAGGAGCCGCAGGAAGGCCTCCATGGAATGCGTAGAGTGGCCTATTGTCAGTGCAGGATGCTCACTCATAGCAAAGCATAACCTCCTTCCGCATCAACTCTTTGCAGGCCATTTTAATCTCTTTGTCCTATCCAGTTTTTTTCTACTAAACCAATAGCATAACACTCAGGCAAAGGGTTCCTTACAAATTTTTTTGCGGGGCCGGGCGGCTACCCAACCCGCCCGGTTTACCCGCGATTGGCGGCAGGGCCACTGGAGGAGAAAAACTCTTACCGCCGATGTAGGAGAACCCTTACCTCACGAACTCACCTTATGGACAGTTGGAACAACTGCATCATCAGCAACAAAGCCCACAGGAATTGGAGGAAGCCACTTAACAATCAGGTTTTCACCCGGGGCCTCTTCAGAGCGCTTACCCGTCCAAAACGAATGCCAATGGGCGCGTCTTATATGCGGGGCAGGAGATGTTCTTGTTTCTCTCTCCGATGTTTCTCGTTTAGCCTGGGTCTTAGCTCTTCTGAGTGCCTCTCCAATACTAACGCCCACGCGCCACTGAGATATTCCATCCGGCGGAAACAGTCTTGGGCCTTTCTTTGTCTTGACAGGACGAGGACGAGCAGGTCATTTATCCTTATCGGTTGAATGTCTCACATCTGCATTAACAGAGCAGATTTACGTGATCAGGGCGATAAGCGGTTGAACCAGTTTGACCAAACGTTCGGTCATATCCTCCAGGTCTTCCAGGAAGGTCTTGGTCTCTACTATCGCGTCAATGGCCTCTGTTACAGTGGGTTTCCCTAACTCCAGGATGTGAGCCAGAAGATCTCCGTAATACTGCATGATTTTGTAAAACGCTAATTGGCCTGCTTGGAAATCGCCTACGAAGACTCTGAAGATAACTGCTTAATGCCCAATCGGGACATTGACAAAGAGCCCAGAGATGAGGCCATAAACAAACTCTATCATCGTCCACCCACGTCGGCAGATTACTCACAGAAGCCTAGCTCGCAAGACGAGCTACCGGTCTGTGCTCCGACAGTTGAGGCTAGAAAATTGGCATCTTTTCTCTGAGGGGAATCACAAAATAGCTGATTGACAAGGCAGTCTGTATGGAATATTTTCCACATAGTGAAACACTACACAAGGAAAGTTATTCTTGCTTGACAGCACTATTCCTTATGACTGCCGGACTTACGATAGAAGGTGCTGACTGATGACCCCCAAGAAGGATTTCTTAAACGCCATTGATGCTGCCCAACTGCTTAAGGTGAATGTTGAAACGATCCGCCGCCTGGCCAGAAACGGTGGAATCCCGGCCTGCAAGGTCGGCAGGGGATGGCGCATAATGATAGATACCCTGATAAAAAGCTCAGGCAGTCAGCATTATAAAGTCACCATCGAAACCAAGAAGTAGCCTTTAACTTATGAAACATGCAAAGGAAATCAAACCCCATGAGGTCATTCCGTTGGATGATGATGAACTGGAGAAATTCTAGCAGTTGTCCGCATGGACCAGTCTTCAGCCGATTATAGTTGATTTCGGCATTTTTCTGTCATGAACTGCACGGATGAAATCAGAGCCGGAGAACTGATGATGAGCAAAGAGTCTTTCAAGACACAAGAGGAGGTGAATCTGCTTCAACAGATTGTGGATTTTATGCCTGATGCCGCCTTTGCAATAGACCTTCAGGGGAGGGTCATTGCCTGGAACAGGGCCATGGAGCTCCTGACACAAATTGAGACTAACGATATACTGGGCAAAGGAAACTACGAGTATTCCCTGGCCTTCTATAATGAGAGAAGGCCTGTCCTCATTGATCTTGTCAATAATCCTGATCCCGACGCACTTTCAAGCTATACATCCATAAGGCAGGAGGAGGATACCTTTGTCTCAGAGACTATTCCAGACAGGTATTTCTCCAGGAGTGCACGCTTTATAGCCAGAGCCCGCCCCCTATATGGCGGGAAAGGAGAAGTCATAGGGGCCATTGAATGCATAAGGGATATTTCTGAGCAGAAAGAGGCAGAAGACGCGCTTAAGGAAAGTGAGTCCAAGTACCGAAGCCTTTTTGAAACAGCCAACGATGCCATCTTATTGATGGATGGAAATGTCTTCATTGACTGCAACAGGAGGGCACTCGAGATGTTCGACTGCACAAGGGCTCAGATCATGGGGAAGTCGCTCGACCTATTTTCCCCCGAGTTCCAGCCAGACGGGAGGAACTCCAGGAACGAAGCGGTTGAAAAGATAGAGGAGACCTTCCAGGGTCATCCACAGCTCTTTGTATGGCGGCATTGCCGTTACGACGGAACCCTTTTCGATGCCGAGGTAGGCCTGAATGCCTTTAGCGCAGGCGGCAAGCATTACATACAGGCCATTGTTCGAGACATCACTGAGCGCAAAAGGGCCGGGGAGGTTTTACGACGAAGCGAAGCTACCCTGCGGAGCATTCTTTCTGCTGCGCCTGTGGGTATATTTGTCATGAAGGACAGGACCTACAGGAGCGCAAACAGGTATTGGTGCGAGAATTTCGGATACCCTGAAGAGAGTATCCTAGGGAAGACCACCCGGATGCTGTATGAAAGTGAGGAAGAGTATGACCGGGTCGGGAGGCAGTTGTACGCCCATTTGCCGGAAGAGGGCGCGGCATCTATTGAAACCCGGCTTAGGCGCAGTGACGGGTCGCTGCGCGATTGTATCGTGACCGTTGCCCCCATTGAAAAGGACAATCTGTCTCAGGGAACCATTGCCGTTGTGCGTGATATTACGAAGCAAAAGCATGTAGAGGAGGAGCTCGCGCGAAGTGAACAGAAGTATCGCAATCTCGTGGAAGAGAGCTTCGACGGCATTTTCATTCAGAAAGGCCCCAAAATCGTCTTTGCCAACAGGCGCCTGCAAGAGATGTTAGGTTACAGCGAAGGAGGGCTTCTGGGTATGGACCACTGGCTTATCTATCATACGGATTACCGGGGTCTTACTAAAGAAAGGGCAGAAGCTCGTTTGCGAGGGGAGGCAGTGCCCCCTCAATATGAGGTGAAATTGCAACGCAAAGACGGATCATGGTTTTACGGGGAGATCGGCGCAAAGGTGGTCCTCGTGGAAGGGGAACCAGGGATACAGGTCTGGGTCAAAGACATCACCGAGCGCAAGCTGGCAGAAGATGCGCTCCGTCAATCGGAGACACGTTTCAGGGAACTCTATGACTCTGTGGGGGATGTGATCTACACCCAGGATCTCCAGGGTAGATTTCTATCCGCGAACAAGGCCATGAAGGACATCTTCGGATACAAGGCCGAGGAGTTCATTGGTAGACCGGCATCTGCTTTCATGAAGCCGGAACTGGAGTCCCTGTTTGAAACGGAATATCTGGAACAGGTGAAATCCTCAGGTCATCACGAGGGGACTACCGCCTATTTCACCAAAGGCGGCAGCAAGATCTATCTCGAATATGCAAGCAACCTCGTAAGACCAATACAGGGCGAGCCGTTCATCAGCGGCATAGGGCGAAACGTGGCAGAACGTGTGATCGCTGAAAGGGCCTTACGGGAAGAGAAGGAGAAATTTCAAACCCTGGTGGAAAATTCTCCGTTCGGCATTTCCTTGATAGAAAAGGATGGGCGGTATGCTTTTCTCAACTCCAAATATTTAGAGATAGTTGGGTATGCGCAGGAAGAGGTTCCAACGGGGAGGGAGTGGTTCCGCAAGGCATTCCCAGACCCGGTATACAGAAAAAAGGTGATCTCCACTTGGTTCGATGATTTGAACAACGTGAAAGAGAGGGAGTCCTGGTCCAGAGTCTTTAAGGTCACATGCAAAGATGGGTCTCAAAAGGAGATCCGTTTCACGTCGGTACCGTTCAAGTCAGGAAATTTTATAGTGCTCTATGAAGACATTACCGAACAGAAGCGGCTTGAGGCTCAGCTTCAGCAGGCCCAGAAGATGGAATCGGTCGGAAGACTTGCGGGAGGCGTGGCGCACGACTTCAACAACATGCTGGGGGTAATCCTTGGAAGGGCAGAGCTTGCCCTGTCAGGGATTGATCCGGGCAGCCGTCTCCACAGCGACCTC
>JBGSUA010000139.1:0-11915 GCA_041753575.1 Desulfatiglandaceae bacterium
GAAAAACAACAAATCTCTGATGTCTTGGCTTTCCGAGCTTTGCGAATGAAACATTATGTAAAGTTGTTAGAACTCTCAACGCTGCAACTAAACGAGATGCTCTGGCAACTTTACATAAGTAAACGCTTTACATAATTTCCGTTATGCAAATCTTTCCATAATGGCAAGAGTCCCCTGAGTTGATATGCGGTCTGTCTATCAAGACTCTCTTTCCCCAGTTATAGCCAGCAGCCGGTCTTCGGCCGTGGCCCTTGGATGGTTTTTTCGCCTCGTTATCTTTTTCCGCCCTTCTCGGCTGCGTTAGTCAAGCATCCGGAAGCAACTCAAAGCCTGCCGTCATGAAATGATGATCTGTGGTAAGAGCCTTCGTAATACCCAACTCTTTCATAACCACAAAGCTTGTGCAGTCGGTAAAAGAAAAGGACTGATCCTGCCATTTGAAAAACCATCTGAGGGCCTTTTCCGCTTTGTCTTGAGTAATCCATTCGGTCCTGCATCTCGGACTCTGGGATACCATATCCCACCAGGCCTCAGCTGCGGTTAACCCCAGACGAATTCGAATCAGCGTCAGGGTCTCATCAACAACATAGTTTGACGTGGTCATGATCCCCCCTTGCTCCAGCCACTGATCCCGTGCACGGACGCATGGAATATGAAGAGGATCTTTGACATCAGCCATGGCCATCCAGCCGGCGGTATCCACAAACAGGCGTTTCATATCGCTGGTTCGCCATACAGGACGGCATCATGATCCACTGAGCTCAGTCCATCGGAGGATTCTCCGAGGGCCTTTGCGTGGTAGATCGGATCCTGTTCAAGAGGGCAGACAATGCGCTCATCCTCACCAACAGGTACGATCCTAAAGGCAGGTTCGCTCCTATAAAGCACGGTGAATTGTTCACCTCGCCGGACGCTTTGAACTATTTTAGGCAGTGTGGCCCGAAGTTCCTTTGCGCTGATGGTATTTTTCATCTCAGTTCTCCACAGATGATGCAATCGAAGTTCAACTCAAGTTTAACTTCGGTCCGCCGGCATGTCAAGTTCTCCCCCCGCGGCAATCCTGAAATCCCATTCACTACTCAGAGGGCATGTTTTCATGATCTACTGCGTGCGAGAAAACGATATTATCCTTGACGTTTTCGGAAATTGCCAGGGGAGTCCAGCACGCTCTTTTATCCGGGCCACCTGATGATGAATGTCGGTTCTTTTGTTGAGTAAATCTGTAAATCTAAAGGACGTCCCCCAAGCGGCGGGAGAGGAGGGAGGCTTCGAGTTTGTACAGGCGAACCATGGCCTTCAGATATTCGGCGATGAACCTGATCTCCCTGATCCTGCTTGAGAGGAGGTCCCTCTGGGCCTGCGACAAAAGAAAGGCCGTTGATCTTCCGACCCTGAGCTTTTCGGTCTCGATGCGCAGTTTCTCCTCCTGAAGCCTGCGGCTTGCCTCCCCGGCCAGAATCTGTTCCTTTGTCCTTGTGGCCTCTATGTAGGCCGATCGCACCTCAAGCTCGATGAGCTGCTCGAGATTTGAGACGGCCTCAACCGACTGATCCTTTCTGAGGAGCGATCTTTTGAGGTCTGCCTCCGCCTTTCTGTTACCGAAGGGGTAGCTTATGGATATGCCGGCAGAAAGGTCAAAGTACTTATCCGCGATATTTCCAAATGAGCCTCCGAAGGAATCGGAATATCCCGTCTTTCCAAGTGATATAAAAAAATCCATCTTGGGTAGAAGACCGTTTCTGGTCCTCACGATCTCGAGATTATCGGCCTCCAGCCCCAGCCTTGCCTGCTGGAGGTCGGGTCTGTGCTTCAGGGCCACAGAGACATGAGTTTCAACGGGGTCAAGTATGGCTTCTGCGGGTAGCCTTGGCGTATCCTTGAGCACTACTCTCCGCTCCCAGATGCCGGCCCCTGGGGGATTCATCAGCCTCAGGAGCTTGAGTCTTGCCGTATCGGCCCTTCCCTTTGCCTCGATAAGGCCCTGCCTCTGCTCTGCGATCTCAGCCTCGGCCGCGATGGTCTCCGTCTCGGCGAGTCTTCCAACGGCTATAAGCTCTTGAATTTCCTGTAACTGCTGCACTGCGACAAGAAGGGACTTTTCGAAGATCTCGATTTCCTGCAAGGCCAGGGCATAGTCCCAGTAAGTCTCTTCGACCTCCGCTATGAGCGCCTCGGCAAACCCGCGAAACTCTTGTTCGGTAATGTTTGTGGCTAGACGGGCCTGCCTCAGTCTCACCAGATTGACCTCGGTGCCGGCACCCCTCAAAAGCGCCTGTGTCACAGAAAGACCGGCGCGGGAGGCATACTGATCGCTGTAGAGGTCCGACCAGTTTTTTTCGGAAGAAACGCCCAATTCCACGGTTGTCCCGGTGGAATAGAATTTGGATATACCGGCTCCGGCTGAGATAAGATCTTCGGTATCTTCCTGAAGGCCTGTTGAACTTCTTGATCTTACCACCTGTTTTTGTCTCGCGTAGCCTGTGGATGCGCTCAGCTCCGGATCAAACACGGCCTCTTCCTCTTCTTCAAATGACATCTGAATGGGGGTTGCGTATTTTTCAACCTTTATTGAGCGGTTGTTCGATATGGAAAGAAAAATCGCTCCTTCCACGCTGATTTCCAGGGGCTTTGCCGCTTCAGCCGGGACTTCGGGCTTTAAGTCTCCATCTTTCCCGGAGGTCTCTGTGTACGCGCCTTTTCCGCCCGCTCGATTCCTTTCATCCTGGGCGGCTGAAGACGGAGGGAAAAACAATATGATCAGGATAAGAAACAGAGAAACAGGCACAAACAGACAATTCGCAATAAGGGATGAAAAGAGGGTGCTTCCGAACTTCACGATGGGGACCTCTTACGGGCTTTAAGGCTCTTGAGCTTTTTGTAGATACTGTCTCTTCGACCGACGCAGATAACATAAACAGCCTGATCATTGTCGTCAGCCTCGTAAACAAGCCTGTATCCCACTGACCTGAGCTTGATTTTATAATGATTTGATCGGCCCCTTATTCTTGAAGATTCCGTATGTGGACAATCCAGCCTGCGGCGGAGTAATGCCTTAAATTGTTCTTTTATCTCAGGAGCAAGTTTTTCCCATTCCTTTAAGGCGCTTGGTAGAAACTTGAGCTTATAGCTCATCAATTTCGACCTCTACGGCGGAGCCTTTTTCTCCCTTCCGCTCATCAATAATTGATTTAAGCTCTTGATCTTCGGCAAAATCCATGATCCATTCGAAGGTTTCAGCAGGCACGATATAGGCGCATGGTTTGTTTCGGTTGAGAATGGCAATCGGCTCGCCTGCTGCATAATCAATAAGCGCCTGCGGGTTTTTCTTGAACTCGCTGATACTGACCGTGTAATCGGCATGTAATCTACTGAGCATTTTATGACTCCTTCACTAGTGTCCATCCGTAAATGAGATAGTTTTGTCGAGTTCAAGGCGGGCGATAATTTTAGCCGCAGGAATACATGAGGTATTTCGAGGATTAAAATTTGAGCCCAACGCCGAAATCGGTGAAAATAGCCATTTACGGATGGACACTAAATAGCACTAATAACAATATAGTTTATAGCACTCATAGTGATACATGTCAAATGCTGATACGTTAAATCTCTCCCTCCAGGGCGCCTGACACGGGCCGCCTCTTTTCGATCCGAGCCTTGAGGCTGAAATAGACGGTTGGTATCACAAGAAGGGTAATCAGTGTGGCGCTCAGGAGCCCTCCTATCACCACCCTTGCCATCGGGGCCTGAGTTTCGCCGCCCTCACCCAGCCCGAGCGCAAGCGGTATCAGGGCAAGGATCGTCGTAAGAGCCGTCATGAGAATAGGCCTGAGCCTCCTGCGCCCCGCCTCCCTGATTGCCTCCTCAAGCCCCATGCCGCGGGAAAGCAGCAGATTGCAGTGATCAACGAGCAGGATCGCGTTATTGACCACGATACCCCCGAGCATGATGCAGCCGATATAAGATTGCACATTAAAGGTGGTGTGGGTGAAAAAAAGCATGAGAACAACCCCTATCGCCGCAAGTGGCACGGAGCACATGACTATCAGGGGATCGAGCAGGGACTCGTACAGGCACGCCATTACCATATAAACCATTATGAGCGCGAGGATAATACTTATCAAAAGCTCTTTGAATGCCTTTTCCTGCTCTTCATAGTCAGTCCCGAAGGAGACGCTAAAATCAGCCGGCACAGGTATTTCGCGCAGTTTTTTGTCTATGTCTTTCTGGACTGAACCTAAGTCCCGTCCGGATACATTTGCCGATACATACACTATTCTTTCCTGATCTTTTCTCTCGATAAAAACCGGGCCTGTCCTGGGTCGCATCTCCAGGACATTTCTCAGCACCACTGGAGAGCCTTCGGAGTTTCCCACCGTAAGATCGAGGAGTTCGTTTACGTCCATCCTTTCGGCATCCTTGAGTTTTACCAGGATGGTGTATTCCTTGCCGCCATCTCTGAAATTGCCCGCCTTGGTGCCCCCGAGGATGGTCTGAAGGGCATCCGCGATCTGTGAAACCGTGAGCTTCATGTCGGCGGCCTTTTGCCTGTCAACAATTATGATCTCCTCCGGGCTTCCCGACTGTCTGCTTAGCTGGACATCCGTAACGCCTTCAACGTCCTCGACGGCCGCCTTGACCCTGTCGGCCAATACCTCTGCCGTGTCAAGGTCGTAGCCGCGCACATCAATGGAGATCGAATCGGTATTAGTTTGCCCCATCCTCAGGATGAAAAGTCCCTGGCCGGCCCTTGTTCTGACTATGGTGCCGGGAATCGCTGAAAGGCTTTTTCTAAGCTGGGAGGTGATCTCCTCGCTGGATCTCTTTCTTTCGGAGACAGGCTTGAGCGAAATCCGCATCTCTCCGGCGTGTGAGCCCCTCGCGCGCCATGGAGTTCCTCCCATGAAGATAACGGTGTTAAGGGCCTCCGGGACCTCTCGTGAAACAATAGCCTCTATCCTCTGAAAGCTCTTTTCCAGAACGTCCACGCGGGTCCCCACCTCCATCTCGGCCGAAACCCTTACTTCGCTTTCGTCTGCCTGCGGCATGAATTCGCTGCCTACGAGAGGGAAAAGGGCGATGCTCCCGGCGAGCAGGAGGATCGTCCCGACCATGATCGTCTTTCTATGGCTCAAGCAATACTTAAGGAGTCCGGCATAGTTTTCTTCCAGGATCTTCGGGAGCCTCCGGCCAAAGAGCGCGAGCCTTCCTCTAAGGCCGATTACAGGTTTAGGGCTCGCCTCCGCCGGCTTGAGCATAAACGAGGCGAGCATCGGGACAAGCGTGAGCGCCGAGGCGAGGGAACATGCAAGGGCAAAGCTTACGACGTAAGTGAACTGCTTGAACATGACCCCTGACATGCCCCTCAAAAAGATCATCGGAACAAAGACGACGACCGTGGTTATGGTGCTTGCCACAATCGCGGCGGCTACTTCCTCGGTCCCCTCAACTGCCGCCATGGAGGGATGAGCCCCGGTCTCCTTTATGCGGGTTATGTTTTCGAGCACCACTATGGCGTTGTCAACAAGCATGCCGACTCCGAGGGCGAGACCTCCCATCGTCATAAGATTCAGGGTGAACCCGCCGAAATACATGAGCATGAAGGTCGCGATAATTGAAATTGGAATGGCTGTCACCACTACGGCTGTGCTTCTTATGCTTCTTAAAAATCCCAGGAGCACCACAGCGGCAAGTATCCCGCCATAAAGTATGGAAGAGCCTACATTATTGATTGATCGTTTAATATAATCGGATGTGTCAATGATACTTGAAATATGAATTTGAGGATAGTCTGAATTGATGCCCTCGATCTCTTTTATTACCTGCTTTGCCACTTCAACCGTATTAGTGCCGGATTGCTTTAGGACGGCGAGTCTTACACCAGGTTTGCCGTTAATCTTAACGATCCTTTTTATCTTCTGCCATGAATCCTCAACCGTCGCGATCTGCTTAAGCTGGATGGCGGCTCCTTCCTTTACCGCCATAACTGTGCTTTGCAGTTCGTCGAGACCGGTAAACTCCCCCGGAGTCCTGAGCATTATGTCAAGATAGCCCCTCTCAACGGTACCTGCGGGAACATTGATGTTTCCCGCCTTTACCTTCGCGATGACCTGATCCAGGGAAAGGCCCATGGCCTTTATCTTGTCCGGTGAGAGATTCACATGTATCTCTCTGTCGAGGCCCCCGCTTACTTCAAGAGAGGCCACTCCGGGCAGTCGCTCGATGCGATATTTGATGTGGTCATCAATGAATCTGCGAAGTTGAACCGGGTCAAGGCTGCTTGCGGCGCCCATGATGAGTATGGGGAAACTCGCCAGATCGAATTTTCTGAGGAGCGGCCTTTCAGCCTCATCCGGCAGCATTGCCACGACCCTGTCGAGTCTGTCGCGCACGTCGTTTGCCGCCGCGTCCAGATCCGTCCCCCAGGTGAAATTGACCCGCACCTGGCTTACCCCCTCGGCGGATACGGATGTTACCTGCTCAACGCCTGGAACCGCGCTCAGGGCCTCCTCTATCGGGCGCGTGATAGTCTCTTCGATGTCGCGCGGGCTTGCGTTTTCGTAAACGGTGTTGATGCTGATGGTCGGGTAGGTGATGTCGGGCATAAGGTCAATGGGCAGGCGGGTCAGGGAAACTCCGCCAAGGATCATCACGATCAAAACCGACATGGTGGTGAAGACCGGATGTTGGACGGAAAAGCGCGCAGGCTTCATGGTTTTGATCCCGCGGTGCCTTTTTCACCCGGAGCCGGGCCGCGGATCTTTACGGGTTGATCTTTTTCCACCAACATTATGCCCGAGCCATCCTCAAGAAGGTGATGGCCGAGGGTTACGACGTCCCCTTTTATTTCGGGGCTTAGAATTTGCACAAGACCCTGGTCTGTTAATCCAATCTCCGCGGTCAAAAACCTGACTTTCAGATTCTCCCTGTCCGCGATAAAGACCCCGGGACGGCCTTCTCTTTTAGTCAGGGCGTCAACTGGAACGACGGTCGCGTTTTCAAAGACCGAGAACTCGATCTGAGCCCTTATAAACATGCCGGGCTTAAGAAGGCCGTCGGAATTAATTATCTCAAGTTCGATCCTTGCCGTCCTGGTCATCTCCTTGACCAGGGGCGCGATCCTCGCGACCCGGCCGGAAAATGCTCGTCCGGGATAGGCGTCCGTATGGATTTCCGCGTGCCGGCCTATCCGCATCTTGGGATAGTCCTTTTCGATGACATGGATAACGCCGGTAAGAACAGAAATATCGAGAATAGAGACGATGGGGGTATTTGCGGCGAGCATGGCGCCTTCATCCACATAGCGCTCGCCGACGATCCTTTCAGAATCTCCTTCCTCCCACTCGGCTCGGATCTGAGTGTAGGAAAGGCGGACCTGAGAAGCCTTAAGAGAGGCATCCTTTTGAGCCACCTGCGCCATCGCAACCTTGTGCTTGGCTTCCTGGGCGGCAAATTGAGCTTCGGAGGCGTCAAGCTCTGATTCAGAGGCGATCCGCTTCTGCCTCAGGGTTTTGACCCTCTCGAGTTCTTTGGAGGCGATCTCAAGGGCGCTTTTCACATCGGCAAGATTGGCCCTTGTGACCTCAAGCTCAGCCTTAGCCTGATCCAACTGCTGAAGATACTCTTCGCTTTCAATTTCCGCGATGACCTGGCCTTTTTTAACTCGGTCGGCCATCTTCACATGGAGCTTTTCAAGGCGGCCGGCTACCTTGGGCGCGACCACGAACTGTGACCTGGGATAAAGGGTGCCGGTAAAGATCCCGATATCGTTCATAGTGGACTGCCGTACAGGCACAGTTTCAACAGCAACGGCAGCCCTCCCGCGCGGTCTGGCCTGCTGCTGCGCGGTGTTCGACATCCTCACATAAATCTGCCATGCCGCAATCCCAACCAGCGCCGCAATCACAATATATTTTTTCACTGGGGACGTCCTTTACATTTACAGTTTTAATTCGAGCCCAAATCTTATAATACCAGCCCCCTCCCCCCAATATCAACCCCCATTTTGGGGACGTCCTTTATATTTGCAGTTTTGCTCCAGGGGACGTTGTTAAAATTCCCAGACTTAAGGGCAGAGTGAATGACGGCATTATTGCCTAACAGCCGCGTAGGAAACAGCGATTTCTATTTTGTAATCCGCAGATCCTGTTTTGGGAATCATTGAATTCTCCAGTGATATAAATAGATCATTGTAACTAAGTATTATAATAAAAAGGATAATATAAGAAATATTAAGTCTTGCGTATGAGGATAACAGCCTGAACTTGATAGCGTATTTTTGTATTACGGATACTGGAAGCCGAACGCTGAGCTGATAGACCGGAAAAGAAATAATATAATATCAGTTAGTTATGACAAAGATGCCACGGGAAAAACTTATATTGGCATTACAATTGCCTTCTGTAATAGCCAGTATTTCCGGTGATGTTTTGAAAAGGTTGTATTCGGCACAAGACTTATGTGGTGCAAATAATTCTTAAGGATAATGGAGTGATCTATGAAATGCTGCAGAAATATCGGTACTATTGTGATGACTTTCATCGTATGCTTTATAATCCCAAATATATCAATAGCTGATATTATTGGAAACTTTGATCTTAGAGTTACTCCCTCAAGTCCCACCGGCTATGAAACAATGTACGGTAAGGGAGCCAATTATTATCTTGACTATGACGTAAGTATCAACGGTTCCAGGAACGTGGAAGCATTCTGCGTGGAGGGGATGGACGCCAGCAGCGTAACTCAGCGATATACTTTTTTATCCATTGATAATTCACTGACAGGCTTTGGGCTCAATCCCGCCGTTTATGGCACAGCGGCGTGGATAGCTGAGAACTATTACAACCGGGCAGAGCAGGAAAGATGGAAGGCGGCGGCCCAGGTAGCCATCTGGGAGGTGGTATTTGACAACCTGTCTATTGATCTTGCTGCCGGTAATCTGATTGCAGCGGGATACAAGGCAGATGCGCAAACGATCCTCGGCAGTCTGCCGACAACTTTGCCCGACTTCAGCAACAATTGGGTGCTTGCCGTCAATCCTACCGTTGGCCCAGGAGGAACGGTAGATAGCAATAAATATCAGAATTACCTTGTGCGTGTCCCGGAACCTGCAACCAATATTCTCTTAGGTTTCGGATTGCTTGGGATCGTCTTCCTCAGGCGCCAGCGCTTGTTCAAATAGGGGACGCCCTTTACATTTACACTTTTTTTCATTTACAACCTTACTTAATTATGATATCAGGTTAAAAATGCCGAGAAAATCCAGGATAGACGCCCCTGGCGCGCTTCATCATGTCATGGGACGGGGAATCGAGGGCTCCGAAATCTATCGAGGCGATGGCGACCGTGATGATTTCTTAAGCCGACTTGAGACTGTCCTATCTGAAACAGACACCCGCTGCTATGCGTGGGCGCTGATCCCGAATCACTTTCATCTGCTTCTCAAGAGCGGCAAAGAGCCTCTCTCAACCGTGATGCGCCGGTTGCTCACCGGCTATTCAGTCTCTTTCAACCGCAGGCACAGCCGTCACGGGCACCTGTTCCAGAACCGCTACAAGTCAACACTCTGCCAGGAGGATGCGTATCTTCTTGAACTTGTGCGCTATATCCATCTCAATCCTGTGAGGGCGGGGATCGTGACTAATATTGCCGGGCTGGGGCAGTATCTTTACTGCGGCCATAGCGCGCTTATGGGCGCGGCTGTAAGGCCATGGCAGGATACGGACTGGGTCCTCGGATTTTACTCCGAAAGTATTGGAGATGCCCGGCGGAGACTGAAGAGGTTCATGCAGGCCGGTATCAGGAAGGGGAGAAGACCTGAGCTCATGGGCGGTGGACTTGTTCGGAGCCTGGGGGGGTGGTCGGAGGTCAGAAAGATCCGCGGTTCAGGCAATTTGCAGAAATCCGATGAGCGTATCCTTGGAGACAGTTCATTTGTAACCGAGGCTTTGAAGAACTGCGAGGAGAGGCTTGACAAAAAGCAAAGCCTCAGGGCCGGAGGACTTGATTTTGAGGGTCTTGCCGCAAGGGTCTCAGCAATTACAAAAATGCATGAGTGGCAGATACTCAAGCCCAGCAAAGAGAGGCCGCGCGTGAAAGCCCGCAGTCTTCTCTGCTACTGGGCAGTTCGTGAGATGGGGATGAGCATGGCGGATCTTTCGAGAAAGCTGGGCATCTCCCTCTCTGGGATCAGCCAACATGTGAATCGCGGGGAAAGAATAGCCCGTGAGGAGAACTATCAGATATCTGACGCTATTTGAACCGATAAAGGATCAATTTATAAAAGATCAGATAGGCAGAAAAGCACAAACAGATATTCATATTTTGGTAATCTACAGCAGGCTCTCAACTGTTAATGATGTTTAGCTTGCAAGGCATCGAGGAGTGACGAAATCTTTTTTCGGCAAAAGAATCTGCAAATGTAAAGGACGTCCCCGGTGGGGTAGCGATATACCCAGTCGAGGGGGATGCAAATCCCCCTTTTATGGGGTGATGGGAAGTGGTAAATTACCACTATTATAGGGCGGAACGCAGCCGATAGTTGTATTTAAGGTGTCCAGGTTTTTGATGATGCAAGAGTAACCATCTTCATTCGCTTCAGGGAGAAAATGGTTTTGGGAAACTGGTATTGCATTCATACTAAGCCGGCCAGGGAAGAGACCGTGTGCAAGCTTCTGTCGGAATTTCCGGCCATCGAGCTGCTGAACCCCAGGGTGCGGAGAAAGAAGAGGCGCGGGGTAAGGCGCGTGGAAGTGGAAGAGACCCTTTTCCCCTGTTATCTCTTTGCCCGTTTTGATCTATCCCGGTACATGCATATAGTCCGCAATACGAGAGGAGTCAGGCGCATGGTGGGCGACCAGTCTGACAGCCCCTGGACAGTTGACGAACAAATAATTGAAATCATTCAGCAAAGAACCGTAAATTATCCGGTGGACGCAGAGGATTTGAAGTTCACCTGCGGCGAGAACGTGGTTGTCACCGGGGGGCCTCTGGCTGGTCTGAACGGCGTTTTTCTTTACGATATGAGCGCATCTGAGCGTGTTGTTATAATGCTTAACGCCATTCAGAGTTGCGCGAGAATTCAGCTCGACAGGGCTTTTATAGCCAGGAGCTGACACAGGAAAATGAACCATTCCGCACCGCTTTTTTCCGCGGTCGCAAGTCGTTTGTGACGGCTGATGACGGCAGTCTGCCCAAGAGCAGGGCTTGGTTCAATTCACTCAGCGCATCAAGCTAAAGATCATAATAACTGGTGTTTAGCTAGGTATAGCTTGATTTGATCAAAGACTTGGCTTTATCGCCATAATAGAGAGGAATTAAATCATGGATAGAATTGCGCGAAAGCTGATTGTGCTTGGCCTGATCTTTCTGGCCGCAGTTGCCCTGATAGGGTGTGCTACTGAGCCGTTGGTCAAGAATCCTGTACCGCTGGATTCCCCCGCCCTTACTTCGGTTGCGCCCCCGCTTGAGTACCGCATCAACATGGGGGATCGGCTGGATGTGAAATTCTTCTATAATCCTGATCTTAACGAAAGCCTCCTTGTGCGCACAGACGGCCGGGTCTCCATGCAGCTTGTTGGGGAGATGAATGTATTGGGTATGACTCCTTCCCAGTTATCAGCCGCGCTGAAAGAGACATACGCCAAGGTGCTCAAGCAGCCGGAAGTAACGGTGATAGTGCGCGAATCCGGCGGGAAAAAGATCTTTGTTGACGGAGAGGTCCTCCAGCCCGGCATGCACGACCTTGTAGGCGGAGAGACCCTGAGGCACGGGCTTGCCAAGGCCGGAGGAGTAAAGGATACAGCCAGAATGAACGAAATCATTCTTATCCGTCAGCCTCCCGGAAAAGATATCGTCATTACAACAATCAATCTCGAAGTGATAAACAGCGGAGAGGACTTCAAGCAGGATATTATTTT
>JBGSUA010000140.1:0-6886 GCA_041753575.1 Desulfatiglandaceae bacterium
GTCCTTTACGGCAGAAACTTTTTCGAGGCCATAGAAGTCAAGGGAGTCAACAGTCTTTTAGAGGCAATGGATAACGGCGCCAAGGTCACCTATATTGACCCCAGAGTCACAGTCACAGCCACTAAGGCAAACCGTTACTGGATGATAAGGCCGGGGACAGATCTGGCGCTCAATTACGCGCTCATTCACGTTATCCTCAGGGAAAGACTCTATGACAAGGCATTCACGGACAGATGGATCTCAGGCATGCAGGAACTTGAATCCTTTACTGAACCCTATTCCCCCGAATGGGCGGAAAAGGAGACAGGGATCGCGGCGGGAGAGATTGCATCACTTGCGAGAGAAGTAAGCCAAGACGAGCCTTCAGTTATCTTTCACTTCGGATATAAAGGCGCCAGTCATACAAACGAGATATACATGAGGCGCTCCATACTTATTCTGAATGCACTTATGGGCTCCGTAGAGGCCAAAGGCGGCATTTTCTTCAAGAAGGGCCCGGGCGAGGTCGGGAGAAAACCTGCGCGGAAACTTACAGAGCAGAAATTCGCTCCTATTGAGGCCCCGCGATTCGACAAGGTGGGGACGGCGGAGTTCCCTCTGCCTGATCCGGCCCACGGATTGGCTCAAATGCTCCCTTATGCCATCCTCAACGATGACCCTTATCCATTAAAAGCCCTGATCGCCTACAGGTTTGATCCCCTTATGTCCATACCTGACTCGGCCCTCACCCTGAAGGCGTTAGACAAACTTGACCTGGTAGTTACAATTGACATTAACTTCAGCGACATCGCTTGGTACTCCGACGTTATACTGCCTGAATCCATATATCTTGAGCGCACCGACTGTCTGCAGCAGGCTAATGGTCTTAAGCCCCAGCTTTTCCTGAGGCGTCAGGCCGTAACTCCCCGTTACAATACCCTGCCTGGTGCCCTGATCCTCAAGGAACTGGCCGAGCGTATCGGAACCGGCGCTTATTTCCCCTTCACCACCATGGAGGAACTCGTTAATTGGCAGCTTGAGGGGACAGGGTTTTCCCCGGAGGATTTCGCCAAAAAGGGATTTGTTGCTTATACCGACAAACAGATCTTCTGGGACAGAAAAGAAGGAATCAAATTCAAGACCCCCTCCGGCAGGATTGAGCTTGTCTCCTCTCTTCTGGAAAAGGCCGGTTTCGAATCCTTTCCGGCGTATGAGCCTGTCGCGGCTCCGTCTGAAGGCGAGTTCCGGCTGACCGTAGGACGCTGCGCCGCACATACCCACGTCTCCACCCAGAACAACCTTTATCTGAGTGAACTTGTGCCGGAAAACCGGCTCTGGATCAACAACAGGGTTGCCGAGCGTCTGGGTATAAAAAACGGCTCTCTTGCCAATGTTGCATCCGATAAAGGATCAGGAACGATCAAGGCCTACGTTACCGATCTTATCCATCCCGAATGTGTGTTCATGCTCCATGGTTTCGGACACAGGGCCGAGCTTGGAGCACGCGCTTTTAATAAAGGGGTTTCCGACGCCCTCCTCATGGAGAACATCTCAGATAAGATAGGTGGCAGCCCCGCGCTCGACGACACATTCATTAAAGTGAAACCGGCTTAGGGAAGGAAAGGTATTAGCGGGAGGAATATCATGAGCAATTATTACCTTTTTCAGGATGTCAAGAAATGTATAGGCTGCCACAGCTGTGAAGTGGCTTGCAAAACCAATAAGGGCCTGCCTTTAGGCCCAAAGGTCTGTGAGATCATTACCGTGGGACCCCGTTTTGTGGACGGTCAGCCGCGCGCCGCTTACACGTTCATGCCCTGCTATCACTGTGAAGACCCTTGGTGCGTGGCGGCCTGTCCCACAGGCGCCATGCAGAAAAGGAAGAAAGACGGCATAGTGTTTGTTGACCACCAGCTTTGCGTGGGGTGCAAGACATGCATGTCTGCGTGCCCGTGGGGGGCGCCGCAGTGGAATCTCGCGATCGGGAAGGTAGTGAAATGCGATTACTGCATGGATCGCATTGACAGGGGACTCAAGCCGGCGTGCGTCACCATCTGCACCACCCATTGCCTCCACTTTGAAAATGCTGAGGCGCCGAGGCCTATAAGGAGAGAACGTTACGCCAGGGCTATGGCTGCCCTCGATTAGGAGACGGAAGTGGCCGACATTAAGCAAACACAGCTCTGCCCCGTAAAGGAAACAAGGCAGAGGCTTGTCTCCATGATGGAAAATGGCGCCCTGCCCGTCGCACGCTTCAGGCGATGGGGCGAGGAAATCATCGCCCTTCTCGATGACGTCATCAACGGAAGAGCAGGCCAACGTCACATAGTAACGATAGAGTCCCTGGCCCGCCGCATTGCCCTATGGGGAGAAGAAAACGCATGCGCTGCCTGGGGTAAAACGGCTCTCGATGCCATTTATTCCAACTGGGAGCTTCTTGATAGTCATATAAGGACCCGTAATTGCCCCGTGACAGACTGTGTGACCCTAACCCCTGCCCCTTGTCAAATGGCTTGCCCTGCAGGCATTGATGTCCCGGGTTATGTGACCCTTGTGGGTCTTGGAAGAGATGAGGATGCCATTGAACTTATCCGCAAGGATAACCCCTTCCCTTGGGTGTGCGGTCTGGTCTGCACAAACCCATGTGAGTTCATGTGCGTGCGAGGCCGCATGGACAAACCCATCTCCATAAAGTATCTCAAGGCCTTTGCCGCAGAAAGGGCCATATCGCAGGGCAGATATAGAAATCCGGCCAGAGAGGCTGATAACGGCCAGAAGGTATGCGTTATTGGAGCAGGCCCTGCCGGACTTACGGCCGCCTATTATCTGGCCCTCAAGGGATATGGGGTAACCGTCCTTGAATCCCTCTCCATGGCCGGAGGCATGATGATGGTGGGCATCCCACGTTACAGGCTCCCCAGGGAGGTGATAGACCGCGAAGTGGCCATGATGGAGGAGCTGGGCGTTGAGTTCCGCTTCAGCACCAGGCTTGGAACGGATGTCACTATCGAGGATCTTCGGGAAGAGGGATTTAAAGCCTTTCTTGTGGCTATAGGAGCCCACACAAGTTACAAGATGGCTGTGCCGGGAGAAGAAGATTTCCCACAGGTAATAGATGCCATCCATTTCTTGAGAAGGGTCGCCATGGGAGACCGAAGAGCCCCTGGCAAGCGCATAGCAGTGGTCGGAGGAGGCAATGTGGCTATGGACGCGGCTCGGACGTCCATAAGGCTCGGCTGTGAAGAGGTAACGGTCGTATATCGCAGAACTCACACCGAGATGCCTGCCGACAGGGAGGAGGTGGAGCAGGCTGAAGAGGAGGGGGTGAAGTTTCTATTCCTCACGGTGCCGGTGGAGGTAGCAGGAAAGGATGATAAGGTTACCGCGCTCAAATGCATCAGGACGGAGCTAAGCCAGCCCGATGAATCTGGTCGAAGGAGGCCTGTGCCTGTGGAAGGAAGCGAATTTCTCCTTGATGCGGATGTGGTTATACCGGCCATCGGCCAGGCTGTGGATGCTGCAAGTCTTGATGAAATAGCAGGTCTATCGTGGTCGCGAAGAAAGACCATCACGGTCAAGGGATCAACAATGGAGTCTTCGGTTGAATCAATATATGCAGCCGGAGATGCCGTAACAGGGCCTGCCACGGTTGTGGAGGCCATTGGTGGAGGCAAACGTGCTTCTGAGGCGATAGACCGGTATCTTTCAGGCATCCCTCAACCCGAGCTTCCCCCTGTCCCCGTGCGCAGGACGAGGCTTCCGGTCTTTGAGATATCAGCCTCTGCAAAGGCAAAACTGACAAGGCCCGAGATGCCGCTTCTCAACCGCGATAGGAGAAGGATCACCTTTCAGCAGGTGGAATTGGGCTTAAGCGAGTCGGATGCTAGAGAGGAAGCCAAAAGATGCCTCCGGTGCGATATCTGCGTCAGATGCGGACGATGCGTGGATGTATGCCGCAATCAGATGAAGGTGGATGCCCTGCAGTTGGGGTACCTGTCAGCGGAGGGTAATCATCCCACGGATCTTAAGATCACCGCCGAAAGATGCATTCTCTGCGGGGCATGTGCCACCAATTGCCCCACAGGTGCAATGAGGATAGAGGACAGGGAGGATGAAAGGATACTCAGCCTGTGCGGCACGATTCTAAACCGCATGAAAGTTGAAAGGTGCTCTGTGTGTGGAGAGATTATGGGGCCTGAGCGATACCATGATTTCATAAAAAAGAATACTATGAAAATCGCGCCGGTTGCGGGAGACACTCTTCTTTGCGCCCGCTGCGCAAGGAGAAGTGTTGCCGGTAAGGGCGCAGAAATTTTTCCGACAGGCAAGCTTATCTAAAAGATTTTCAGCCAGGAGGTGAGGAGCATGGCTTTCAGAAGGGGGCAAAGGGTAGAGATCTTCAAGAAGTCGCAGGATGAAAGCTGGAAGGAATACATGGATCACTTTGTAGGCCTCAGGGGCGTAGTGACCGATCCTGACACCGAGAAAAACGACCCCGACGCCCTGATTGAGGTCAGTATTGACGATAAAGGCACTCACCGATTTCCGCAGGACTGCCTGCGCCCTGTTTAGGAGCTATTATGCGCATAAGTGAGATAATAGAGGCTACAGGACGTCCGGTGGTTACCATTGAAGACGGCAATTCAGTGGAAGCCGCCATCTCGAAGATGGCTGAAAGAGGATCGAGCAGCTTGATAGTGCTCAGGGGGCACTCGCCGGCAGGCATCTTTACGGAACACGATATAGTGAAAGCTTTTGCCACAGCCCAGGGAAAGTCATTTTCACAAATGCCGGTTGAAAGGACAATGACCAACAAACTCATTGTCGCAACACCCGACGATGAGCTGGATTCATCAATATCTCTCATGCTCAGTGCGGATATCAGGCATCTTCCGGTAGTCGAAGGAGGGGTGATTTCAGCGATATTGCACCTTTGTGATCTCGTCCACTATAAGGTAGAGGTCCTGAGTTCCGAGATAAGGTATCTTGAGGACTATGTAAAAGACCTTCACGGGGCGATTACGGACTGAATGAGATTAACATGGAGGCAAAAGTGAGGGTTACGATAAACGGAAAATCCCAAGAGGCCGAAGAAGGAGCATCGGTCATTGAAACCCTTTCCATACTAGGTATTGAGATGCCTACCCTGTGCTATCACAAGGCACTGAGGCCCATCGGAGCCTGTAAACTGTGCGCCGTTGAGGTGGAAGGCAAAGGCGGCCGCCCCATGACAATGCTTTCCTGCATCCTCAAGGTGCGGGAAGGCCTCGCGATAAGGACTGACACAGCGCTTGTCAGAAATGCCCGCTCTTCGGCAATGCAGAGACTTCTTTCCATGGCGCCTCAGAGTCAGAAGCTTCTTGAGCTGGCCCGGCGTTTCAACATAGAAACAGGCCCTCTGCCGGACGGCTGCGTTCGTTGCAGACTCTGCATAAGGGTGTGCAACGAGGTGGTCGGGGCGAGCGCACTCAAGATGGAAAAGAGAGATGCAGGCAATTTTGTTGTTCCGGCTGAAAACCAGTGCATAGGATGCGGGACATGCGCCAATATATGCCCCACCGGAGCCATACGCCTTGAGGATAAAGACGGTATAAGGACTATCTCTATCAGAGATGAAATTATAGGTGTCCATCGCCTGCTTAGATGCGAGGCATGTGGCAGGTACTTCGCCTCGCAGAAGTTCATTACCCATGTCTCCGAGCTTACAACATCCCACACCGATACCAAGGAGCATCATCTCTACTGCCCTGTCTGCGCAAAACTCTTGTCAACAAGGGTAAGAACCGCCGGCAGGTTAAAGAGGATTTAGCCGCGTTATATCAAAAGCTTTTATACGAAAATAGGTAGTCATAGCGGCGTAGCCTGTCCCGGACCTCGATCCGGGAGCGGCTATCCAGCCCTTGTTCCGGCCTTCGGCGTGAGGATGCTTAATACCGTTATCCATCAAGGGCATCTGCTGCTGGTATTTTTTGCGCATTTTTTGGTGGCCTTTTCCTGTTTGTTATCGTTATTTCAGTTGCTTGAATAACTTTATAACAAAAAAATATGGAAATTGTCCACCTTAAAATGCGCTTTTTGTCATTTTTATCAGTAAATTACCTTTTCCGAATGGACACTAGCTGGCTTTTCGGCTTCCGGCTTCATATGCTCGCTTCTGAATTCCTTGTTTTGAATGAATGCCCGTCACCATCCGTATGGCAGGGAGTCCGATATGAGCCACGACATATTCTCCTTTTCAATGAGGTGGTGGGCCTTCCGGTCAAAGGTCAGCCAGCAACCTCCAAGATCTAAGGCAAGAGCCGCATAGCAGGCATCATATCCGGTTAGCCCCATTCTGACGAAGCGGCCTGCCTTGATCGCCAGTCCTTCAGTCATCGGCTGTCTCAAGATGCCGCCTTGCAGAATAGGAATTATACCTAGCGTGTAAGCCTTGCCTGCCTGAGGATGGATACGATTCAGCACCGAAAAAACCTCGAATGCGAAAAGCTCCGGGACCGCGAATCGGTAAGGTTCAGCAACAATGCGCCTAAGTACTTCATCGGCATTGACATGGGCCTCATCCTCTATCAGCCATCGAAGGGCCACAGAGGCATCCAAGACCCAGATCATTGCTTGTATCCTCTCAGAAGCCTCAACGCCTCCCCACTCCCTATATTCCCTTTCTTCTTCCTGCGTAATGACCTGACGACCTCAAGGAAGAGCTCCTTTTCCTCATTAGCCTTGACATCAAGGAACCTTCTCTCGAAGTCCTCCGGAGTCACTAGAACAGCCCTTATCTTCCTTCCCTTGCTTATTAGAATGGGACTACCTGCGGAATTCAAGCGATCCAGTATCTCCCCCAAATTGTTCCTCAGTTTCAGTGCATTAACTTCTTCCATAATCGCTCTCCTGGACTTTCCTATGGATT
>JBGSUA010000141.1:0-4869 GCA_041753575.1 Desulfatiglandaceae bacterium
GTGGAAGCATCTTTATCAGCCGGACGTAAAGCTATTTCACGCAAGCCAGATGCTTAATGACCTGATCAAGGACGGGAAAGTCACCCTGAAGGAGAGAAAGATAAAGGTCACATACCATGACCCGTGCGATCTGGGAAGGAACAGCGGGGTCTTTGAAGAGCCAAGACAGGTATTGAAATCCATCCCGGGTCTCACTCTGGTTGAACTAGCTAGCAACAGGCAGCTTTCTACGTGTTGTGGAGGCGGAGGCAATGTGGAGATGTTCAATCCGGAGCTTTCAGCAAAGGTAGCCTCCATTAAGCTTGAGCAGATAGCTCAGACAGGCGCGGACATGGTTGTCTCAAGCTGCCAGCAGTGTCTGAGAACAATCGCCACCAGGGCAAAAAGGCAGAAGATGGATTTGGTGGTAAAGGATCTTACGGAGCTGGTCTTTGAGGCTATGGAGTAGCGACGGATTCGTCCCGGCACAGGTTTTTTGCAGCCTCACTAATACTGTCGAGATGGTATCCTATCTCTTCCATCATAAGCTCCAGGGACTGATGCAGATTGTGGTCGTCGTCAACGGTTATAAAGCGGATAAGATTCCTGTCGGGAGAGCGGTCATAGAGGGCTTTTATTCCTGAAATGGGGACAACCTCATCTCTTGCACCCGCGATTATGGTTGAAGGAACGCCGGAGGGAATCGCCGCATCTTTGATGATGTCGGCATCCCGGCATATACCTTCCAGTGATATGCCTACCGCCGGGGCAAGCAGAATCATAGCTTTGACCATCTCAGGCCTTTTTCCGGCATAGGCAAGCGCAGTCAGTCCTCCAAGAGAAGACCCCATCAGAAGCACCGGACAGGTGATCGCTTTTTCAACTATCTTTAAGCGCTTTGAAAGATCCGGAGGAAGCTTTGGGATTATTGAATCGGGGTAGGCGGCCTTAATCAGCCGCCCCTTGGTTCCATCAGGGCTGCTGTCAAGACCGTGCAGAAAGCAGACTCTTACTGTTTCAAACAAAGGCGATACGCACCTCGCCTAGTGTGGAAAACCTGCATGAAAAGGCGGATGGTCTATCCACAGGGTAGATGGGAGTAAGAGTTCCTGTCATTACGATCTGACCCGCCATGAGCCCCCTTCCCCGCTCGTGAAGTTTTCCTGCAAGCCAGGACAGTGCCCTTGCGGGATGCCCGATGGCCATCTCCCCTTTTCCTTTTGATATCTCCTTATTGTCCTGAAAGAGGGTCACCTCTTCTTCAAGCAGGTTGCATCGCGAAATTTCTTTCCAGTCCCCTCCCAGCACCACGCGGGCAGAGAATCCGTTGTCAGCGAAGAAATCCGGATAGGCGCACTTCCAATTGAGAATCCTTGAATCGCATATCTCAAAAGAAGCTCCCACTCCCTTGGTTGCATTGAGCACCTGTTCAACGGAGATATTTTTGCCGTAGATGTCTTTATCCAGTTTGAAACATATCTCGCACTCTATCTTAGGGGCTATGAGGTCCTTAAAAGCAATTTTACTTCCGCTTCCAAGGATCATAGTGTCCATGATATAGCCATAGGTCGAATCAGGGAGGCCAATCTTATCCCTCACGGCAATGTTTGTGAAACCAACCTTGTAACCTGCTATCTCTTCTCCCTTTGCCCTTCTTCTTTCAATGAGCCCCTCGCCTATCGCGTGTGCCGCCTCCAGGCTGAGTCCGCCTTCAACCATGTCGGAGACTGGGCCAATGGGGCTTCTCTCCTTCTCCGCTCTTTCAAGGGCCTCCATCACCTTTTCATACTCCATGACCTTCCCCCTTTATGGTAATTTTGGCCCCGTCGTTGACCTTTGCAAAGACCTTCGGATCACCTGTAACCTTTCCAAAGACATTCACCTTGCTGGCGGCCCTTATCTCTTTGCCGCGGCTTGCCGGAGTCGGCCCGAAGAAGATGCAGAAGGCCCTGCCGGGCGGCCAGTATCCAAGCTCTCCCATATCCAGAACATCTCTGGCGTCTGACGTCTCTTCAATCGAAACAGGAATGGAAAAATATATCTCCTCCCCCCATCTGTTGACCCTTCCTTCTATTGGAAGGGCCTTCCAGAGCGCATCGGCGGTCGGGTTGTCCGAAAGCTCCGCCTCCGCGGTGATTCCGGCGGCACTGATCACGATCTTCTTCAATTCTTGCCTCTCCTTGCAAAGCCGAAACAGAAGCTATTTACGCCTACTTCTTATTGATTCACTCGCAAAAAGTCCGAATTGGGACGGCAAATGTAAAAGGCTCCAGATACAAGGCGCGAACAAATGGTGACCCGCCCGAAGGGTTGGGCATCCATTCACAGCGCGGACAATCCAGAGGAGTGAAGAATAGTCATAACTATCCCGCAACGATGAGGGATGGAGAGCAACGCAGCCCCTTTCATCACTCTCCGGGGAAGGTCTTATCAAAACCTCTTATCCACCCATAGATGACAAATCCTATGGTCGCTCCCACCAGACCTGCGGCTATCAATGCCAGGACATTAGGCCATAAAACGAACATAAGGCACACCTCCAATTATCACCAGCCCTCCTAGGTTCATCCGGCCAAGGATTCATGAAGGAAGGAATTTGACGCTCATTTTTATATTCGCTCTTCTCAGTTGCTTAAGAACAGCCCCCAATTCATGGCTGCCGAATCTGCAAAACAAGTAAATCTTTCCCCCTGCCACCCTCATACGCAGAAAGCCAAAGGGAAGGATAGCAAACCGCGGGCCTTCTATCTGATCTATATCGCCGGCTTGAAACCTCATGGAACGTCTGAAACTTTGTACCTGCACAGTCCCGTCTTTTCCCACCCTGAGAAGATAAGATATCCCCAGTGAAAAATACCATGTATAAGCGACAACAAAACCAATCATAAGCATCTGTCCAAGAGGCCATGCACCTGAGGCAGCCCTCGGTACCAAGAAAGCCGCGGAAATCAGCGTCCACACTAAAAGCCCCGCGTAGAAAACACCAAGAAACGCCCTTGGACCCCGGTATTCAATCATAAACGCCTTACAAAGCACCCGCAAGACTACTAGTAAAGGAGGCGGGGAAGCATTAGAACTATATCAGGAAATGCCATTACACAAACCACCCCAAGGACCTGAAGTCCTATGAAAGGCACTGAAGATTTCCATATATCAGTCGTGCTTATCTCTGGAGGCGCTACGCCTTTCAGGTAAAAAAGGGCGTATCCAAAAGGCGGGGAAAGAAAAGAGATCTGCAGGTTGGTCGCGAACAAAACCCCAAACCAGACCGGATCAAATCCCAACTGTCTGACTATTGGGCCGAAGATGGGCACGCAGAGCATGATGATGCCTACCCAATCTATGAAGCATCCCAGAAAAATCAGTATTAACTGCATTATTATAATGACGCCCCATTTGCCAAGTCCCGAACCAAGGAGTAAGTCCGTCACAAAGGCCCCCCCACCGACCATAACGTAGAGACCGACAAATATATTCGCTCCAAATATGGTCCACATCACCATAGCAGAGGACTTGAGGGTAGCCTCAGCCGCGTGAATCAAGCCCTTCAACTTCAGCCGGCCCTGTAACACAGTAAGAACTATAGCACCTGCGGCTCCAACACCGGCTGCCTCCGTAGGCGCAGCAATACCAGTGAATATTGTCCCAAGCACAAGGAAAATAAGGATGCCCGGAGCGACTACTCTTCCAATAAGCTTTACACGCTTACCCAGGGGCAGTCTCTCTTCCAATGGAATAGGTGGCCCCAGAACCGGATTGATATAACACCTTATGCTCACGTATATGATGTAGAATGCCGCAAGCATGAGGCCAGGCATTATGGCCCCGGCGTAAAGTCTTCCTATGGAGCTGTTATCCACAAGTCCATAAACAATAAGCATGACACTAGGAGGGATTAAGATCCCAAGGGTTCCCCCGGCAAGTATGGAACCGCATGCAATGAATTTGTCGTAACCCCTTCTTAGCATCTGAGGGAGGGCGATCACCCCCATTGTGACCTCGCTTGCCCCGATCACGCCGACCATAGCGGCCAGCATGGTGCATGCAAAGATGGTTGCAGTGGCGACTCCTCCCTTGAGGACACCGAACCACTGGTAAACAAGCTCATAGAGGTCCTCTATGATTCCTGATCTCTCCAGGATGCAGGCCATGAAGATGAACAGAGGGATCGCCGCGAGCAGATAGTTGGTCATGAGACCGAAGATCCTTGTTGAAACAATATTTACCGCCGCAGGCCCCTGGAGCAGGGCGGTAAAAATGACTCCTACAGATCCGCATGCAAAGGCCACCGGAAGCCCCAGCCCGAGAAGGAAAAAAAGGGAGCCGAACATCAGGATGGTAACCCACTCAATACTCATTTCATCTCCCTCCCCGTGACGGCAAAATGAAGGTCTCTGATGAACCACACTATCCCCTGAAGGAGAAGCATTAGCGCCCCAAAGGGCATCATGAACTTGACCGGATAAAGAGGCGGCGCCCAATCGGTCAGAGACAGCTCTCCAGACACCTCTATTCCGAAGATTGTCCCGCCCCCGAGCATGGTCTGGCTACTCCAGTAAAACGTCAAGCAGGTGTAAAAGAGCACCCCGTTAAACGTAAAGAAGAAAATGCTGGTAAAAAGGTCCATAAAGGCCCTTGTCCTGGGCTTCCGGGTTGAATAGATTACATCCACCCTCACGTGGGCCCTGTGATAATGACAGTAACCGGCAACAAACATGTATTGAATTGCAAAAAGCAAGGTCATGAGTTCGTGGCCCCAGTTGGTGGGCCTGCCGAACACGTAGCGCATAACCACCTCGAAGGTTATGACGAGAACCGCCAGAAGAGTCACCCCGACCATAAGCTTTCCCACAAAGATGTTGGTCTTCTCAATGGCGGTCATAATCCGTT
>JBGSUA010000142.1:0-35895 GCA_041753575.1 Desulfatiglandaceae bacterium
TGGGGAAAAGGGAAAATGAACGAAGGCTGATGTTACGGGCAATGGGCCCCCTCTGGAATGGTAACGAGGTATGGCTGATAACTGCGGGCGGAGTGACCTTTGCCGCTTTCCCAAGGCTTTATGCCGTTATGTTCAGCTCCCTGTATTCAGCCCTTATGTTGGTTTTATTCGGCTTGATTCTAAGGGGGGTCTGCGTTGATCTGAGAGAAAAGGCTACGACGGCGGGATGGAAACGGATTCCCGATCTGGGGATTTTTCTGGGAAGCCTGCTGCCCGCTATACTTCTGGGTGCCGCGTTCGCTAACATATTCCGGGGATTGCCAATAGACAAAAATGGTCTATTTCATGGCTCTATTCTGACTTTGCTCAACCCTTACGGTCTCTTGGGGGGAGTGTTTTTTCTTATCTTCTTCCTGCTTCATGGAAGTATATGGCTCTCGATCAAGACTCAAGGGGAGCTGAGGGCTAAGGCTGCCGCAACATCCGCCAGACTTTGGGTGGCGCTATTGATTGCGGCTGTTCTTTTCCTAATATCTTCCGCCTTCGCTACCAGCCTTTACGATAACTACATACACCGGCCCGTCCTAGGCCTTATCATCGTCCTTGCAGTAGCGAGCATGCTTGCGATCCGCTTCTTTCTGGCCAAACAGGCCTACTGGAAGGCATGGGGTTCGTGCGCGATTTCCATCGTCGCTTCAACGTTTTTCGGCGTTATAGGTCTTTTCCCCACAATGTTCCCCTCAAGCCTTAACAGGGAATGGAGTCTTACTGCCTTCAACGCCTCATCAAGCCCTCTCACCCTGAAGATCATGCTAATAGTAGCAATAATCTTTGTGCCCATTGTGCTTGCATATCAGATCTGGGCATACAGCCTCTTCAGGCATCCTGTCACCGAAAAGGAACTGACCCTTGAGGAATCCTATTAGCAATATCCGTTAATCTTGCGGCATCTTCCTCCTTGCAACAGCCCGGGGGGATGGTGCCGCCCCGGTTCCGCTTGACTGGAGCTGGTCTTTTACATAAGCTCTCATCCATGGCTGATCATGGAGAGAGTGTCTTTTGTTTATATCTTCCTCTTTCTTTATTCTCCTGGGCAAGGATACTTTAGACTGGGATAATGCAATCCATTTTCTGAATATCTCTTCCATGTCCGGCTACATTGGTAATTTTAGACCTGCGGATGATAAGATTACGATATTCAGTCTTGGCAAGCCCAAAGCATACATGATTCCTGTAGCCATGAAGCCGAATGAGAAGCATCGGAGGTATAAAAGATGAGCGAGAGTGTCACCCGAAATGAGCTGGCCAGGCGGGTAAGAGAACTTGAGGAAGAATCAGAAAATCTAAGGGCTGCACAACAGTCTCTTCGCGAAAGCGAAGAAAGGCTTAGCCAGATTATTGAAGGAAGCTCAATCGCCACCTTCGTAATCAGCAGCGATCATATAATAACCCACTGCAATAAGGCATTTGAGAAGCTGACAGGCATTTCTTCCCTGGAAATAATAGGGACAGACAGGCATTGGCAGGCATTTTATCCGAAAGCGAGGCCCGTTCTTGCTGACCTTGTGGCTGATATGGTTCCCAGAGATGACATCGCCAGTTTCTATGGTGAATCATTCAGGGAATCCGAGGTCGCTGAGGGGGCCTATGAAGCGGAAGGCTTTTTCCGAACGATCGGTAAAGAAGGTAAATGGATCTTCTTTACGGCATCTCCTATCAGGGATTCAGAGGGAAGGATTTTAGGAGCGATAGAGACCCTGCAGGACATAACCGAGAGAAAGCTCGCCGAGGAGAGACTTGAAGGTTCCCAGCGCAGGATCAGGAATCTGCTCGATTTCGTTCCATACCCGACAGTGATCTTCTCATTCGACGGAAGGGTAATGCACGCTAACCCTGAATTCACAAATGTCTTCGGGTGGACAAACGAAGAGCTTGAAGGCGGAGCCATCCCTTATACGCCCCCGGGTCTAAAGGAAGAGACCGGCCGAATGATAGAGAAGCTTTTCCGGGAAAAACTCCTCAGACGATACGAAACAAAGAGACTGACCAAGGACGGAAGGATTCTTGACGTCGTAATGAGAGCAGGGCTTTTCCCCGCCTCTGGAGGGGAACCCGGAGGCGAAATAGTGATTCTAAGAGACATCACCAAAGAAAAGCGCACGGCCAGGAATAACGAGGCAATGCTAAGGATAAGCATGGCATTGTTTGAGTATCCCGACCTTGAAGACCTTCTGGACTATGTAAGCCGCGAGGCAAAGGAATTGCTCAATACTGAAGGTGCGCTTGTTCTCTTGGTTGATGAGGAAAATAAAGATCTTTACTTCAAGGGGGCTGCTTACGACGACTCAAGCAACGAAGAAAAGGTAAAGGATGTGAGGGTTCCCATACAAGGAAGCATCGCCGGCAAGGTAGTGAGAACAGGCGTACCCGTTATAGTTCCAGACGTTGTCAGAGAGGCAGGTTTTTATAAGGGAGTTGACAAGCGCCTCGGATATCAAACCAGAAATCTTCTTGATGTTCCTCTTAGAAGCGGGGACCGCATTATAGGGGTTTTGTGCGCGCGCAATAAGAAGGAAGGCGGATTCGATGAATCGGATGTAGAGATCCTCAATATGATAGCCGGCACAGTAGTTCTTTCGATAGAAAACGCGCGTTTCTCTGAAGATCTAAAGAAGGCCTACAAAACGAACGAGTCGCTTCTGAGGATAAGCATGGCTCTGCCGGAGCATCCTGATCTTGAGGAACTGCTTGATTTCATAAGCGGCGAAGTAAAACGCCTTATTGCATCAGAAGGCGCCCTGGTTGTGCTCCTTGATGAAGAAAGGCAGGAACTCTATTTCCTTGGAGCGGCTTATGACGATGAAGCCACTCAGGAAAGAATAAAGGAGATAAGGTTTCCAATAGATCAACTGGTAGCCGGCAAGGTAATCAGAAGGGGAAAGCCGATAATCGTAAACGACGCTGACCAGGACCCGACACTGTCAAGGGAAAGGGATAGAAAGCTGGGCTACAAGACCAGAAACCTGCTGCTTGTCCCTCTCAGGAGCAAGGACCGGATCATCGGGGTTTTGTGCGCTATCAACAAAAAACAGGGCTCCTTCTCAACCGCCGACAGTGCACTGCTTAGCATGATCGGGGGAACAGTTGCGCTTTCAGTGGAAAATGCCCGTTTCGCCGACGAGTTGATGAAGGCCTACAGGGAAGTGACCGGCATGAACCGAGCAAAGGATAAGGCAATAAATCACCTCTCTCATGAACTCAAGACCCCATTGTCTGTTCTTTCAGGATCACTTAATATCCTGGCAAGGAGACTTGAACAGCAGCCTGAAGCAGCATGGAAACCGGCATTCGAAAGGGCCACTCGAAACCTTAACAGGATAGTGGATATTCAGACTGAAGTTGAAGATATAATTCAAGAGAGGCATTTCAAGGCTTACGATATACTGAGCCTTATGCTTTCGCAGTGTGCTGACGAACTGGAGACCCTCGTTGCCGAAGAACTGGGAGAAGGAACAATAGTAAAGAGGCTTAGTGAAAGGATCGAGGAGACCTTCGGCCCCAAGGACGCGATTCCAAAGGAAATCCCTCTGCATCAATTCGTTCAAGAACGACTAAGAGAATTAAAGAACCACTTTGTTCACAGGCGGGTAACCATAAAGACATCCATTGAGGAGGTCCATCCTGTCTGGGTGCCCCCCGAGCCCCTCCAGAAGGTCACTGACGGCCTGATAAGAAATGCCGTGGAGAATACGCCGGACGGCGGAACAGTTGAAATCTTTGTGCGTGAAACAAAGGACAGGAGCTTTGTCGAGCTTGAGGTCCTTGACCACGGCACCGGTATCCGCGAGGAAGATCAGGCAAGGATATTTGACGGATTTTTTACAACAAGGGACATTATGGCCTATTCCTCCAAAAGGCCCTTTGATTTTAACGCCGGAGGAAAGGGAGCTGATCTATTAAGGATGAAGATCTTTTCCGAACATTATAATTTCAAGATACAAATGTCCTCCAAACGCTGCCCCGTTATTCCAGGTGAACTGGATGTATGCCCAGGGGACATCTCCAAATGCTCTCAATGCAGGGAGGAGTCGGATTGCGCGGCAAGGGGCGGCACATCGTTTATCGTTGCATTTCCTTTGAAACGAACGAAATGACACTCTTATAACATGGAGGAAAAACCCAAGTTGGATATAACAAAAACCAAGATAGTGTGCACCATAGGACCTGCGTGCAGGTCAGTGGAGATTATCAGGGCAATGATCCTTGAGGGAATGAGCGTAGCGAGACTCAACTTCTCACACGGTACACACGAGGAGCATCTTGAAAATATCTACGCTCTTCGTCGAGCTGCAAATGATGTGGGGCATCCTCTTGCCATTCTACAGGACCTTGGAGGGCCCAAGATCCGGGTCGGGAAGATCCCGGAACCTGGCATCCGACTTGAGGTAGGTTCTGAGGTCGTATTGACGGGAAGGACCATGGAGTTAACACACAACATGATCCCGCTTACTTACAAAGAACTGGCAGAGGATGTCCTGGTAGGAGACCGCATACTGCTCGCGGATGGATTTATGGAGCTTGAGGTAAGAGCAATAAGCGGAGCAGACATAAAGACAATCGTTATCACAGGGGGTGTGCTCACATCCCATAAGGGCATAAATCTCCCTTCAAGGAGCATCAAAGCACCCTCTTTGACTCCAAAGGATGAAATTGATCTCTCATTCGGGATAGAAAACGGGGTTGACTACATTGCCCTTTCCTTTGTCAAAAGTCCGGAAGACATAGAAAGGGTAAAAAAACTAATAACAAGAAAAGGTGCGGGCACCCCTGTCATAGCCAAGGTTGAAAAGCACGAAGCCGTTCACAAGATAGACAGGATCATAGAAGTCGCCGACGGTATCATGGTTGCCCGAGGAGACCTGGGCGTGGAGATACCGCTGGAGGAGGTACCGCTGGTTCAGAAGATGCTCATAGAGAAGGCCAACAAGGCAGGTAAGCCCGTGATCACTGCCACCCAGATGCTGAGATCAATGGTGGATTCCCCAAGACCCACCAGAGCCGAGGCTACCGACGTAGCCAACGCGGTGATGGACGGGACAGATGCAGTAATGCTTTCAGAGGAGACTGCAATCGGCCAATACCCGGTTGTGTCGGTAGCCATTCTTTCACGCATTATTAACAGCGCGGAATCGAGGTTTCCCCATGAGCGTTACCTCGCCATGAAACCAGAAAGAAATGTACCTGATTCGGTGAGCCATGCATCATGCGTTCTTGCGCACCATCTGGGGGTTTCAGCCATAGTCGCGCCTACACAGTCCGGACAGACAGCCGGCCGGCTTTCCAGATTCCGCCCTCAAACACCCATAGTCGCTCTTTCGCCCCAGCCGGCTACTGTGAGGAAACTTGCCCTGGTCTGGGGATGCATACCCAGACTTATCCAAAGCCCAAAGGACACAGACGACATGATTGAACTTGCCGCGGCTTCCGCGCTTGCATCCGGTCTGGTCAAAACAGGTGAAATCGTTGTGATCACTGCCGGGCAGCCTTTATGGGTTGCCGGCAGCACAAACATGCTGAGAGTCAAAACCCTTTAGAGGCAAGGCGTCTTTTTAGAGAGACAATCTTTATACCCCGTCAAGTATTACTGTTCAAGATCTCTACTGCCGTCCCCATAGAAAGAGTGTAATCAGCCCGAGGTAGATAAATACTCCCAGAATATCATTTGAGGTTGCAACAAAAGGCCCCGTGCCAAGAGCGGGATCTACTTTCAGTTTATTAAGGATCACAGGGATAGCCGATCCTGCGAATCCTGAAAAAAGTATGACCGTGACAAGGGCTACTCCAACGATAATGCCAAGAGGAAAATCGGAAAGCCATGTCCCCACAATCAGCGCCAGAATCGTTCCGCATATCAGACCGTTAATGACGGCAACCCTGAGTTCCACCCAGAGCCTCCTCCAGGTCTTGACCATGCTTATGTCGCCCGTTGCAAGTCCGCGCACCACGACGATAGCAGCCTGAGTGCCGCTGTTACCCCCCATGGCCATAATGATAGGGAAGAAAAAGGCAAGTGCCACCACCTTGGTCAGTGAAGCCTCGAAACGGCTTATCACAAATGCGGCCAGAAGTTCTCCAAACATGGCGCCCAGGAGCCATGGAAGCCTGGCTCTAGATATGACGGTAGGAGCTATCTCTGTGATATCCTGAGGCATGATACCGGCAAGCAGCGATATATCCTCATCGGCTTCCTCCTCCATGACATCCACTATATCGTCATGAGTTATGCGTCCTATGAGACGATTCTTGGAATCCAGGACAGGAATACTCACAAGATCGTATTTCTTAACCAGGCGCACAACCTCTTCCTGGTCGGCATCAACACTTACCGAAATCACATCGTGCTCCACAATATCCTTTATCCTGGTTTCGGGATCGTGTAATACAAGATCACTCAGCGCAACCATTCCCACAAGTCTGCCAAAGCCGTCAACCACCCACACAGAATAGACCCTGCCAACATCCTCCTTCTTGTGCCTTATTCTATCAATGGCGTCCTGGACAGTGGCATCTGCGTTGACCGCAACAAACTCAAGGGCCATGATGCCGCCCGCAGAATCTTCCCTGTACGGAAGGAGCTTTTCTATATCCCTTGATACATCATCGTCCACCGTCTCTATGATCTTTCGGGCCCTGTCCTCAGGAAGATCACCTAGCAGATCCGCTGCGTCATCTGAATCCATTTCCTCGACAATGTCTGAGAGCACTTCATTGTTGAGGTCTTCAAGAAGGCGACCCTGGGCCGGGGCCTGCATCTCTACTATGATATCTGCTGCCCCTTCGGGCTCGAGGAGCTCGAATACAAAGAGACGCTCATCATGATCCAGGTGCTCCAGAAGATCAGCAACATCGGCAGGCGCCATCTCCTTTATCAATGCCTTGAGGGCGTCCTTTTCCCCTGATTTTACCAGAGCCTTGAATTGATCAATCAGTCTTTCGTGTACGCTGCCGGTGCCAGCCAAATTCATTAATCCTTTCTTCCAGCAAAAGGCCTAGTCTGTTTTCTATGGTTGCAGCTTAAGGCGCTTAATCTGTCTCATTACTGACCTCTGGAGATTAACCTTATCGCCGGAGTTGTCTAAAAAATCCCTAAGAGGTATCTCCGCTCTTCCGGCGCTCTTGTGTCCTCCCCCTGAACCCCCAACTCGCCTTGCAATCCTCTGTGCTGCCCTGCCCGCATCCCCTCTCAGTCCGGCGTATCTAAAAATCAGTATGAGTTTGTCCCTGTAAATCCCCGATGAGATACTCCAAGTGGCCTCAGCAAGCTTCATAAAAAAATCCGCCACAATCACCAGCACATCAGGGCTCTCCACCTCGCCTAAATGAGTAAAGGCTATCCCATTGTAAAAGATTACCCTTTCCATGGCTGTCTTGTAATTTGCAAGGGTGCTGCGAGTCATCTCGGATGATTCTATCTTCTTGATAATGTTCATGTTCACAAAGGGATAAAGAGACTGAAGGGCGTTGATATCGTTAGAAATAGATCCCTTAACAAAATCGCCTGTGTCCGTCTTGATGCCATAAAAAAGGGCAGTTGCCAGCCGTGATGAAGGCCGTATCTTGGCCGCCCGCAAGAACTCCGTCATTATAGTTGCATTGGCTCCATATTGATCCCTTATGTCAACAAACAGGCCTCTTGATTGGGGTGTCAGGGGATGGTGGTCAATTATGATATCAAATATCCGATCTCCAAATTCTTCATGATGCCCGGGCTGGGAATCAACAACCGCCCACTTATTGAACCTGTTCTGGTCGAGCTCTCCTATAGTTTTTAGTTCGATGTTAAGAAGCCTTATCATGGCCAGGTTGTCAGCCCTCTGAATATCATTTATATGATACACTTCAATTTTTCTGGCCCTTCTCCAGAATATACGCCTGAGGGCAAGAGCGCTTGCAATCGAATCAGGATCAGCATCAATAAGGATCGCGAGGCTGTCCTCTCCCTTTACAATTTCCCTGAGTCTTTTGAGCCTTTCCGAAAGCGTAATTGATTTTGGAAAGGGATGATCCATTGGCGCATTCATCGTTGACTCTTCAAAAAGCCTTCTTGTAGAAAGTGCCGGCAATTATTTTCTCAAAAGTCTGCTGACCTGCATTTATTCTTATTACAATTTGTTTTTCTACCATGGCCAAAGCTTTGTAAGATTTAAGATACTCAATTCTATGTCCTCCCTTACATGGGGCTCAATTGTGATAACAGGCGGGCTTTCCCTGTTCAATTTAAGCCACCTAAAAAGAAAAGGGAAGTCAACCCTTCCAGTGCCTATGGCAAGATGATCATCGCTTTTCCCTCGGTTGTCGTGAAGATGCAACTGAAACAAGAACCGTCCCATTAGATCCAGCCATCTTTCAAGGCTCGCTGAACTGAATGCGTTCTGATGACCCACATCAAGACAGAATCCCACCCCCCGTCCATAAAGGACATCGAAAAGGTCGCAAAGCTCCTCAGGGCCAAGCTCAAATACGTTTTCAAGCACCAGACGGCATCCAAGCTCTTCCAGCCTGGAGGCGAACCAACTCCATAAAGACAAGCTGTGTTCAAGCCACTGATCTCTCATGTGGCGGTAACGTCTATCTTCGTAGCCTGCGTGGCAAACAACCGTCTCAGGTCGCAGTTCCTTTGCAACATGGAGTATCTGCTCTAGCCTGTGTCTTAAGACTGCGCGCACCATCTGATCAGGGGAGCCCGGGGCCATATCCATAAAAGGCGCATGAACAGTTGTGCTAAGGCCTTTAGCTTTGAGGGCTTCCGCCATTTTAGTGACACGGGCAAGGTCCAGATTATCAAGGGTCTCCGCGTCAAAGCTTATTTCAGGATTTATCCGTTTCTCTTCAATCAGACCAGACAATTTTCCGTCAAGCATCGAATAGGGAATCCCAACATGGACCTTTTCAAAGATTGTCTTTGTTTCAACCAAGGTTGACATCTTCCTCCCCGCAGTCTATATATCCCCCCAGATCTCCCCGTTCAAGGGAAATTCCGCAATTCCTTTTCTGCCGGAGGGCGAGGCGACCTTAAGAGATGAAGAAAGCCATTCTTGCACCGATTTTGTCCGCCTTTGTGATACCAGGGCTTGGACAAATAATTAACAGGAGGCCTGTAAAAGGCCTGATATCGCTTTTCCTGGTAATGATTTTTTTCGTTGGGGGTCTTCTTTCATTATCTAAGGCCCTGGAAGATTCTGTAGCTTCTCAGCCGGCAACCGGCAACACGACTTACTCTTTCTCTCAAGCCCTTGCTGACGCAGACCTGACACTTCCGCTGTGTTTCGTCGGAGCCCTCGCTCTTTTGTGGCTCCTTTCCGTTATTGATGCGTTTTGGGAAGGAAGGAGACTTGATCTGCGGGAATAAACGAAAGATGAGATACTACTTCATTGATGAAATAGCGCCTGAAGATATAAAAAAGGCCAAAGGTTTTTTGAGACAGAACGCAGCGGCCTCAGGCCTTGACTCCCTTTTCTGGGTACGCCTCCCCGATGATCTTCTGAGTCCTGAGCAGTACAAGCACGACCGATGCAAGCCTTATTTTTCTGCGGTCGAGATCGGAGCAGACTGGATAAAATTCGAACTTTTCATCAGGACCCTTAAGACAATGAAATGCGCCTGCCCTGACTATTGTTCAAGGCGGCAGAGGGACTTTGTTGTGAATTTCGCAAACTCGATGATAGAGCAGCTTGGTATCACAACTTGATGCGGCCAGGGTCCAGCAGAAGCAATTAGTCCTTCCATATCTACGATTATGGACAAAAACAGCCTTCCCCTCAGCGAGTTTATTTGTTTTCTCTAAGGATAGACGCTATCTTGTCCCTGATTGCCGTGGAAGCGCCTTCGTCTCCTATAATGCCCACTCTTATTGAGACTTCAGTCTCCTTCGAGGATTTATAGGTCAATGAAACCTTCACCGTCTGCCCGTCGGCCCGCGAACCCTCAATCTTGCCGCCGGTCAGATCATGCTTTGAATCCTTTACAGTAATACCAAGATCCGGAAGGGCCTTTATCGTTGCGTCCCAAGTGTCAATAAATGAAGAGGCATACAGCACCTCCATGGTGCCGTTGATGTATTTGAATCCGGCCACTCCGGCAGCGGTTCCTGCCCCGAACAACAGCAACGCGCCGCATCCGGTCAGCAGCAGAAGGACACAAACAGCAGCTAGACATCTTATTTTCCTCATAAACAATACTCCTTTCGAAGCGGCCTCGACCGCTTTTATTCAGTTATTTAATCCGCTCGGTCAAGCCTGTCAACATACACCTTTATGTTTGACTTGTCGAAGCCTACTTGTTAAGGTTTTTGATTCAGTAATAGCTTTGGCGGAGGAATAGAAAATGGATTACAAACAGACCCTTAATCTCCCCTCGACAGTTTTCCCGATGAAGGCCAATCTGGTCAAGAACGAGCCTGCAATTCTTGACTACTGGGATGAGATAAAGGTTTACGAGATAATTCGCAATAGCTCAAAGGGTCGTCCTCAATATATGTTGCACGACGGCCCGCCTTATGCGAACGGCAACATCCACATGGGCACCGCCTTTAATAAGATCCTAAAGGACATAATAGTTAAATCCAGGCAAATGGCGGGATTTGACGCACCTTATGTACCAGGTTGGGACTGCCACGGCCTTCCCATCGAGCATAAAGTTGACTCCGAGCTGGGAATCAAGAAATCACAGATGACCCAGGTCGAGATACGCCGTTACTGCCGTGAATATGCCGAACGCTTCATTGATATTCAGCGCAATGAATTCAAAAGACTGGGTGTCCTGGGCGAATGGGACCGACCCTATCTTACGATGAATTATCCCTATGAAGCCACCATTGTGAGAGAGTTCGGAAAATTCGCCCTGAACGGGGGGCTTATGCGCAGCAAGAAGCCCATCTACTGGTGTACGTCCTGCAAAACAGCTCTCGCTGAGGCCGAGGTGGAATATGGACCTCATACTTCGCCGTCCATCTATGTCAAATTTCCTATGGTCACAGATCTTGGCCGTCTTGACAAAAACCTGGAGGGCAGACCCGCTTCAATAGTGATCTGGACCACTACGCCCTGGACCATACCGGCAAATCTCGCTGTAGCCGTGCATCCCGATGTTGAATATGTTGCGGCAGAAACGGATAAAGGGGAAATCCTGATACTGGCCGCTCCGCTTCTGGAGCAGTGCATGAAGACATTTGGCATCGAGAATTATCGCTCATTGTCCGTATTCAAAGGAGATGCGCTTGAAAAATTTGAGGCCAGACATCCCTTATATGACAGACCTTCCATGATCGTACTCGCCCCCTATGTTGCCCTGGATACTGGAACAGGCTGCGTGCATACGGCCCCGGGCCATGGCCGTGAGGATTATGACACAGGGCTCCTCTACGGCCTGGATGCCTATTCTCCTATTGACGATGATGGTCGTTTTACAAATGACGTTGAATATTTTAAATGTCTTACCGTATTTGAAGCAAACCCTGAGGTAAACAGAAAACTTGCTGAAGCCGGAAGGCTTCTCAAGGAACAGACCATCACCCATGAGTACCCGCACTGCTGGCGCTGCAAAAAACCCGTGATTTTCCGTTCAACGGAACAGTGGTTCATTTCCATGGAGGCCAATGATTTAAGGGGCAACGCCCTCAAGGCAATAAATGAAGTAAAGTGGATACCCTCCTGGGGCAGGGAGAGGATATACGGTATGATCGCCAACAGGCCCGACTGGTGCATATCAAGGCAGAGGGCCTGGGGGGTGCCGATAACTGTGTTTTTCTGCAAGCAATGCGGCAAAGTGGTCATCAATCAGGAGATTATAGACCATGTATCGAACCTTGTAGAAAAAGAAGGGGCAGACGTCTGGTTCAGCCTCCCGGAACAAAAGCTCATCCCGCCGGGCACAACATGCCCTTCCTGCGGCAATTCGAGCTTCAGCAAGGAAACCGACATTCTCGACGTGTGGTTCGACTCAGGCGTAAGTTACGCTGCCGTGATGGAGAGGCGCGATTATCTGAGGAGCCCAGCCGATCTTTATCTTGAAGGAAGCGACCAGCACAGGGGATGGTTCCATAGTTCTCTGCTTTGTTCGGTTGGGACAAGGGGAAAGGCCCCTTACGAGAGTGTACTCACCCACGGCTTTGTCGTGGACGGCGCCGGCAAGGCAATGCACAAGTCAGCAGGAAACGTAATAGCACCAGAGGATATCATCAAGAAGTACGGAGCGGAGATAATAAGACTGTGGGTAGCCGCTGAGGATTACAGGGATAATGTCAGACTTTCCGAGGAGATACTCCAGAGACTCACCGAGGCCTACCGTCGCATCCGAAATACATGCAGATATCTGCTCGGAAATCTCTCTGACTTCAACCCTGCCACCGATTCAGTCCCACTAAGGGAGATGGAGGAACTCGATCGCTGGGCACTTGACAGACTGGCACGGCTCCATGAAAGGCTCGCAATGGCTTACGATGACTTTGAGTTTCACCTGGTCTATCACGGACTCCACAACTTCTGTGTACTTGATCTATCCTCCTTCTACCTCGATATTATCAAAGACCGTCTCTACACATCGCCAAAGAGATCAAGAGAAAGGCGCTCAGCCCAGAGCGCGATGAATGTCATCCTTGAGGTCCTTGTCCGGCTCATGGCGCCGGTCCTGTCCTTCACGGCGGAGGAGATCTGGGGTTACATGGAAAAGCAAGGGCGGCCACGAAGCGTACATGCCGACATCTTTCTCCCATTGAGTCCGGATTACATGGACAATGATCTTGCCGACCGGTGGGACACAATCATAGCCGTCAGAAAAGAAGTGACAAAGGCCCTTGAAATAAGCCGCAAGGAAAAAGTAATCGGACATTCCCTGGATGCATCTGTTACATTAGGCGCTCCTAAAGAATTTCTCTCCAAGTTGGCGCATTACAAAGATGATCTAAGGTTTATTTTTATTGTTTCATCTGTAACCATTGCCGACTCTGAGGCGTTGGAAGGCGGCCTTGCCAGTGACACCATGCCGGGGATCAGGGTCCTCGTTGAGCCATCGCGCGATCCAAAGTGTGATCGCTGCTGGGTCAGAGATCCATCTGTCGGAAAAGACTCCGGACACCCTACTGTATGCGGAAGGTGCCTGGCGGCAATGAATAAAATTTAGATGGTTTAGGCTTGAAGAGATTTAATCTTTCAATCTTTGTGCTTCCCGCCCTTCTATTGGTGGGTCTGGATCAAATCACCAAATATCTGGTCATCCAGGCCCTGCCGAAGCATTCCTCGATAGCTCTTATTGAAGGATTTCTCAACCTGGTGCATGTGAGGAATCGTGGCATGGCTTTCGGTATGCTTAACGGCCTTTCCACAAATGCCGCCTCTTATCTTCTGGCCACAGTAAGTATAATAGCAGTTTTTGCCATCACTATCTACGCACTGAAGTACGGCGATGGATCAGCAACAACGACCTTCGGGCTCTCTCTCATACTTGGAGGAGCCGTGGGAAACCTGATTGACCGTCTGCGACTCGGAGAGGTTATTGACTTCATAGATGTTTATCTTGGGTCTTACCACTGGCCGGCGTTTAACGCGGCTGACTCCGGCATAACAATCGGGGTTTTTCTGGTCGTTGCCGCCCATCTGTTTCAGAAAAAAAGGCCCTGACAGAAATGCTTCCTGAGCTTTTTTCAGTAGGCCCCATTACCATCCATGCCTATGGACTCATTGTAGCCATCGGATTCCTTGCAGGGATTATCGTTGCAGTCAGACTGGGAAGAAGAAGCACCATAAGCCAACAGGAAATAATGGATCTTGTTTTCCTCATGGCCGTCTCCGCCATAGCAGGATCTAGAATTTTCTACATAATAATCAACATATCCTATTACAAGGCTCACCCGATGGATGCGTTCAAGATCTGGGAAGGAGGCCTTGTGTTCTCGGGCGGAGTTGTAGCGGCTGGAGTTGCGCTTGTCTTCTATACGAAAAGAAAAGGAATTAACCTTTTCAGGTCGGCTGATACCCTGGCGCCGGCTGTGGCCCTTGGCCAGTCCATAGGCCGTGTGGGCTGTCTACTGGCAGGGTGCTGCTACGGAGCTCCAACTAACCTTCCCTGGGCTGTAACCTTCACCAACCCCAACGCACTTGCCCCTTTGCACGCGCCCCTCCATCCCACACAGATATATTCATCCCTTATCGGGGCCGCAATATTCGTGATACTTCTCATACTCTATAGACGAAAGAGATATGACGGACAGGTCGCCTTGTGGTTTCTCATCCTTCAAAGCACGGGACGTCTGTTTGAGGAAAGATTCAGAGGCGATGACAGGGGTTTCATATCGGAAGGCATGAGCGCAACACAGCTTCTCGCGCTGATTATCCTGGTCCTGTCTGTGACCGCTCTCATATTTTATAAGCGGAAAAACTCCATCAGCGAGATGGGCAAAAAGCCCCCATCATGACCTTTTTCCCAAGGGGCTATTTTTCCACAGATAAAGCGCTATTCCTGTCGCTACAGCCGCGTTAAGGGATTCAACGCCCTCCTCCATGGGAACAGATATAAGCTCCATATTCCTCAGGTACTCTGGAAGCCCCTGACCTTCAAGGCCAGGAACAAGGCAAAAGGATGGAGGAAACTCAAACCCGGCTATGTCTTTCCCTCCCGGAGACAAAAGCACATGAGGCAAAGGCCCTTTTGGAAGCTCCCTGATAGAGGGACCTTCGTAAAATTTCATCCTCATAATAGTGCTTCCCGCCGCACGAATGGATTTCGGGTGATAGGGATGAGCCGCCTCTTTAAGTATCACCATGGATTTAACTCCAAAGGCCGCAGCCGACCTGATAACGGCCCCCACATTGGCCGGATCCTGGAATGGAACCAGAAGGGTGCATCCATCAGCTATCGGATCTCCATTCCAGATGGGCATAGGCTCAACCCTCACAAGAGCAAGAGGCCTCCCTGTACCGTGCAGATCAAGCCTGGCGAATAGATCCGCCGCAAGCTCAACCAGTTTGATTTTATCTGAAAATACAAGATCATCAAGCCGCTGCCGTTTATCGAACAGAATTCCCTCACACCTGTCGGCGAAACTGCTCAGGATCTCTCTTATCTGTTTCTGCCCCGATATGATCGCAAGCCCTTGCTTCCTGATCCCCTTTGCGCCATGAAGGCTTATAAGCATCTTGAAATAGTCGTTTGAATCGCTTTCTAATTTTTTCGCGCTCCGTGGTGAATCACAGTATTCCGGCCGATGCAATTTCAAGGGACGCTTTCTAAAGACAAGCAGTCTTCTCCTGTGAGGGGAATTTTCTATCGAATAGGCAATATCTTTTTCAAGCTCATAGCCTTCGCTGAAGAGCGATAGGGCCTCGGAAACCTCATCGTCACAGTTGGGGCCTTTCATGAGGATTACTTTCCCCCCAGCCTTGAGGAATGGATCTACCCGTTTGAGTGTCTCAGCAGCAACTTCAAGGGCTCTTGTGATGACCCCGGCCACAGGCAAGTCAAATCGGCCTGATATCTTATGGCGATATATCTCAACTTCCTTCAGTGCGAGCAGTCGGCAAGCCTCCTCAATAAAGGCAACCCTCTTTGCCCTTCCTTCGGAAAGGATCAATTTTACATCGGACGCCAATATCTTTATCGGGATGCCGGGGAAGCCGGCCCCTGTACCAATGTCCAGTAGTGGAGACGGAAGCGCGATGAGTCCTGGAACCAGCGCACAGTCAACATAATGTTTTATGACAGTGCCTTCGAAGCTCTTTATTCTTGTGAGGTCAAGCTCTTCGTTTCGCTTTCTTAAGAGGGCGTCAAAACGCCAGAAAAGCTCGTATTGCTCAGGAGAAAGCGATAACCCGCTCCTCTTGAAAAGTTTTATCAGATATTCGAGACTTGGCACATGGGTCGCCACGATGTTATCCTTATGACATGAAGCTGAGGTCTGATCCCTATTCCAGGATAAAGGTTCTTTATGAGGACAATCACCTCCTGGCCCTTTTCAAACCCGCCCGCATCCCTACGCAGGGCGATATAACCGGAGACCCATCCCTGCTGGACTGGGCCAGAAAATGGATTGGGAAAAAATACGAGAAGCCCGGCTCTGTCTATATTGGACTGGTTCACAGAATAGACCGGCCTGTTCAGGGCGTGGTAATATTCGCAAGGACCTCAAAGGCAGCCGCAAGACTCTCCGAACAGTTCAGAAACCACACGGTGAGGAAGACTTACCTGGCAATGATTCACGGGATGCCTGAAAAGGCAGAGGGAGAGGCATCACTGCATCTGGCCAAGAAGCGCGGAAAAAGCTTTGCCGTTCCAGAGCAAGATCCCCGGGCGAGATATGCCAGCCTCCATTACAGGGTTATAGATTCGGCTCCGCGCTACTGCCTTGTGGAGGTTGAGCCGGTAACAGGCAGGCACCATCAGATAAGAGCGACCCTCGCGCAGATGGGACACCCAATACTGGGGGACGTCAAATATGGCTCCACGCTCAGGCTCAATCCCGGCGAGATAGCGCTTCTGGCCAGAACTATCACCTTACGCCACCCCACCAGGGAAATGACCATCACTATAGAATCACCCCTGCCGGATAACTGGCTCTGGCCCCCTTTGAAGCCTTGACAATCAGGCCTTTGCCTGGGTACCGGTATTGCCGGCGGCCTGCTGTTTTGCCCTGAGTTTAATCCTCTTAGCCCTCCTGTGACGTCTTCTTTCGAGTTCTCTTGTTCGTTCTATCTTCTTATGCCTTGACACAACCTACCTCCTGACAAATCCTATTAAAATCAAACAATGGAAGGCCGAGGGCCTTCTTTTCCATAAAAATACCTGAAAAGCTCTCTGAACTTTCTTTTTAAGGCTGGATCGGCCAACGCCTGAGCATCGGAGAGGGTGTCTCTTAGATCATAGAAGGCCTTAAGCCTTAAAAACACTTCCCTGCCGAAGACAGCCTCTTCATGCCGTCCTCTGCCTTTACCCAAAGACTCCAAAAGCGCGCTGAGCTTACCCCGATAGGCATCAAGCGTGCGGTAATTATAGTAATACGCCGCCCGCTCCTTCTGGAACTGCTTGGGAGCAAAGGACTCTATGACAGCGATAAGCCTGTCAAGATCATCGCTTGTTCCCTTTCCTCTGCGAGACGGCCGCCTGAAAAAGGCATCAAGGATCATAAAAGGCCCCGTGAACCCCCCTATCCCGTACTCGGATACCCTAAAAATCCTTCATGGCTGCGTCCTTGCATTTCGCAACCTACCATATCAGACACTAATTCCGCAAGCCGGCACAACTCCATCAGCTCTCTGTCTTTCCCTTTCTTGAAAGATCAATCGCGTGGCTCAGGAAAAATGCAACCCCTGCTACAAGGATTATGGATGCCCCGGAGGAAAGATCAAGTCTGTAAGAAAGCCACAATCCGGTCACAGTGAAAATCACCCCGAGAAGCGATGACAGGGCCATCATCCTTCCGAGGGAACCAGTGTATTTCTCGGCGATATAAGGCGGTATGGTCAGAAGCGCAATCACGAGTATAAGCCCCACAAGGCGTATGACCATAACCACGCAGAGCGCGATCATCACAAGCAAGGTAAGATAAAGTGTCTTAACCGGTATCCCCGCCACAAAAGCAAATTCCTCATCATAGGAAAGAGCCATAAACTCCTTGTAAAAAATGACTACCGTCAGCAGAACGATCGCATCAAGGGGAACCATCATCCAGAGGTCGAAAGTCGAAACGGTCAAGATGCTCCCGAACAGATAACTCATAAGATCGACACCGTACCCGGGAGTCAAATCAATGAGTATCACCCCTAGAGCCATTCCTACAGCCCACAGCACCCCTATCACGGTGTCCGCCCTGTGCTTGCTTCTGAGGCTTACAAGGCCCATGACCACGGCAACAACAACTGAGAAGGCGGCCGCGCCCAGGATGGGAGCGATTCCCAGGTAGAAAGCCAGCCCTATACCGCCGTAGGCTGCATGGGCAATGCCTCCCGATATAAAGACAATCCTGTTTACAACCACCAGGGTTCCTATTATGCCGCAGGCGATGCTGACAAGTATCCCTGAGAACAGAGCATTCCGTATGAAATCAAATTGAAGGGCCTCCCACATCTCAACGTTCCTCATGGGTGGGGAGCACCCGGTGGGGCACACCGTGAGCGATAAGATCAACCGGGCAGGAATAGACAGCGTCCAGCATTTCAGTCGTTATAAGGCCTTCGTCGTGAAAGACGAGAGTTCGATTTACACAGGCGACCGACTTGACATAACGTGAGATGACACCGACGTCATGGGTAATGACAATAATTGTAACATGGCTGTTAAGCTCTTTTAAAAAACTGTAAAGATCGGTCTCAAACTCCTGGTCCACGCTGCTTGTGGGCTCATCGAGGAAAAGGATCTCTGGATCCGTGGCAAGTGCCCTCGCAATGAAGACCCGCTGCCTTTGACCGCCGGAGAGCCTCCCCACCGGGCTACCGGCATAATCAATCATCCCTACCCTGGCAAGAGCTTCAGTGGCCTTTGCCCTGTCTTCCTTTGAATAAAATCGGCCCAGCCTAGAACGAGATATTCTGCCCATCAAAGCGATCTCCATTGCCGAGATGGGGAAAGCGATGTTCAAATCGGTTCCTTGAGGAACATACCCTACCCTGCGTGTCGCCTCAAGCGGGGACGCGCCCAGAATAAGAATGGTGCCTTTGTCAGGCTTAAGAAGGCCCAGCATCAGTTTCAAAAGGGTGGTCTTTCCTCCGCCGTTGGGGCCTAGTATCCCCAGGAAATCTCCTCGCTCAAGGGTAAGAGTGACATCCCTCAAGATGTTATCGGCTCCATAGGAAAACCACAGATCTTTAACTTCTATAGCCGGGGTCTTCATCCTCCATCCCCTATTTGATGAAGTAGTAAAAAGTCCATCAGCAGTCTGATTTCCGGCCTCTTTTCAGTCATTAATGGTCTCAAAGAAATGAAGATTCTTTAAGAGCTTTTCCCTGCCAAGCGACAGTGCATCATACCTTTCTTTCACTTCGGAAACCACATCAGGAGAAGCCTTTTCAACAAAACCTTTATTTCCCAGTTTCTTTGCCAACATATCAATATCTTTGTCTCTTTTTGCTATCTCCTTTTGAAGTCTTCTTTTTTCCTCATCAAAATCAAGAAGGCCCTTGAGCACCACATGGACCTGAACGGAACCCACAACCGAAGTGACTGATCCGGCGGGTTTTTTCAACCCAATGTCTATGACGGGGTTCTCGACCTTGGCAAGGGACTCGATGTGGTAGATATTATCCGTCAAGAGAGATTTAATTTTCTCCTCCCCCTCGTGAATGTCTATTACCACATGAACCTTTTTGGAAGGCGGGATGTTCATCTCACCTCTTATGGCCCTTACAGCGCCTACCACCCCCATCACTTTTTCCATTTCGGTAAGTGCCTCCCTGTCCTCGGGATGCTCAGAGCGTTCCGGAAAAGGGGCCTTCATGATGCTTCCATCGGTATAGGAGAGCTTTTCCCATATATCTTCGGTCACAAAAGGCATGAAAGGATGAGACATCCTGAGCACTGCAGACAGCACTTCTTTCAATGTCTCTCTGGTGGATAACCTTAGAGGCGCATCATTACCATAAAGGCCTTTCTTGGCCATCTCCAGATACCAGTCACAGAACTCATGCCAAACGAACTGATAGCAGATATTTGCAGCATCGTTAAAGCGATATTCATCGAATGCCTTCTCCATTTCCCCTGCAACCTGGCCAAGCCTTGTCAGTACCCAGCGGTCGGCAAGGGTGTATATCCGCCTTTCCCCTAGCCCCGCTTCTTCTCCCAGGTTACCAAGAACCAACCGTGAGGCATTCCAGAGTTTGTTTACAAAATGCCGATAGCCCTCGATTCTGTCCTCGGAGAGCTTTACATCCCTTCCCTGGGCCGCCAGAGCCGCAAGTGTGAAACGAAAGGCATCTGTGCCGAATTTACCCATGACATCAAGAGGATCAATCACGTTTCCCTTAGATTTACTCATCTTTTTGCCCTCGGCATCCCTCACCAGAGCATGGATATACACATCCCTGAAGGGCACATCCCCCATGAAATGAATACCCATCATCATCATCCTTGCAACCCAAAAAAAGAGTATGTCGAATCCAGTGACCAGCACAGAAGTAGGATAAAACGTTGCAAGTTCCCTGGTCTTATCGGGCCAGCCCAGCGTTGAAAAAGGCCACAGTGCAGAGCTGAACCATGTATCCAGCACATCGCTTTCCTGTTCAAGCTCCTTGCCGTTACATGCCTTGCAGCCGACAGGAGCCTCCATGGCCACAGTTATCCCGCCGCAGGATCTGCAATACCACGCAGGGATGCGGTGCCCCCACCAGATCTGCCTTGAAACGCACCAGTCCCTTATATTGGACATCCAATCGAAATATACGGCCTCCCAGGTGGACGGATAGATCCTTGTCTTTCCCTTTTTAACGGCAATGCTCGCGGCCTCGGCAAGGGGTTTTGTCCTTACAAACCACTGCTTGCTCAAGAGAGGCTCTATCATGGTCTTGCATCTGTAGCAATGACCAACGGCATGACGATAGGGATCAACTTTTTCAAGCAATCCCTCAGATTGCAGATCCTCAAGGATCTTTTTCCTGCACTCGAATCTATCCATTCCAGCATAATGCCCGGCAAGCTCATTCATCCTGCCGTCATCGTCTATTACCTTGATAAGCTCCAGACCGTGGCGCCTTCCTATCTCAAAATCGTTGGGATCATGAGCGGGTGTGATCTTTAGGGCGCCTGTGCCGAATGCTGGATCAACATAGGTATCCCCAATCACAGGAATGTTCTTTTTGACAATCGGAAGAATGACGTTAGATCCGATAACAGAGCCGTAACGAATATCTTCAGGATTTACTGCCACGGCCGTATCTCCCAGCATAGTCTCGGGTCTTGTCGTGGCCACAACGAGATACCCCTCCCTGTCCGCAAAGGGATATCTTACCCAGTAAAGAGCGCTGTCTCTGTCCTCGTGCTCCACCTCGATATCGGCCAGGGCCGTATGGCACCTTGGGCACCAGTTTATAATATGATCGCCACGGTATATTAGTCCCTCATTGTAAAGCCTTACAAAGACCTCCCTTACGGCCCTTGAAAGGCCTTCATCCATAGTGAAGCGCTCTCTGCTCCAATCGCATGAGCACCCCAGCCTTCTCAACTGATTGATTATAAATCCTCCGTATTTCTTGCGCCATTCCCATACAAGCTCTATGAAGCGCTCGCGGCCCACGGCGTTACGATCGGTTCCCTGGGCAGCCAGGCTTTTTTCCACCACATTCTGGGTGGCGATTCCGGCATGATCGGTGCCTGGCTGCCAAAGGACCTCAAAGCCCTTCATTCTCTTATATCTGCACAGGATATCCTGAAGGGTATTGTTAAGGGCATGACCCATGTGGAGTGTCCCTGTGACATTTGGAGGCGGAATAACAATACAATAGGGAGCCCCTTCAGCGTTCTGATCGGGCTTAAAAAGCCCTGCTTCTTCCCAGTACCGATACCATTTAGCTTCCGCCTTTTCCGGTTCAAAACCCTTTGCCATCAATTCTTCTTTCATTTTTGCCGATGCTCCTCAAAAAAATCTTTTGCCGCTCTTTCAAGCGGATTATGGTCAGGCCCGTTTTAAAGGCTGTCGCTACAGATAAGAAAAGGGGTTGCATGGGTTAAAGCAACCCCCTCAGAGAATAAATTCAGTCGGCATAGAATGCCGATAGACCCTTATTCAGCTAAAAGCTGGAGACTTTCAGGCTCTCCCTGAGCGCATCAATGGCCTCCCTGATGGCCCTTTCAGCAGCCGCCTCTATCGCCTGTCTGGCTACCCTCTCTATCGCGTCATTTACGGCTCTTGCCACGATAGCCTCAAGCCGCTCCTCGCTAATCGCCAACGACGTTCCAGGCGGAAGCTCCTTATCAGGTCCCGTATCATCAACGTCTTCAATCGCTGGGCGGATGGGCAAGACAGGAGCGCGTTCAACCGGGGCCTGATCGGAGAAGATAGCTGCAATCTCCTTGTCGAGCGAATTGAGATCATCATCAACGGGTGAATCCTCAGAGATGATGTCTTTGACAGAAGGCCCCCCAGGCTCTGATGATAGCCCTTCGAGGATGTCCTCCGGGATCTCGCCTTTCTTTATGGGGTTGACCAGCTCAATAATGTCATCAAAGGCATCTTCAGCAGTCCTCTTTCCAGACTGGACTGGGGGATCCTCGGGTGAATCGTCGAACGTAAACTCCAGTAGTGTCTCTTCCGATCCTGTCTTACCTCCACCTTTGGCATTGTCAACGGCCATGAGGAAATCTCCTCTCCTAAGAGCGGTTAATGTTACAAATTAGAGGTTTTTTAACATGATGACTCTAACCTGTCAACAAGGTTAAACAAAAGGGCGCGGCCAAAGCGAAACGTAAAACCGGAAGAACTCCATCCATTTGCCCTTGTGCTCTCCGCCGTAAGGTAATATAATGCGATCTATAGGCCCGCATAAGATGCTCCGGCTTACAGCGGCGTTCTCATGCTGTGTTTATTTATGCGGTATGAAGATAAATCGAGAATGCCTTAAAGCGTTGACAGGCTTCAGCCTGCCAATTTTTGAATCTGCTCGCGTGGGCGATTAGCTCAGGTGGATAGAGCGTTGGTCTCCGGAACCAAAGGCCGCGCGTTCGAGTCGCGCATCGCCCACCAAACAATATCAAGGGGTTAGGTCGCAAACGTAGCCCCTTTTTATTTGTAGCTTTTACTTTATCCCACCCTATATCCAACCTGAAGCCGACAAAAATACCGGCACTATAAGATCCCCCCCCCAAAGTCAAGACTAAGCGCGATGACTTGTTGAGGCACAACGAAACATGAAAATGCCGCATGTCATTCCGGACTCGATCCGGAACCCAGCTCGTCATTCCGGCGTAGGCCGGAACAAGGACTGGATAACGGCCTACGCCGCTATGGCTATCTATTTTCATATAAACGGTCATGCCCGGGTAGGGCACAACGAAAGATGAAAATAGTCAATAGGTTGGAAGCATTTTCATATATAATAATAGGGGAAATTAAGAGCAACCCGCCAGGGTGGCCAAGTCAAGAATATATTCTCGTGGAGTTTCCTGCAAACGAGCGAAGATAGCTCACTTCAAAAAAACGACTGTATTAGGCTGCGGTGGCTGAGATTATCACCCCGTTTCCGGGATATATACCAGACAAGGGCGTCCTTACCGCGGCTACCTCCTCTCTGCTTAAGATGTGCAACTGGATTTATTTCTGGTATGATCCAAAAGGGCCGATTGATCCAGAACGATTGCCAGGGAACAGCATCGCTATTTTTGCCAAGGGGATATGAGGGTTCGTGCAAGTCCCGAACTTGGCCCCGCTAGATAAGGATACATTCCATGCCACAAGGTAATGTTCCGCCCCTATCCAGTGGCCCGGCGCGGAAGAAACTGCCAGACCTGGGTGTTAAGAGATAGAGGCTATGATAGATTTCAAATTCTAAGGGAGCCCGGCGATCTCCGTTTCGCGTAGCGCATCCGGTGACAAGGGTGCAATGTCACTCTGAATACATCTGGAAGATAAAAACCTATCTTTTCAAGAGAACTTTTGTAGGCTAGGAGAGGGTAGATAATGGCTTCATTTCAATACGCCAATATTGAAAGAGAAATGGAGGTCTATGGGTACGATTCCGTTGTGAAAAGCCACTGCCGAATGTGCCACGGCGGCTGCGGAGTGCTGGTGTACACGAAAAACGGAAAGATCGAAAAGATTGCGGGAGACCCCGGATGTCCGATTAATCACGGAACCCTGTGCAGCAAGGGGCTGGCCTCTGCCCAACTTGCCTATCACCCCGACCGGCTGACATATCCTGTCAAGCGCATAGGGCGGAAAGGCAGCGGCAGGTGGAAACGTATTTCCTGGGATGAAGCCTTGGATTCCATCGCGGGAAGGCTGCTCCACTACCGGGACGCGTTCGGAGCGGAATCCGTGGTTCCAGCGTACGGCACGGGCAGGGAGAACGAAGCGGTAATCTATCGGTTTGCCAACCTTTTCGGCACACCCAATGTGCTGACCGCGGGCCACTTCTGCTATGGTCCCCGCATCGCAACCAGCATCCTTACTTGCGGCACAAATCCCATTGTTGACTATGAAAACAATCCCAAGTGTATCATGGCCTGGGGCAACAATGTTGTAATCAGCAACCCGGACTGCTACAAAGGAGAGTCCTTTTCTACGGCCCTAGATGCCGGAGCGAAACTGATCGCCGTGGACCCCAGGCTAACCAGGATAGCGGCTCGCGCCGATATCTGGCTCCCTCTCCGGCCCGGAACTGATGCGGCACTTGCCCTTGGCATGCTCCATGTGATCATAGAAGAAGAGCTCTATGACAAAGAGTTCGTGAAGAATCATGTTCACGGTTGGGAACCTTTTGTGCAAAGGGTGGCGCAGTATCCATTGGACAGGGTGGAAAAAATAGCGTGGCTGCCCGCGCAAAAAATCAGGGATGCAGCCCGTCTTTTCGCTACTACCAAACCGGCCGCCATTCAATGGGGTGTCGCCATTGAACAACAGGTTAACTGCGCGGACAATGACCGTCTTCTCATGTTCCTCATGGGGATCACCGGCAACATTGATGTACCGGGGGGGCAGGTACTTTTCAAGCCTCCCAGGATCAGAAATGTAGGACTATTCGGAGCCCACAGGATGCTCCCGGACTCCCAGCGTGAGAAACGACTCGGCAGTGATCGCTTCCGCCTGGCAGGTAATTTCGCGATCATCAACCCAAAATGCGTATGGGATGCGATCCTGCAAGAAAAACCCTATCCGGTAAAGGCCCTCTTTTTTATCAGCTCCAATCCCCTTATGACCAGGGGCAACGCGGCAGAAGTTTACCAGGCTCTGAAAAAGGTGGAGTACATGGTCGTGTCCGACTTTTTCATGACCCCTACCGCTGAAATGGCCGATATTGTTCTCCCGGCCGCCACCTGGCTCGAGATGGACTATATTGGAGACTTCTGGAAACGACACGGCTACATCCTGCCCAGGAGAAAGGTGATCCAGGTGGGAGAATGCCGTTCCGATCATGAGATGCTGAATGATCTGGCACACCGGGTAGGGCAGGGAGAACACTGGTGGGACAATTTCGAGCAGGCCTTGGACTGGATTCTGGAGCCGATGGGGATTACATGGCAGGATTTCAAAAAAATGGACTATATACGGGGAGATTTGCTCTACCGGAAGCATGAGAGCAATGGGTTCTCCACCCCCACTCGGAAATTCGAAATCTATTCAACGGTCCTGAAGGGTATGGGGTACGATCCTCTTCCCCAGTACCGGGAACCCCCGGAAAGCCCATACAGTACCCCGGAGCTTTACCAACAATTTCCTTACATCCTGATTACCGGGAGACGATTGCCAGGTTTTTTCCATACTGAAAATCGTCAGTTGCCTTGGTTGAGAGAACTCCATCGCGATCCCGTTGTGGAGATTCATCCGGAAGCGGCTGAAAAGGAAGGCATTGAGGAAGGGGACTGGGTGACCATTGAATCTCCCCGCGGTCGGATCAGGCAGCGGGCGAAGCTGTTTGCGGGCATGGACCCGAGAATCGTTTCGGCGGAACATGGCTGGTGGTTTCCGGAAAGAAAAGATCCGGGCCACGGCTGGGACGAATCCAATATCAACATGCTGACAGACAATGCGTACGAATCTTGCGATCCAGCCATGGGCGCAACCCATGTGCGGACACTACTTTGCAAAATCTATCCGGAAGATCGCTTATGAAGAAAATAGCCATGGACTCATATTTACTGCGCATAGACAATGAATCCTGCTGGGGATGCAAGGCCTGCGAGGTTGCGTGCAAGCAGGAAAACAGATCACCTGTCGGCATTAAACTGCTCCAGGTCACGGAAGATGCTCTCAGAATGACCGGCGAAAGATTGGATTTCTCCTATCGGGTCAATACCTGTCGGCATTGCGAGAAACCTGAGTGCGTGTCGGCCTGCCCCGAAAAAGCAATTGCCAAAAGAGAGGATGGAATCGTCATCCTGAACGAGAAAGCGTGTGTCGGATGTGGCCTCTGCGTTGATGCATGCCCTTATCACGCCATTTCTTTCGACAGCGAGCGGCAAGTGGCAACCAAGTGCAACCTGTGCTATCACAGAGTAGATCGGGGGCTTATCCCCGCTTGTGCCGATAGTGTGTGCCTCGCCCACTGCATCTATTTTGGCGCTCCTTATGAAATAGAGAAAATGATGAGAAAAAGAAGTAAGGAAGTCCATATAAGGAGCCATCTTGAGTCACCTACTCGCACTAAGCCACAGGGCAGGCCTATATTATAGCGGCCTCCAGGGCGATCAAACTGAGGGTGGTTATAAACTGGAAGCCATCTTTTTCGCTGACAGACTCAATCCTAATAGATTAGATCGCCTTTTGCTCAAGCCATAAGTTTCTTTGCGATCCTTGCAACATGTTCTCCCTGGAAACGAGCTCCAGCAAGCTCGTTGTTGCTGGGAATACGACTCCCGTCACCACCGGCGATGGTGGATGCGCCGTACGGAGAACAGCCGCTGATCTCATCCATGGTCATCTGCCCTTTGAACGCATACGGCAGTCCTACAATTACCATGCCTAGATGCAGCAGAGTAAAGTGGAAACTGATGATCGTAGATTCCTGCCCGCCGTGCTGGGTGTTGGAGCTGGTGACAACGCTTCCCACTTTCCCGACCAGCGCTCCCTTCATCCATAGCTGTCCCGTAGCATCAAGGAACTGCCGCATCTGGCCGCACATATTGCCAAAACGCGTCGGTGTTCCAAAGATGATGGCGTCGGCTTCGCCCAGCTCATCTACAGTGCATACAGGAACATGGGCCTGCTGTTTCTGAGCTTCAACCGCACCCATCTTTTCCAACACCTCTGCCGCCAGAGTCTCTGGTACTCGGCGGAGCACGGCTTCCACATTCTCCATCGAACGTGCTCCTTCAGCGGCCGCCTTAGCCAGCTTATATACGTGTCCATACATCGAGTAGTAAACGACCAATACCTTCATGAATACCTCCTTTCTTATGCTCTAAGGGATAAGCTTACCGGCGGCAATATAGCACAGTAGAATTGCCGCCCGGAGATTTTATAGATGTTATAGGTTTTAAAATTATTTTTTCCTTTGCAATCTTGACTCCTGTAATTTACCGTGAAAATACCCTCACCAACCCAGAGGGCAGGGATCAGGGATTAGGGATTAGTAAAAGAGGTCTGCTCTCTCATCTGAGGAAAGGGGATTTTCATGCTCGGGGGTGACAAAATATTGCTGTCATGAACGTTTGATTGGCAATAAAGATGCACAATACTGAAAATGATTGCCAGGTGTATAAATTGACATCTTATGACTGTATGCCAAAGAACAAATTACGAAATCAATATTTGAACCTTGAATTCCCTTGCTCCTTGCCAAATTAAAAGATTCTGCTGCTAATTCAAAATCTCTGACGAGCAGGGATAACACTGTCATCAACCGCTAAATTAGTCGCCATGCAGCGCCTCTTTTTACACTCTTATTTATACATTATAATGTGTGAAAAGTTGAGGTTAGACAAGTTTTTTTTACAAATAACGATTAGGTTAACTGGGAGCTTGTTTTCAGGTCAGTACCTAAGGATTCTTACGGCTCTCTTTTCTTTTCCTTCCAGATCCGAATCCGTGTCCACCCATTCCTCACGCAGGATCTCACGATAATCGGAAGGAACGAAGGCCCTGCCGCCGTCCCCTATCAGGATGGTGACGGATCTGTCCCTGCACCCGGCAAGCAAACTCGCCAAGGCAAGGGACTCCGGCTTTGCGTAAAAAAAATCAGAGCACAAGATGAGTTGAGCATGCCCGACCGACCCGGATTCAATGTGGTTTTCCGAATCGAACTGAAGGCTCACCCTGTTATGCGCGCCGTTTTGGCGGGCGATCTCGATCGCGACAGGGTCAACGTCGTTGGCCGTAACGGTTCGGGCTCCGGCCTTGCTGGCGGCGATGGATGCCACCGCTCCCCCACAGCCGATCTCGATCACTTCCCTGCCCATCACGAGATCCGGCTGATCGAGAATAAAACGTGCAAGGACCTGGGCCGCCGGCCAGACCACCGCCCAGAAAGGGACAGGACATTGCCGTTCAGCCTCCTGCTCCCACGCCTCCCAGAAAGCGAAAACCGCCTGTGACCTTCGGACCTTGATCTCTGGGCAGCCGGTCACAGAGGCAAAGGGGCAAAGTTCCTCCAGGAGCTCAGGGGAAGGCATGTGGATTGGAAGAGCGCGTCGGATCATGAGGAATATCCTATCTCCGAAAAACATGACCCGCCAGTAAAAAGTCCTGTAGAGTGAATTTGACAATTGCTTTGAAGCCAGTAGACGCGACGGTCATGGATTTATGGAAAGCTACTTGAATGGCTTTAAAGCTTAAATAGTGTAGTTGGCAGCACTGCTTGCTGTCAAACTTCTAGAGGAAGCTGGCAGTCTCCTGTGGTCCCCCTGTCATGTGGAAAGGGATTGCCCAAAACCGCTCAAATTAATACAATGTCCTCGAATCCGGACCGCTTTTCTTTTGCTATGACCGGCTCAGACGGTGCAAGGCCGCGAGGGCGCGCACGGCCTTTTCGGGAGACGGGAAAACCGGAACGCCATTTTCTTCAAGCCACATCAGATTCTCATGCCTTCCGGAATCCATCCCGGCAAGCCAAAGGACGATGGGCTTGCCCGCCACCGCGGCCTGGCAAAAGATCCCCATGAGCTCCTTTGGAAACATAAGGGCCTCCGGGTGAATCTGGATAGCCAGCGCATCAACATCGGGCTCTGCAACCATCGCATCGAGGATGATCGGATAGATGACCCCCGTACCGTGAAACTGCATGGTGAGGCCGAGGTCCCAAGGGTTGGCTGGGATATCCCAGGCGGGAAAGATCGCCCTCAGCTTATCCACCGTTGCGCTGCCTGCCTCTGCGAGTCTAAGTCCTTCCTGTTCAAGGAGGTCTGTTACGATCACGCCCTCCCCGCCTGGGAACGTCGCGATGAACACCCGGTTGCTCTTTAAGGAGAGTGGGCCGAAGCGCTCCAGCGCACGCGTCAGATCAAAAAAATCTTCCAGGCTGTGGGCGCGCAGAGCTCCGCACTGTTCCATGGCGCCGTCGAAGACGCGGTCATTTCCCTGTACCAAGGCCCCGGTATGAGAGAGGGCGGCCTTGGCGCCGGCCTCGCTCCTGCCCGACTTGAGGACCACAACGCGCTTTCCCTGCGTCGAGGCCTTGCGGATGAGCCGCAGGAATTCCCTGCCTTCTCCCCCGATGCTTTCCAGATGAATCCCGATCACGTGTGTCTCCGGGTCTTCGACCAGATAGCTCAGGGCGTCCACCTCGTTTACATCCATCTTGTTGCCGAGATCAATAAGCTTATTGAGGTGATAATTGAAATCTGTCAGGAGCCATCCGGACCGCGGCTCGTAGAGGCCTGACTGAAAGATAAGGGAAAGGCCGCCCGCCTTTATGGATTCGATTGGATGGAAGCTGATGCAGAAGCCCGCCCTCACGTTTATAGGACTCAGAGCATTGGGGCCGATGACCCGGATACCGCTTTTCCTGACCGTTCGAGCCATATCCGCCTGAACCCTCTTGCCTTCCTCTCCGGCCTCGGAAAACCCACCTGCGATGAGGGTGACCCGCCTGATGCCTTTCTCCACACACTCTTTCAATACACCAGGCGTAACCGCGTATGAAACTCCTATGACGGCTAGATCTACGGTTTCGGGGATTTCTTTCACGCTCGGATAGGCTTTGAGGCCCAAGATCTCCTTTTCACTCGGGTTAACCGGATAGATCCTTCCCTGAAACCCAAGCCTGATCAAATTGGCAACGATCTGGTAGTTTATGCGAGCCGGGTTGTTGGATGCGCCCACGATAGCAACGCTCTCCGGCGCGAAAAACCTGGCGAGAAAATGCCCGTTGTTTCTGTGAAAGTCTTTTGGTGACATTTTGTTCCTCTCTGTCTCAAATCCTGGTGCAAGGGCTCCTCTCATGCGGGAAAACTGCCACCTTGGTGACCGCAGGATAATGAATTTAAAAATAATCGGCAATCTCTTTTGAGAGTACGCAGAAACGTTCCCTGAAAGGGATCCCGCCTTGATTCATTCATCTTGGGTCGGATCAAGGCAACGACTTAAAATGCTGCCACAAGTACGGAGGAGTGGCCTTCAAAAAGCGGAGTCAGTTATAAGACAAATCTTGCCGATTGCTAACGACCTGGCTGTTGTTATCGGGACAATTTTCAGATGCCATGAGTGGGACTCGATAGTCAATAATTTCCATGTGAAAAGGAAGGGATTGGAGGAATTTGTAACTTGGATGAGTTAATAAAGGCGAAGGTTCAATTATGCTCGTAATTATTTCTTGACCGATTATCGCAGACAGAGAGGGGACTGAGACATTTCATCCTACGCAACAGGCCCTTGTAGTTGCCGTTGATTAACACAAAAAGGCATCTTGACTCGAGCGAAAATGAGGATTCCCACACTGTTGCCTGCAAGAAAACCAGCCCGCCTTTCCCAGCGCGGTATTTTTGAGCTCAATCCCTGCAATATAATAGCCCCGGAAATTTCTGCGAGTTTGAGGCCATGTTTACCGGTCCTCCGCTTCAGGGGTCACTTCTTCTTCAGTCGCCTCGTTTTCAACAGCATTTTCAACCGACTTATTTTCCAGCTTGCGTTGTTTTTTTTCCTCTTTCTTCTTTTTCTTGGCCAATTCTTTCTGCCGCTTCTTAAACTCGTAATTGGGTCTTGCCATGGCATTTCCTTTCTGGTTGATTGCCGGGGCCCGACGGACCCTGATGACAGGTAAAGGAATCTTAGCCTGCATAATTGTGGTTTGATCGGAACAATCACAAAAATGGCATCCCCCGTATTACAGGAGATGCCTCTAATTGTCTAGGAAAGCAGGTTATACAGCAGTCACGTTGACAGCGGACGGACCTTTTTTCCCTTGCTCAATCTCGAAGGTCACTCGCGCACCTTCACTCAGGGATTTAAAACCGGTCGCATTGATTGCACTATGATGCACAAATACATCCGGTCCGTTTTCCTGCTCAATAAATCCAAAACCCTTTTGGTCATTAAACCACTTCACAGTCCCATTTGCCATGATATCATCCTCCTTTCGACAAATTTCAACGTTGCAGACTGAAGGATGATAACCCTTAATAAACGGATAATCCCTACAGAGAGAAACCCCCCCGCCAATTTACGGCGAGACTTAATTGATGTTATCATCATAAGCACCTTTATATGTAATAGCAAGGCATATTATACTTCTTTTTCAAAATCCGCTGGCTATCGCCCCAATCTAAGCATTATACGTCCTTTCGCCCATATCGAGAGGGACGGTAATTTTTAATCGTATAGTTATTCAGTGAAGCAGGCCCTAAGCCTCTCATAGGCTGCTCCTCCAATCAAATCCGTCTCCGCTTTTTTAAGGATTGGCTATGCAGAGTTGATATTCCTCACAAATGTCTTGACGGCGCAATGTGTCCCTAATATTTTAAGCGCAATATAACGCTACACAAGGCAAGCGCTTCTTGGTGGTCTAGGTATGCCTTACGGTCAGCTAACCTATAACGCAAGGTGGTTATTGATGCTAACCAAGAAGGATTCCTTAAATACCGGTGAGGCTGCCCAACTACTTACCGTTCATGTTGAAACGATACGCCGCCTGTCCAGAAGCGGCGGAATCCCGGCCTTTAGGGCCGGCAGTGAGCATTATCAGGATCAAAGGCGTTCCATACCGGCTGTAAACGACCACCTCACCATCGAAACCAAGAAATAGCCTCCGGCAAGGTTCTAGCTGGTTGCTTTTTCTTGGAGCTTACAGGGAAAGGAGTTCATGCTCATGGAATCAATAAATTCTAAAGAGGATGCAGTTCCGAGGTTGAAAGAAGGCAAGTATCTGACATTTTCGCTTCAGGGAGAGGAGTACGGTATAGGGATACTGAAGATCAAGGAGATCATAGGACTGATGCCGATTACAAGGGTTCCCAAGACTCCAACCTTTGTCAAAGGGGTTATAAATCTCAGGGGCAAGGTGATCCCGATAATGGACCTGAGACTCAGATTCGGCATGGAACCTGCGGAATACACGGAGCGGACATGCATAATCGTAGTGGAGATGGCATCCACGAAGGGCAATATCATGATAGGCCTGATAGTTGATTCCGTATCGGAGGTCCTGAACATAAAACACGAAGATATCGAGGAGACGCCCTCTTTCGGGACTAAGCTTGACACGGAATACATCCTTGGTATGGCCAAGGTGAATAAAGGAGTAAAGATCCTGTTAGATATAGACAGAGTTCTGACTGCCGAGGAAATAGCCCAGGTTAGATCTGGAAACGGAGGATGTGTAAGATGAAGAACGTCTCAATGAAGTTATCCACAAAGATTATCGTGCCCTTCATCGTTATCTTTTTGTGCTTTGCCGGCATCCTTGTGTGGGTCTCGGTTCGGTCCGGAAAGGTTCTCTATGATGAAAAACTCCTCAAGACAAAACATGTCGTAGAGGTATCATACAGCCTGCTGGATGAATACGCGAAACGTGCAGAAAAAGGAGAGATGACAGCCGAAGAAGCAAAAAAACGAGCCGCCAGCCGGATTCAAAACCTCCGCTATGATGAAAAAGAGTATTTCTGGATCAATGACCTTCATCCCAACATGATCATGCATCCGTACAAACCGGAGTTGAACGGCAAGGATTTGAGTGAAAATAAGGATCCCAACGGAAAAAGACTTTTTATGGAGTTCGTAAAGGTCTGCAAAGAAAAAGGCGAAGGCGCGGTTGAATACATGTGGCCGAAACACGAAGGAAGCGAGCCAGTGCCTAAAGTCTCCTATGTCAAGCTCTATAAGCCCTGGGGCTGGATCGTCGGGAGCGGGATCTACATAGACGATGTGCAACGGGAGAAAAAAAAGACAACAAGTATCATTCTTATTCTGGCAGGCATAGTTATCGTAGGCGGAATGATTATAGCACTGCTGCTCACACGCGCAATCACCAAACCCATAAAAAGGGTAATTGACGGACTTGGGCAGGCAGCCGATCAGGTAGCCTCAGCGTCCAGTGAGGTGAGTTCTTCAAGCCAATTCCTTGCCGAGGGAGCAAGCGAGCAGGCCGCATCTATCGAAGAGACATCATCTTCCCTTGAGGAGCTTTCCTCGATGACCAAACAAAACGCCGACAACGCAAGCCAGTGTGATCGGATACAGAAGGAAGAAGTCTCCGCCAACTTCAAACTGGTAGAGGAACGACTTGCACAGATGCAAAAGGCGATCGCTGAAACCGTCAAGGCCGGAGAGGAAACAGGAAAAATCATTAAGACCATTGATGAGATAGCCTTTCAAACAAATCTCCTCGCCCTAAATGCGGCGGTTGAAGCTGCACGTGCCGGTGAAGCAGGGGCAGGATTCGCTGTTGTTGCCGACGAGGTAAGGAATCTCGCCATGAGGGCTGCTGAGGCTGCCAAAAACACCTCTAACCTCATCGCGGATTCCAACAGGCGAATAAAGGAGACATCCAATCTCAACAGCCAGGTGGTGGAGGCGATGAAGTCCAACGCAGCTTTGGGGCAGAAGGTCAGTCAGCTTGTGAGCGAAGTCTCTGCCGCTTCCAATGAGCAGGCCCAAGGGATAAATCAGATCAACAAGGCGGTAGCCGAGATGGACAAGGTGGTTCAGCAGGTAGCTGCAACCGCAGAAGAATCCGCTTCGGCCTCGGAGGAGATGAATGCCCAGGCAGAAGAAATGAAGAGATTTGTAGGTGAAATGATAGTCCTGGTGGAGGGTGGGGCAAGGACACGAGAAGACCAGGGCGTGAGAAAGGCCGCGCTGAATGCTAAGGGAAAGCCCCGCCTTCCCCGGATGAAACGGAATGCAGAGACTGCTATTGTTAAACATGGGCTAACAAAGCCGCTTATGAAACATGCAAAGGAAATAAAGCCCCATGAGGTCATTCCGTTGGATGAGGATGAACTGGAAAAGTTCTAGCAGTTCACGTCCGCGGATAAGGCCCTAATGCACAGTCAGGGAGAGAACATTTTTCATGGAGGACATTAAGAATCAGGGACTTTGGAGGACTGCTGACGAAGCAGCGGAGATTTTTCGTCAGATCGTAGACTTCCTGCCTGATGCGACCTTTGTCGTAGACAGAAAAGGAAAGGTTATCGCTTGGAACCGGGCCATCGAAAGGCTGACTGGGATCAAGGCCGAGGACATGCTGGGAAAGGGAAACTACGAATATTCCCTTGCCTTCTACAAGGAACGGAGGCCTGTCCTCATTGATCTTGTAACCCATCCGGAACTGGAAATCCTGGCAAAGTACTCCTATGTGAGACGGGAAGGGGAGAGACTGATCTCCGAGACTGAGCCTGAGATGCTCAAGCTGGAGGACGTTCATCTCCTGAACCTCGCCTGCCCCCTCTACGACCGGAACGGCGGCGTCATTGGCGCCATCGAGTCCATCCGGGACATCACGGAACAGAAAAGGGCCGCGAAGGTCATCAGGGAGAGCGATGAGCGATTCCGGCTCACCTTTTATGCAAGCCCTGATGCCGTAAATCTTAATCGTATGGAAGACGGCCTTTGGTTGGATATCAACGAGGGCTTTACCAGGCTTACAGGGTTCACCCGGGAGGATGTCGTAGGAAAGACATCCCTTGAGATCAATATCTGGCACGATCCTGAAGACAGGAAGAGGCTCGTAAAGGAACTGGGAGAAAAAGGCTTTTGCGAAAATCTGGAGGCCCCTTTCCGCAGGAAGGACGGCACAATCGGTGTGGGCCTTATGTCAGCCCGGGTCATATCCATAGGAGATGCCCCCCATATCATATCTATCACCCACGAGATAACGGAGATCAAGAGGGCCGAAGAGAGGATCAGGGCCAGCGAAGCCAAGTACAAGGGCCTTTATGATACAGCTAACGATGCAATCTTTTTGATGGAGGGAACCGTCTTCATTGACTGCAACCGGAAGACTTTCGAAATGTTCGGCTGCACAAGGGAGCAGATTATCGGGCAATCCCCTGTCCTGTTTTCCCCCGAGTTCCAGCCCGACGGAAGGAACTCCAGGGACAAAGCCGTTGAGAAGATCGAGGAGGTCATTAAGGGTCATCCCCAGTTCTTTGAATGGAGACATCGCCGCCTCGACGGAACCCTTTTCGATACCGAGGTGAGCCTGAACTTTATCGAGATTGAAGGAAGGCTTTTGGTTCAAGCGATTGTCCGCAACATCACCGACCGAAAGGAGGCTGAGGAGGCCCTGGCAAGGAGCGAGGCTCAATACCGATCACTGTTTGAGAATGCCGTGGAGGGTATCTTCCAGACTACTCCTGAAGGACATTTCTTGAGCGCAAACCCCGCTATGGCAAGGATCTTCGGCTTTGAATCCCCCCTGGAACTCATGAAGCATTTTACGGATATAGGCAGACAACATTATGCGGATCCGGAAGACCGCGAGAAGTTTCGAAGGATACTGGAAAGGGAAGGCGTTGTAAGGGGCTTTGAGGTACAGCTTCTCAAGAAGGATGGAAGCCCGGTCTGGGCCTCCCTCAGCGCCCGCGTGGTCAGAAATGAAGCCGGAAAGGTTCTGTACTATGAAGGCACTCTGGTAGACATCACCGCCCGCAAACACAGCGAGGAAGAAAGAGGCAAACTGCAGGGGCAACTGAACCAGGCCCAGAAGATGGAATCGGTCGGAAGACTTGCGGGAGGCGTGGCGCACGACTTCAACAACATGCTGGGGGTAATCCTTGGAAGGGCAGAGCTTGCCCTGTCAGGGATTGATCCGGGCAGCCGTCTCCACAGCGACCTC
>JBGSUA010000143.1:0-1854 GCA_041753575.1 Desulfatiglandaceae bacterium
AGAATCTTTTTAATGTATTGGCTCTCAGGCTGTAGGTTAATAGTACACATAACATCAATTGGATTAAAATACGGCCTGGTACTCTGATTTACCGTTCTCGTTGTTAGGAAAGCTGGACTCCGTGGGAATCCAGGCTATCCAAAAAAATCGTTCAGATAACGAGGTTGGCAGATGAATCTTTGGCTCCAGGACACCCCTTTAACTTATGTAATAGAGAGGATGACCTCCTCATAAAGATGGCCCCAGTATCCTTGAGTTTTCGGATTATTAGGCGCTCAAAGAAAGGATAATGATGCCTAAAATTCGATATATTCAAAGATTCGTATCGTAACCTTCCATTCAGGGGCAGTCGATTTGCGGAAGATTGCCAAATGTAACCTTGCGAAGCCGGCCCCTCAACAATGATATCGGAAACCTGGAATCGGAGGGTCCTCCCAAATAACAGAAAATCTCGGTTATCATCCTTGGTTTCTCAGGTACAAAACTGTCATACAGGACAGGGCTTTCGTACGGGCTTCATTCCCCCAAGACTCATATTCGTCTTACTTCAAGCCAGCCTTGCGCAAGGCTCCAACAAGGCGGTCTTTATCGGCTTGGTTCTTGTATGGAATCGTCTTCGCCCAATAATCGAGAGAGAACTTAGGGTCTATCCTAAGGACTTCATCGGCCTCACCACGGGCTTTTTCTTCACGGCCTAATGAACTATAAGCGCCGGCCAGGTGTAAGTGGGCAAGCAGACTATCAGGGTTGTGATGAAGAGCCTTCTTTAATTCTGAGATCGCCTCCTCATACCGGCCCGCATTTCGATAGATGTGGCCTAACTGAAGATAGTACAAGGGCGTAGGGATAGGATCTAGACGGATCGCCTTCTTGTACCATACAATGGCTTCCTCGGGTCGTCCCGCAAAATTAAGAAAAAACCCAAGTGCCGCTTGGCTGCCGGATGCATTGGGATCGAGGGCGACAGCCCGCTCCGCCTCGGCAATGGCCTTATCATGCTCCCCTTTTAGCAGATAGATATAGCCCAATAAGCGGTGGGCGTGGGAGTCGGACTCATCCATGGCGAGGACTTTTTCCGATAGCTCTTCGGCATTCGCCAGGGACTTGCCAGGGGAATTGCCCCAGCGAAGAAACGCATCAAGCCAGTGGGTCATAGCGTTCTGCCCACAGATGATGTCCGGTGATCGCATCAACAAGCTGGGCCGTGATCCGCACTCGGTTTCTATCCTTGCGTACGCTGCCCTCCAGCACATACCGCACTCCAAGCTCTTCGGCAACTTGCTGCACCTTCACCGGCTTCCCTTTGTACGTGAAGCCAGAGTTGCGGGCGATCACAAATAACTCCGGAATCTTGGAAAGGGCGGTGATGATTTCCTCAGTGATCCCGTCGCTGAAATATTCCTGTTCAGGATCGCCACTCATGTTGGCAAAGGGTAGAACAGCGATGGAGGGTTTATCAGGCAGGGGAAATGCCATTCTTTCCACGGAGGCCGTTTCTATTGGGGGCGGGCGCAGATAGAAATTCCAGATCGCCACGGCGCCAGCTCCCAAAATCAGGATAGCAGCCATGGCCACAACTATACTACGCCATCTCTTCCCGACAGCCTTTTTCGCTTTGCCAACCCTGTGCGCAGCGGCATCCGGAAAGGACAGGACTCGGTAAACGCGAATAGGCTTGTCAATGTTCTTGACCTCGTGCTCGCCCAAGTATTCAAATTCCAATCCCAGCTTGCCTTCAATGCTGTCATAAACAGTCCCGGAGATACAGATCCCGCCTGGCTCAGCCAGCCCTTCAATCCTCGACGCGATGTTGACGCCGTCCCCGTAGATCCTCTCCCCCTCGGCGATGACATC
>JBGSUA010000144.1:0-2013 GCA_041753575.1 Desulfatiglandaceae bacterium
CACGGGTTAGATCGCTGTCTGGATCACGGTATCCATGGTTTCAAACGCTATGTTGGCTTGGCAGTACTTGCCAGAAACATTCAAATTCTCGGTCATATCCTCCAGCAGAAGCAGCTCCAGAGGCTGCAAAGAATCGAGCACAAACAGGGGAAACCATTACGCGCTGCTTTATAGTCCTTATTGCGGAATTCCAAAGGCATCCATAGGGACCAAAATGTCCAAAGGTAAAAAGCAACAACTTACGAGCCCGAAGATATAGGGATATACAATACTACCTATCACTACAACCGATTTTATTTAAGTTTTATAGATCCGCAATCAACGCGCAACCGAAAACCTGGCCCAATCCAAGGACCGCCGTCGCAAAAATGCCGGGTTTTCGTTCAGCCACTAATTATTTCCTAAGAAATCTGATTTAGAAATATTCCATCATCCACGATCGACCGGCTGAAGCGACATCGATTGAAGTTCGGCAGTCTGCCATTCGTGCCGATGAAGGGGTTCTTTCTCTGCAGTCTGAAGTTCAAATGAAAGGAGACGTAGAAGGATGAAAAAGCTGACAAATGAGATCCACACCAGGAATGAGCTCGTGGAGATTTTTTTCGGCCTGACCAGGAAAGCTGGGGACTATCCGCTACAGGGCCACGTGGTGGATCGAATGGCCGATACCTTTGATTTGGCATCCGCAGATCAGGACCGGGAAATGAACATCAAACTCCTGGAACGGGAACAAGAACGTTGTCAGGAGATCCTGGATGTTCTCCATCGGATCAATGTCGGCACGTACGCGATCTGTGAGGAATGTGGGGGAGAAATCGGGCTGGAGCGTTTGAAGGCGCATCCCACCACGATGCTCTGCATCGAATGCAAGAAAGCGGAGGAGGACGCCAGGAGATACCATGGAGGAAGTGAAGACGATCGCACTTGTCGCCCATGACAACCGGAAACGGGATGTCATCGAGTGGGTGGAATCAGCAGGACCGTCGAGGCATGATGCGCCCTCTTTTTGTTGTGCAGGGTGAGGAGCGGATGAAAAGATTGCCCATAGACGTCCTGAGTTTGAGCATCGGATAGGCACGCTTTCTATTCGATGAGCAAAACGAGCCAGGCGAGGACCAGCAGCCCACTCAGCTTCAAGTAAAGTTGGATCCAGCTTTGAGCCGGAAGCCTTGCCTTTTTCCCTTCATGGTATTGAGCCGCTATGCGCCAACGTGCCAAAAGAAACACGCTGTAGATCCACAGCGCCACCACCGTGCCGATACACGCTGTTTTCATGATAAGTCCCTTGAAACGTTATGGCTTCCACCCATAAGCCAAAGCGTTACAACCTGATGTTAGTTTTTTGTTAGTATTTTGTAAGAATTGCGTTATTCAATAAGACGCCGGCCGGAATCCAACCCGATCATCATTCGATGCTGACCATTTCAAGGGAAAAGGAACCATTCGCGTGTTTCCGTCAAGAAATGGGTGAACGGGCAAGCAAAGTAGGTTTTCGTGAGGAGGCAACGACAGGTGGAAGGCCTGATTTCGCCTCGCCTCGGGCAACAGCAGTCCCAGCGCCATCCTAACGGATATGCGCATGAAGTGCCCCATGATAATCGTAAGAAAAATCGACTTGATCGTTTTCCTGTGGGACCCCATGACGCCCCACCCCCACGATGTGGACGTGAAGGCGCTCCTGCGAATCGCCGTGGTCTAAAACATCCCCAATGATGACCACCGACCCGGTTGGGCTGTCCAATTTTGACCGCTTCTGCTCTCAGCGTGACTTTAGAAGACAATGGGATGAATCGGGGCGGGTTATCTGCCTTCATCATAACCAAACCAAATATTCACGGAATACTAATTTGACAAATCTGAAAATATGTGCTAAAAATTAGGCAAAATAGACAATGAGGTCCTTTGCTGACCCTTTCAAGGGGAACCAGAAAGCCCAGGCCATGAACGAATCGTTCAAGGCGTGGGCTTTCACATTTTATGGAGGGGAATGAAATGATTAAGATGAAACCGAAG
>JBGSUA010000145.1:0-11253 GCA_041753575.1 Desulfatiglandaceae bacterium
ATCTCCACGATAAGTCCAGGACACGGCCCCCATATCCCCGAAACTCCGCGAGCAAGGGGAAAGTGGGGCAACGGGCCAGGGGGCGGCCAATCGCCTCAGGACGAGGTTCTCACCGCCTCAGGTTCGCCTTTCGCCAGGCCGTGACCTTGCCCGGGGGCGACTCCACCGTGGCAGGGCTGGCCGTGGCGGGGCCGCTGGGGATGAGGGGCGGCATGTCACTTTCGACAGCACCCTCGATTCGACAGACGACTCTCCACTCGGCGGACCTTTCCTATACCCCGACTTTCGATGTTTTTAGACTTGGGTGCGGGTAATAGTGCGGGTAATGAAGAGGGCTATTCTTAAAAGATGGCGTACCTTCATAGAAGATTTTCGAACTTTCTGCCTCACCGCGCCAGACGTTTTAGCGGCCTTCCCTGCCTTTGCAGAGGCCGGTATGTGACTCGGGTAAGAATAGAAGCTCCGGTGTTTCACCATAGAAAACCTGTTTGAAATTACCCTCACCGATGTTCACTGGAGAAATTGCCTGCAAGCCCAGTGAGATGAAATCTCCGAGATTAAGACCCATCAACCCGTATAATGCCGGATCGCCAACTACCTGGCGCCGCTCATGTGGGTCCGTGCGGTTACTCTGCCGGCCCACAAAGACCCCTCAGATCTCGAGCCCGACGCCCTGCGCCAGTTACTTTCTTTCTAACTTGTTAAAAATAAAAAAGCCCCGATCCTGATTTTGGAACGGGGTTTTATTTTGCGGTTGCCCTGTGCCTAAGAGAAATTAATAAACAAAAAATCTAAATATGCATATCCTCCATGGTGGTTGGAGCAAAGCATATCAGAGACTCACGTAAACATCAACTAATTAAAGGGTCATTATCCAATTGCAAGAATCAAGAATAATGACTTGCCGGCCAAGTTCACACTCTGATAGTCTTGTTGTAGAAATTTGCTTCCCAAATAGACAGGCAGGAAAGGTATGAACTGGAGGCCCATTTCTTTTAATTTTCCCATGTCATGCTACTCCCTTAAACGTTAAAGGGTAATTTCCAGAAATAGTTAATGATATATAGCAGGCCCACCACTCCAGTAACAGCTCCCAACATGGGTTTGAGAAATTTTTCCGGGATGAACTTTTGGGTTTTTGACGCCAGCCAAGCGCCCAGGATGGCGCCGCTGGCGACAAACAGCCCGAAGCTCCAATCCGAAGGTGCTGAAACTCCCGTCAGCATGGGCAAAGTCACCGTGTAAGAAAACACCCCGGTGATGGACAGGATGATCACATAGGGTATGCTCGCAGCCACCAGCACGTACATGGGCAAACCAAAGAGCGACACCAGAATCGGCACCAATAAAAAGCCTCCCCCCGCTCCAATGGCCGAGGAGATCACCCCAACAATAAAACCAATAAACACCATGAGAGGTATATTTAAAGTTTGTTCTTCCCCCCAATATCCGATGGTTAAACGCCTCCATGACCTTTCCAAAGTAATGATGCGGAAATCCGCGGGCAATCCGGAAGGGGGTTTGCCAGCTTTGCGGCATTTTTGCATCAGATTATCAAACTTCTCTTTAAAAGATCTTTGGCGCGTAGTCTTATTCAAATACCAGGGAGTAACTTGTATACACAGGTCAATCGCCATGATCAATAAGGTAATGCCAAGGATACATTTAAAAGTTACAGGATCGTTCAGGAGGAAAACGCGGATGAAGGGACCGATGGGGGAACCGAAAACAGCGCCAATGCACAGCCATACCGCCAAATCAAAGTTCCATTGTTTCTCCCGCCAGAATCCGAGGAGGGCGCCGAAGGGGTTTAAAAAGGTGATAATTAAAGACGTAGGAGTAAGACTGACATTGGTATATTGTAAGACTGACATGGCATAAGCCAGAAGAAAGATCCCTGATGCCTGCCCCACAATCCCCATGGTATAGCCGGTCCAGAGGCCCATCCAGAGAAGATGCCAGATGGGCACCCTGATCCCGGCTATCGGGAAGGCGGAATCCGCGCACCGGCAAGTAGCCATATTTGAGATAGCTGACAAGTATCCCTGCTATGAAGACCCCCGCAATCAACGGTATTTGGTCGCGGATGAATTCCTTCAGTACAGGGTGTCGCCTCCAGAAACTCTCCTCGACCTGATTTTCAGTCAACGCGATTTTTTTCCCCTTGGGTATGCCTTCATGCAAGGATAAGCCAATGCTTCTTGCTTGAATTCAGTATCGGGGAGCGTTACACTTTACCCCCTTTGCACAAGATTCCCCTCATCTGATGATGCCCGTTGAATTCTTCGAATGGCGGGCCATCCGAAATGATCGTATTCACGTTGTATTCGTAGATGCCGTGATCCGGACTGGTGATCTCCGGGTACCACCATCCTTGAGAAATGGAGACTACATTGGGGTGCATTTCAGGTACCAGGCGGGCCCTGCCCTTTACCCTCTCTCCCTTCATCTGGTAGGACTCCAGCCACATCCAGTCCCCTTCTTTGATACCCAGGCCTTGAGCTGTCTGGGGATGGACCTCGATCTCAGGCTCAGAGGCCAGCTTCCGTAATGATGGACAATCAAATCGTTCCGAATTTTGATAGAACCGTAGCCTGTGGTGCACCATGATGAGGGGATATTCTTTCCACATATCAGGTCTGCTAAGAGGACTCACAGGGTCTTCCCGGTAATTGGGCAGCGGGTCGTAATTTAGTTTATTAAACCAATACGAATAAAGTTCAACCTTACCTGTGGGGGTATTCCATTTCCAACCAGGAAGTTCATATTTTTTAAAGTCCATGGGAAATATCATTTGGTGTTGGGGCTGCGCCATGAGCTCTTGATATGTGGTCCCGACAGGCTCAAGCATCCAGTCGTGGAACTCCTCTATGTTTTCCCATGGAACATCTGCCCCCATCCTCTTGCCCAGCTCAATGACGATTCTCATATCGTCCCAGGCCTCGCCCGGAGGGTCGACCACTTTCGGGCAGGCTACGATGCTGTTCCCATAGGGAGCCCCGGGCGCCCCACTGAGCGTGTGATTGAGGGAGTCGATCTCGGCTGCGTGCGCTGCAGGCAGCACCAAGTCAGCAACTTCGCATGTTGGCGACATGAAAAGATCGGCCACTACCATGAAGTCAAGTCCCTTGAGGATATTCCACAGCCTTTTGGGGTTGGCGTAATGCGCCATCGGATTGGTGCCGGGGACGTAGAGCCCTCGCACTTTCCCCTCTTCCATATGCTCCAGGAGCGTCGGGTAGTGACTGTTGTAGTCGAACCAGCTGATCTCCTGGGGGCCATTGTAGATAGGGTAATCTCTGTAGCCGGGCCTCTTGGCCTCCAAGTCGGGCGACCGGCGCCAGTTGCGCATCATCCAATAGATGTTTCTAAACCCGTTGAGAGTACTGTTTAGATACTCCCTAGGCCCAAGGGCGGCGGCCGTGGGAATATCTCCCGGTGTGTGAAGGATGTTTCCTCCGACGGAATCCAGATCCCCCTTGATGCTGAATATGCAGGTGATGGCCCGGCAAGTCTGTGTGGAATTGAGGGATTGGCCGTCCACGCCCAGCCGGGTATGAATGCACGAGGGCCGCGTCCTGCCGTATAGCCTCGCAGCCTCGATGATCTGCTCCTTAGGCACCCAGGTAATTTGTTGAGCCCGCTCTGGAGTCCACTCGGCCACCCTTTGCTTGAGTTCCTCAAAGCCGAGGCACTGCTGAGCTACGAATTCTCTATCGTAAAGACCTTCCTGGATCATCACGTTGAGCCAGGCCAGGGCCAGGGCGCCGTCCGACTGAGGCCGAACTCTGAGCCACATGTCCGCCCTCTTAGCGGTCTCTGTGAAACGGGGATCGATCACAATCACCTTGGCCCCCTTTTTCTGGGCCTCAAAGATGCGCCTCGCCTTGACGGGCCGGGTATCAACCACGTTGGCGCCCCAGATGACGATGCACTTGCTGTTCTCGTAATCGATCCGGGTCTCCCAGGTGGTCCATTCTCCAAAGGTCATGAAATCGGAGACGCAGCTGCACTGAGAGCACTGGTAGTTGGCATCCAGGATGTTGGGAGTGTTCAGGAACTTTGCCAAGGAGTGGCTGGCGTCACAGGTTCTTTCCTTGTGGTGAGAGGATATTCCAACGCAGTTTGCCTCAGGACCAAAGCGGTCCTTGATGTCGGCAAATTTGCTGGCCATAAGATCCAGAGCCTCATCCCAGCTAATCCGGACCCATTTGCCAGTTCCCTTTTCCCCCGCGGCCTTTAATGGGTATTTGAGCCGGTTGGGATGATGTAGGGTTTCAGCCATATAAAGGCCTTTTTCACACCCGGGATGCAAAACCTTCGCCAGCCGGCCATCCTTGACCTTGCACTCCAAAAAGCATCTCTCATGGCAGACTTGACAAATGGTCTCGACCGTAGCGGTAAATGTATTATTTCTGTCCATAGATCACCTCCCGGTAAACTGAGATTATGCGGTAATTTTGCCCGCCGCCGTACAAAAATGGTCTTGGGGACCTCATCGTTCAGGACTTTCGCGGATAATGCACCGGGATCGCAGCATTGTCCATTGAAATTTTTCAGGGGTATAATATCAAAAGAATCAAGATTATCATCAACTATTTTAAATAATTGACTTTAATAGTCCTGTCATTTTTTGCTTTGATTGCCGGAAGGACCGTGCTAAATATACTATACAGGCGATTAGTTCTTTTATGTATACCTTATTGACCCAGCCTGTGCACCCTGCACCAGGTTTATCAGGCTGGATTTAGGGTCATCCCCACAGGATTGACCTGAGAACCTTTTTCAAAAGGAGGACATTCCCTTTATGGCCCGGCATTACTCCCCGAAAAATTTTCTGCGTCAGGCGCCGAATGCGCTGCTATCCCGCTACTGCCAGGAAAAGCAGGTGTTGGCGGAGGTTGATTTTACCGCCCTCCCGGAGACCAATATCGGCCCGATCTACGAGGCGTGGGACAACCTGCCCAGCGAAACCCGCAGGTCTATAGAGAGCGACTTCCGGAATATCGACGATTTGGCCTGTGAGAATGGTGTTAAGGCTTTGATTGATGCGGCCCAGGAGGAGGGAGAGGACCTGGAGCCCATCTTTGCCGAGATGGACGGATTTTACGATAAGGCCTTTTGGAGCTTCTTTGAGAAAAAATCCTTCTTCGAGCTATCCCTCCTGTTCGTGAATGCCGACAACCTCCCTACTCGTTACTGGCGGAGACGCAAGGCTTTGCCCAAATTGCCTGCGTTCAAGGATGAGGCCAGCCTCCGGGAGCTGGGCGAAGCCTTCAGTTATTATTTTCGCACGACTGAAGGCCGGGGTCATGACTGCACCATCGATTATTACCACCGCAATGACCTGGATTATTTTTTCGCTTACCCTGAAGACTACGCCAGGACCAGCATCGAATGGAATCAAGGCGCCTTGGAACGCCGCGCTCATAAGCCTGCATTCGAGGTCATCGCGGTCTATTCCCAAGGCCATGGCACCCTGGATATTTTCTTCCATGGGGCCATCAAGACCGTGCGCGACCTGCAGGTGATTTTCGCCCGGGTCATTCTCAAGACCGAAATACAGCCGGAGGAAAAAGATAAACGGGTCTATGACCTGAATGGCTTGAAACGACGGGGTTTCGCTTTCATTTACGATCCTGACACAGGCATAAACGCCGTGGTCATCAAGAAGCTCCGGCTGTCAACCTTGGGAGGGTCCTCAAGAAGGATCACCCTCGAAGCAGAAACGTCTCAAGACCCGGAGGCGGTTTACGATCTCCTGGAAGAGCTGGTCCGGGTGGATGGGGCTCCGGAGTGTCATCAATGCCAGAAAATTCCCCTCTCCCTGGTCAATATCACCCAGGCGGCGGTTCAGGTGGTTTTCAATCATGACCGGAAACGGCGTTCGGCCACCCGCACCTTCCAAGTGTCCTACCCGAATTCCTGCTCTTTAAAGCAGGAGGGGCGAGACCTGATCATCCGAAAAATGCTGGTTGATTCCGGCCTGGAACCGGCTGACACTGCGGCTCAGGAGACCATCGGCCAGTGAAATTGAACGATCTTCTTGGCCATATTCTGCAGCGTGTGGACCTGATGCCAGAAGGGTCCAATGTCTTCACGGCCGATGAGGTGGCCGATTGGCCCGAAGGCGCGTTGGATTTTTTCGTCAATCAGCGCCTGCTCTCCCCCACCACGCCGGCTAACTCCCTGGAATGTGACGGCTGCGAGGAGCGCTGTTTTATGTCGGTGTTCATTCCCCCACCAGATGCTCCCATAACCAGACGGCCTTTTATTATCTGCAACCAGCGGGATGATATTGGCAGAGTGATTATTGCTCCGGACCGACTCAAACGTTGGCAGGTAGATTTGGGACGGTTGGCCGGGATACTATCGCACCTCCTGGGGATCGCTCAAACTCCTCACGAGCTGATTTGGCACCGCTTCTGGAACCTGGGAAAATTTGATCCTGAATCAAGCATGTCTGAGGTTTTTCTTGCTCGGGGGCTTGATTGGACAGATGCCGAGGAAACCCTCGGCAATAATTTGGGGCTGAAGGAGGCAGTCGCGCCCCTGGTCTTTACTCCTGGCAGAACGTCTCGCAGATTTTTACCCCATGCCTTGATTTTTTCTGTCACCCGGGTGATCCGAGTTCAGAAGGGCGGTTTAGTTCTTGACAGGGAGGGCATTGCCAGAGCCATGGCGGAAAAAGCGCAACGTGTCGTCTTTACCGGCAACGTTTTTCGGAAAGCCGGCCAATTTTGGACCATTTCATATGAGGGCAATACCTTTTCGCTCCAAGACAGCAAGGGCCTCCAATATCTTGCCTTTTTACTGGCTTATCCTGGGAAAGAATTTCACGCCCAGCGGATACTGAGTGAAGTGGAGGGGAAAATCCCATCGCCGGGCCACAGCGAGGCAACCAGGATGAAGGAGCGGCAATTTTTTGACGACGGCCTCAATGTCTCTCCCCTCGGTGATGCCGGTCCTTTATTGGATAATCAGGCCAAGAAAGAATATAAAAAGAGGCTCGAAGATCTCGGAGCAGAACTGGAAGAAGCCCAAGAATGTAACGATTTCAAACGTGCCGAGCAACTCGAAGAAGAAAGGGATGCAATTACAAAAGAACTTGCCGCCGCCTATGGTCTCGGTGGTCGAGTCCGAAAGGTTTCCGATCCTAACGAAAAGGCCCGTAAGACCATATCCAAGGCTATTGGTCGCACCTTTGAGCATATTAAGACGAATGACCTCAATCTCTGGGGCCACTTGCAGAATGCGTTATCCCTTGGCACGTTCCCCTCTTACAACCCCCACCCTCGGGTGACCTGGACGAATTAATTTTCAAAAAATTGCATCCGCGACGCCTTTTGTCGCGGCCGCCCCCACGCTTGTCGCGCCCTACTCAGTAGAGAGCAATTTTTGGGTAAGGCCCGGCAAGCCTAAAAACCGACTTAAACGCCGATTGGACGTTGAGTGACCCCTGAGAGAGCCTTTTGCCGGGCCTGCCTTTCAGGGGTCTTTTTTATCTACGGACCGGGACAGTGAAAAACGAACCCTCAGACATCATTGAGCAAACCCTGACCTTTTGGGGACAGCGCACTGGCAGAGAATTCTCCCGGGAGGATGGCCGGGAAATGGTGGCCAATGTCGCAGGGTTTTTCCAGGTCCTGGCCGAGTGGGACCGGAAAGCACGAATGGAGGCCTGTTCCGAGGACGGCGAAAAAATCGGTCTGGATGAAATGACCCAGCCGTAGGGAGATGCCCTGCAAGAATGGAGCGGGTCGAGGGCCGGTGCTGGGGAAACCTCATCCTGAATGACCTGGTGATTTGAGGCGGAGATGACTGACGACGAATTGACAGAGTGGCATTTGCCCCTGAACCAAACAGGTTGGCACCTGGCCTTAACTGCGTACGGCCTGGTGAAGCTCCGGCCGCACCAGCCAGCGCCGGCAGATAGTGCCCGGCTCTACCCCGGGATGTTGGGGGCATGGAAGTGGTTCACCAAGGAAGGCCAATTAAGGCCGGAGTATCAGGAACTGCCGGTTTATCAAAATGACTGAATCCAAGTATCTAATATGTGCCTCTTGCGGTGTGTCTGATTGGGATGTGCTAATTCACTGCATGGATCTTCATGGTTACGGGTACAAGTGTAAAAAATGCAACCGCGTTATCTGGTCCGGCAAGATAGCTGATAAGGCTAAAAGGAAGAACCAAAAGCATCGGGCCAAGCATCGAGCTGACGGTGAAATGTTTTGCGATTGGTGCGGAATAACTGAAACCGAGGCAAGGAAGATGGGCCATCACTTTGCCATTGACCATACTGAGGCTGAACAATTCGGAGGGGATGATAACCATGAAAACACGAGACCCCTCTGTTCTGCCTGCCATTATTTAAAAACAGCGCTTGAATTTAAAACTAAAGGGATAAGGAAATTACTCAATGAAAATCGTGGGGATGTTTAAGCGGCAGGGGGAAGGGAAAATCCGGGCATTCTTTAACTTCGAGATTGGGCCTCTAGTTATTCGAGACGCTAAACTTATTCAAGGTGAAACAGGTCTTTGGGCGGCTATGCCCAGCAAAGAATATACCGCAAGGGATGGTCAGAAGAAATGGGCCGGGGTGGTTCAGATAAATGATGAAGAACTCATGGACAAGATCAGCAAAATGGCTGAGATGGTCTATAACGGGGAAACACCGCAAGACGACGTAGATATACCATTTTAGGGGAAGACTTTGGCTGACAATCTTCCCAAATGCTTACAAGCTGCTCTTGATTATGCTTCCCGGGGGTGGCCTGTGGTCCCTATTTATTGGCCTGAGGGTGATAAATGCTCCTGCGGCAAAGATAACTGTCAAAGTCCGGCAAAGCACCCTATAACGATCCACGGTCTCAAGGATGCTACTACCGATAAGAATATTATAAAAGCATGGTGGAATAAATGGCCAAAAGCAAATGTGGCAATACTCACTGGTAAGGTGTCTGGCATTATGGTAGTCGACATTGACCCCAGGAACGGGGGGGATGTGAGTTTAAAGAAACTTGAACGACTTGGAAATTTTCCAATTACACCGACAGCCTTTACGGGCGGCGGCGGGTTGCATTATATTCTTGAGCACCCCGGGAATGGCGTCCGTATCGGCAACAAAAGCAAAATGGCCGGATATGAGGGCATTGATATTAAAGGGGATGGTGGCTATATATTGGCAGCACCATCCAAGCATATATCTGGTGGTCAATACACCTGGAAATATCCCCATATTGGCACAAAAATAGTTTCTCCCCCTCCGTGGCTTAAGAAACTCATTGAAACTGAAGTAGTGCATCGAACCAGTCTCCCGAATCTCCGCACCAATAATCCTTGGGCTGCGATGTGGCGGGGTGTCCAGGATGGTGTTCGCAATGAGACAGCAGCTAAGTTAGCCGGCCGGCTGCTGGGACGAGGTCTCCAAGAAGAAGAAGTTACTGAGATTCTGTCAATATGGGATACGCAAAATTCCCCACCATTATCCGACCAGATTATCAGAAGCACTGTCCTGTCAATCAGCAGAAAAGAGCAGCAAAAACCTACCACCATTGGTGTGATGCCAGCCGAATATCTCTTGTCCTCAACCATTGAGAGACCACCTGAAATCATCGCCAAGGGTGTTTTTATGGAAGCATCCGGCCTGATCCTTACAGGAGAGTCTGGTGTAGGCAAATCACTATTAAGCCTTGAGATTGCCGTTAAGTTATCAAAGGGGCTTCCTCTTTGGGGGTATGATGTTGATAAGCCTCGGAAAATTTTATTTGTTCAGAAGGAAAACCCAGATTATACCGTTCAAATCAGATTGCGGCGGATTATGCGAGGACTATCAGTAAACCATGTTCCAAATATTCAATTGGTTGATCGCAAGTTTAGGGCAGATATAGGCAATTCAAGAGATTTACAAAAAATTACTGACTTAATCACAAAATCCGGAGCCGATATCGTCATTCTTGACCCTTTGTCTAGTTATCACCATGCCAATGAAAACGACAACATGGCCATGCGCCGGGTGCTGGATAATCTTACCGATATCTCAGCGGCAACCAATTGCGCATGGATTATTGTTCACCACGAGGGGAAGCCATCGGAAGATCGTCAGGGAAAATGGAGGTTTAGGGGGGCAAGTTCTATCAGGGATTGGGCTGACACCATGATTGGTCTAATTCATAAATCGAATAATGAAAAAAAAACTCTGCGCCTTTTGAACTTTGACAAAGTAAGGCATGGCCCTGAGCACCCCAGCATACTTTTAGAAAGGGATGCCAATTTCTGTCACCATGAGGCCGAAGAAAATACGCTCATTCCCATGAGCCTGGTGGCTGAACTTCTGTTGGATATTGGCGGTAAATGCAAAGGAAAGGCCCCCCTGGCCAAGAAGATCATGGAGTTTATCAATTGCGGCAGAGCTACAGCTTATCGTGCAATAGAGGCGGCAGAAGACAGGACTATTAGGCTAAGTGGTGATTATTATTCGACAATGGTGAAGATATGAATTTGTCTCACAAGGTAGCTGTTTTGTCTCAACCCTCTGCGAGACAAGATAACTGTTTAGAATCAATAAGTAATTTGGCAATATATCAAAAACCTGTCTCAATTCGGGATGAGACAAATAATATCAGTAACTTAGCCCCTAAGTTGGCTTTCTCCTATGGCTATACTGGTAAAAGAACAAACTTAATATATAGAGAGCGTGAGACAAATGGATTTTGTCTATCATTTAAAGTGGTTGCTAACATGTACTCGCTGAGACGGTTATATTGATGTGTGCCTTAAGTAATTGAAAGTATTTGTATCATTCTGATTTGGGACAAAAAAGGGGTTTTGTGAGACAAACTCCAGTCGACTTAAGTCTTGAAAGGGGGAAGCCATGATCCACTGGGCTGGCTATTCGTGGGGCTCTTCGCCGGCTTTGGCTTGTTGTCAGCCGGCCATGACGAGATGTGTTACCGGAATGGATTTGTCGAGGGCCACACTGAGGGCTTCCATGACGGCATGAAAGAATTGGGGAAGGTGGGTTAGATGAAGATTCGGTTCACCATCATCCTGGAACCCAAAAGCCAGAAACGAGCGCGCTCCCGGGGTTTCATCATCAAAGGTGGCGGCAAGCATGGCCAGGACATCGCCAGGGCTCAGACTTATACCGACGAGGACCAGCGGACCGAGCAGAACAAGCTCATGGCCCTGATGTATGAGCATCGCCCTCCGGTGCCATTCCAGGGACCCGTTGCTCTGGGCATGAGAGCGTTC
>JBGSUA010000146.1:0-6134 GCA_041753575.1 Desulfatiglandaceae bacterium
CGACAGATAAATTATTATGATCAGATCAACAACCTCATCAGGTACAAAGCGATTTGGTGCCGGACATCGGGCAGAGAGGATTTTTGTTTCAGCTCCCTTTGCCTGTCCCGCCAGCGCTCCGAGGAACGAACGGGGCATTGGCGGTCTTTCCACGATTCCAAAGCGGTTGGATTCATTGGGAGAATGTTCTTTATATCCTTCCCAGCTTCTGATACCACAGGTTCTGCTGTTCGAGTTTTTTTTCCTGTATGCGCTGGAGCGTCAGATAACCGAAAGCAAGAATTACCAGCAGTACATGCCGCCGCCAGCCGGTCCAGCTTCTGCCCTCATGATGATCCAAACCCAGCTCCTCCTTCAACTGCTGGTAGCCCTGCTCGATCCAGAACCTTTCGTGAAAAAGACGAACCATCTCCAAAGTCGGCATATCCTGGGGCATATTGCTGAAGAAGTACCGGAGTTCATATTCCCCGTCGTCCTTCTTTCTTTTCTCAATAATCAAAGAGACTTCCTCGTGAGCGGTTCCTTTCCGATAGCCTTGGGCGGGAAATACCCTTTTGGATACCGCCTCAATCACCAGGGGTTTATCCAGACAATCTCTGCGAATCTCCAGATGCTCCCAATCTCCTTCAGCGACACATTTCCCCATCTCCGAGATCTTGACCGGCAAGGGATTCGTCTCAATCAGATTCGGGTATTTTCTCTTTCTTCCGCGCTTCTTCTCCTGGGGATCGGGTTGAACAAAAACCGGAGACTCCAGAAAAACTTTTGTATCCGAGTAGACGCCGACGATATAGCGCTTTTGCCTGTCGTCGAGTCCTTGGCGAAAATCCGTTATGTCTCCGTACCAACTGTCTGCTACCACCGCCCGGTAAGGCACCCCATCGGAGCTGGCCTGATCAATCAAATCAAGCGCCATCTGCCACTTCACCCGGTGATGCACATCCGCCGGCATATAGGTCTTCTTGCGCATGTCGGCGCATTCCGGATCATTAGGATTATCCCAAGATTGCGGAACAAAAAGCTCCATCGCGTATGGCCATGCGAATCCTTGACCCACATAGGTCAGACTGACCCCAATCTGACAGTTGTCAACCTTCCCGAGAGATCCGCAATACTGCCTGGCCACACAGACACTATGGCGGCCTTTCTTCGGAAATCCCGTATCATCAATAAGAAAGGCCCCCTGGGGATCAGCGGTATCGACAAGCATCCGTCTCCTGTATTCGCCAAAGGCGCCGTCACGGTCCCACTTTACCTCCGTCAACAACCTTTGCATCCCCCTTTCCGAGGCGTGGACCTTCTCCGACATCGGCTCGACAGACTTCCTGTCCCCATCCATCATCAACCCGACCACATAACATTTCGCCAGCTCTCTGGCTTCAGCCCTCTTGATGTAGGGAGCATACATCGCCATGTAGTCGTCTATCCCGAAAAATACGGTTTCTTTTTCCATGAAGGCTGCATATCACATCCTTCACAACTATGCAAGATAATATGTCGTAGTAGAATTAATAATACAAATTAAAAATTCAGTGTATTGTTTTACCTCCTTGTTTAGTGATAGGGGCCTGCTCAAAAGAACAGGCTATTAAAAAAAACCGAATATCTGACTGTTAATTACTTCCCGGAAGGAGGATAGGCTGGAAAAAATAGGATTTTTCAGGCGAGAGCTGTTTTGGGAAGATTATATGACTTACAGGCGTCAGGAAACTCTTGGCTAGTTTTACCCTTAACAGCCGGAGGCCTTATAAGGGTTTGATTGCTGGAGGGTATCCCACTCCAATGGTTTGATTCTTGACACTTATTTCGTGTTATACTATTATCGTGTTATGAAAAATGTAACCATTACCCTTGATGAGGAAGTCGCCCACTGGGCCCGAATTCATGCCGCGGAGAAAGACACCAGTGTTTCCCGTATGGTAAGCGAATTGCTGCGAGAAAAGATGCTGTCTGACGATAGCTATGAGATATCTATGGAATATTATCTTTCTCAACAGCCTCGCGTGCTGAAGAAAAAGGGGGATCACTATCCCGAACGGGAGGAACTTCATGACCGACAGGGTCTTCGTTGACACAAACGTTCTCGTTTACACCAGGGATGCGTCAGAACCCTCAAAGCAGAAAGAGGCCATGGTCTGGATGTCCCATTTGTGGCGGCAGAAGACGGGGCGATTGAGCTTTCAAATCCTCAGTGAATTCTATGTGACTGTCACTCACAAACTCGAACCGGGCCTTGACCCGGCGAGTGCCCGCGAAGATGTTCGGGCACTTCTGGCATGGCGGCCAATTCCTTTGGACTCCCCTCTCATGGATGGAGCGTGGCGTATCCAGGATCGTTACCGCCTCTCATGGTGGGACGCACTGGTTGTATCAGCAGCCCAGGCAAGTGCTTGCCGATACCTCCTGACTGAAGATCTCCAGGAAAACCAATCTTTTGGAGATATCAAGGTCATTAATCCGTTTCACCACCTACCTGAATCTATTTACCGTTTGGCCTGAAAAAGGGAACAATCTCAGTAGTGGAGGCATGATTGGACTAAATATCTTTGCCACTAATCAAGCTCCGTTTTCGGTATTGTTCATGCCTTCCTCCCCAAGAGATACACGTTCTTCCCTAATTCTGGTAAACGAACTGCCCGCATCCAGGCAAATACCCTGTCGAATGCCTTGATCTGTTTTACACTCGGAGAGCCATTGCCTTTGAGCACCTGATGCGCTTTTGTCGCCAGATAACCAACCCAGTCGAAGTACCCTGCGGATAGAACTTCAAAGCCTGCGTTAATGACTTTTTCGATCAGCTCCTCCATGCTGTAGCGCCTGATATGGCCTACTTTGTTGTCCATTTCTGTCCACAGACTTTTGTGAGCTGGGACAAGTACGAAGAGTTTCCCTCCGGGGGAAAGGTTTCTGTTTATCTCTGCAAGCGCCTTTTCGTCGTATTCTACATGCTCCAGGACATTGAGGGTGTAGATGGCATCAAGCTGCTCAGGTAGGTCATTCAAACTTTCCAGCCAGGAAAGACCCGGACAGGATTGCCAGAAATTCCTTGCGGGCTCTATGCAGTAGATGTTGGGCCAGGTATCGGTAAGCTCGCGAGCGTAGGTTTCGCGGCCTGCCCCGAAATCGGCTATTTTCCTGCAATCGGCAAGATATGGCTTAAAGAGCTTTATGACCGCCTGTCTGTAGTTTACCGCCGCTTCCATGACTTCCAGATTGTAGTCGCCTTGCATTTTCCGAGGCCTCAGTCAAAAACATCGAAGGGTGTATGCGGTATAGCCCAATAATTGTCAGATACGTCGTAATAATGTCTTAAGGCAGCCAACGCACAGACAAACAAATGATAAAAGCGGATTTTTTTCCCGTCCTGTTTGGTCCTTGGAGTATAGCGGACAGGATTCTCGTAGATCTCAAAGTTTTGCTTCAAAGCCAGTGTGGTCAGCTCGGTTTCTATCCCGAAGCCTTTTGACCGAATAGGCCAATCCAGGAAATCGCTTCGATAGAAGGCCCTGCTTCCGGAAAGGATGTCTTGCGGCACCCCTTCTGCTCCGAAACGCATCTTAAGCAGGCGTGAAATGAAATCGTTGGCTTTTCTAGAAGACCAGGTCATGGATTCCGGGCTCCTGCAGCCAATTATTATCTTCCCAAAATCCATGTTTACGACAAGGGGTATCGTGTCTTCAATTTCGTATTCGCCGTCGGCGTCATGGAATAGAATTTTATGGCCTGATGCCGCCCATGCCCCGCAAAGCATCGCAGCGCCTTTACCAGGGGTTTCACAGGAAATGCAAAATGCCCCGGCATCTATCGCTTCCTGCCGGGTGTTGTCCGTGCTTCCGTTGTCAATTACAAGAATCTCCGACTTTGGAAAAACGGCCCGAGCCTTATTGACCTCAGTTCCGACTGTGGCCTCTTCGTTTTTGGCAAGAATCAGGACGGACAACTCATTGACATACTCGCTGGGTATTTCATCGTAAAAACAGGACATGTAACTTTTCATGAAAGTATCTCCCTTCTGTTGTTCTTTATTGGGAGAATTACTTCCCGAGGACCAAAGATATCCCCCTGCCAGGAAGAAAAAGATCACAGGTGTCGAAAACTGCCTTTCTGAGTGTTTGTTTTTTTCCCTCAGAACAGTCTCATGCTTACCGCTTTGGAGAGGTACAGCGGGGAAGTAATTTCTTGTAGATGCACCGGGATACTTTAGATGCCTAAGGTATTTAAGCTATATTCGAGGAGGAAAAGCCCTTGTCAGATTTTGTCCAGAACTTTATCCAAAAGACTTTGTCTAAAGCTAAAAACAGTTTTGCCCGGGAACTTGCAGATTCCGAAACCAGGCCCAGGTTCAACCTGCTGCTTCTGGGATGCGTGTTTTCGTTTCTTCTGGCGTTGTTTTCTTTTCCCATGCCGACAGATGATCTCTACAGGCATGTCGTCGCATATCTGTACGGCTATGATTACCGACAACTCTACCCATTCATGGACTTTCCGTCATGGAACTACTGGATAGGTTTTGAAAAGGCTCTGGCCTGGCTTCAGGGGCCGCCTCTTTTGCTTTCGCGCATGGCAACCGTCCGTGTCGTGCAGATAACAGCTTTGCTTCTGTCCTATCTGGTTTTCGGACTTTCCCTGTGGAAGATTCTCAAGAAAAGGCCTGATGCCCAGTATTGGGTCATGCTGTTTTTTATTCTCGTTTTTCCTCTCTTTGCTTACCGCGCAGTGGCCAATGGGCGCCCTGAGATATTTGCTACTCTATGGATGGTGAGTGCGCTCTTTCTCTCGCCTTTTATCTGGGTTGCAATAGGAGCGCTGATCGCTCCCATCTACGGCCTCATACCCATCTACGCCGTGGGCGCGGCATTTTTGAATGTTTCACTCAAAAAGAAGGCCTTTAGCTTTGCTACTGTTGTCTTCCTCCAGATAGGCTTCTGGATGTGGTACACAGATTTCAGGTGGCCGGAGCTTTTCAGCTATCTTAACCGGTGGGTCGAGGGCAGGAGCCTTCCTGTCATGGAAACCGCCTCTCTTTTAATCGTCATGCTGTTCCAGTTGAGGGGCATTGCTGCGGTAGGACTGCTTGCTCTTGTAATGGGGGCCTTCAGACCGTCATTAAAGGAGTTTGATAGAACATTTCTACCGGTTTTCTTTGTCGTGATTTTTTTTGCAGGCACTAATATGAGCCGGTATATGCCTGTTGTCCTGTTTGGACTGGCAGTTTTGACTGCCTTGGCACTTGGCCGGAAGCCGCAGATGCTGCCGCTTAAATCGTGGGCAATAAGAGTCCCCCTATTTGTCGCCCTGGCATTTACCGGTCAAATTAAGACCGCCGGTTCAGCTCCCACCTTCAGCCTGCCTGAAGGATCTCGCGTATTTGCTCTTGATGGCCCGGGGTCTCTGGCTTTGCCTTTCTATAGTCCGGAAAGGATACAGGTGATCCCTTCCATGGAACATGGAGGCAACGTGCCTGCCGTAAAGGAGGCCCTGGCGCAGGCGGCAAAAATGGGGACCATCGAGTGCGCCCTTCTTCACGAGCTAAAAATCACCCATGTAGTGGAAAAATCCCTTAAGGGCGAGCCTCCTGCTTGTCTTGATTTGACGAGGACTGATAAGAATTGGAGGTTATGGACGGTGAGGCAGGTGGGCGGGTAGGACAAACTTTACGTAAAAAACGGCATTTCATTGGAATTTGGAAGCTAAGCTTCCTGATGCAGTAAAAAAACCATTTTTTTGAAGTGGCATCTAATAATTCCATATAGTTATATCAACAAAACTAATGGCTTGAAAAGAGCCTGATATCCCGGATTTTGCTTTTCTACTTTTTGGCTTTAAGCTTCTTCAAAGATAGCTGTTTTAGCATTTCGAGGCTGAGATATATCTTTGGGTGGGTGGTTCTGGAAACACAGTCCTGCGGCGATCCTGGAGCGTCTGGGAGGGGGCTGGCTGGGAAGTCAGTCCTTGGGAGACTGATCAAGTAGAACTAATAGCCCTTTGAACTGCAGCGTAGTGCTTATCAGTTGGCTTGACAAACAGACAGTCTCCATTCTCTTGGTCGTTCCCCTTTAGATAGCCACATGACGCCGGGCATCAGCGGACGCGGCTGTTTGCGATCTGCTGATGCCCTGGTTCCCCGCGGCTCC
>JBGSUA010000147.1:0-2764 GCA_041753575.1 Desulfatiglandaceae bacterium
GTCTCCTTTTTTTCAAGTCCACCACCTCGCTTACGCTGAGATAAAAAATCACACCATAGCCTTTTCTCTCAGCAACTCCACCTCCAAAGTGGCTCAATTCTTAACGACCATTTTTGGCTCAATTTATCACGACCAGGAACACCTGCTTGATATCGGCCCACTCGAAACAGTGGCTGGCCTTCTCCAGCCCCGGATTTACCTCCAGCTTCTCTTTCACTTCCTCCCACACTTCCACGAATGGATCTTCCCTGGTTCTCCATACGTGATCCAATCTTACTTCGCTCGGCAATCTACCCAACTCCCGGTATTTGCGTGCTGTCTTCTCATCCATGTCCGCCTTCGCCGCAGCACTCACCAAACTCTTCCCCTCGCTCAGCGCCTTCATCAGCCTCCTCACCTGTCTGTCTGTGACCACCCGAGCCCTCCTTACAAAATTGCTCGGACAGCCTATCCCTTGTTATTCATAACCGGGAATTTTAATTGTCGTCAGACTGAGTTCTAATTGTCGCTGATCAATAGACATAGAATCGAGAGGATTATGGCGCCCAGAAGGTAGTAGGTGTGTCTTGTTCCAAGAAAGCTTGATCTGTTTCTGATGCCCTTATGTGGATATTTCAATCACCCGCCTCCTCTTTCTGCTTTTCAGGAAGCTCAATCATCTGGCAGTAAAGGTTCATCCACCCCTGTCCGATCTCATCCTCATGGGGCGCCAGGTCTATGAACTCAACTCCTATCCCCTCATCGGTTATTCTCATGATTTCCGCCTTCACTGTGACTGACTCATCTTCCAGTGGCGGCTTCAGCTTGATAACGATAGTGTCGAGTATCATGAAGCTATAAGGGTCAAGGCACCTGATGAATAGGCCGTTTGAGCTTAGGTTTGATCCGGTGAATTGACCTTGCCTCCCGCCGACGATAACGGAGAGGTTAAGGTCTATCCTGGGGGCGTCGCGTCGGTCTTGGATATCTTGCATTCCAATCGTTCACCTTTATTGCCCAAGTCAGTTTTCGGTACCAGATTTGAGGTAAAGCCGGGACTGCTGCCAAGAGGCAAATGCACTCGTTAATCAGAAAGCGAAAAAATTTCATTATGGCGGAGTGTTACCCTTTAAGCATAACGCCTTTATAAGACTTAGGCATTGTTTATATTTTTTAACGCCAAAAGTACTTTTCGTCCCATAACTCTTGTATTAATGTTTTCTGTTGGAACATCTAAGGATCTTTCACGGATAATTTTTCTCAATATCTCTTTTGCTACCATCTTTTCGTTATCACGAAATATCTGAATTTGTGTGCTATCTCTTAAAACTATTCTATATTCACTTCCATCATTTGTTTTGCAAATTACTTCCTCTACAATCTGACCAATATCCTCGCCGTGATATCTCTGGGTTGATATTTCTTTTAGTAATCGTGACTTAACATGGCTTATAAAAGCTTTTATTGTATGCCTTAAATATTCGTTTATGGGGCTGATCTCTCCGATAGCATCTTTTTTTAAGATACCTTCAAAAATATTTAATATTCCGTCTTCCTTGCCATGCCAATGAAGCCAGGACTTCGAGTGATTATTCCTGACGGTAAGCTGATCGTATTCCTCTTGATAATGTTTTCTGTTTTCTTCTGGTGTAATAAAAACCATGAATACAGAATCAGTTGGATCTAATTCGGATAGGATTGCCTTGTAGTATTCGCAAAGCTGGCTTTGCTTCGCAGATCCATGGCGAATTTTATTTTCAATAAAGAACCTGACATGTGGGTGAGAGATAAATGAAATTTCAATGTCTATATCACATCTTTTTCCTGGAAGTTCATATGCAGATTCTAGCTCAACATCAGTCTTTATAAATGGTAACTTTATTATTTCTTTTAGGATCGTGGAATTAGATTGCTTTTCAATAAGCATAAGAAATTCACGAAGAAAACGATCTCCAAGACCATGATCCTTTGTTGTATCCAGTAGGTATCCAAGCATTGCAGAGATGCTAGGTTCGTGTAAGCGGCTTTTGCCTTCAGAAAGCACATTGAAGATGTTCATTATTTTCTCCCATGTCTAAAGCGGTGCTCGCCCGCCTGGAAGGCTGCCACAGCAACGATAGAAGCGGCGGCAGTTTCCCAGGTTGGGTGCAGCGGCTCGCTAGGTTCCTATGATTGCTTGCACCTGTTTTCGCAAGTCATTTAGTCTGCTCCCTTCCTCATGGGGAGCCTTTCGCCCCCATCCTCCCACACCCCCAGACATACGGATCACGTACCTCGGTGGTTCGGTAGAGATGATCTTTTAACACACAGGGCACGCACTACAAGTTTCTTAACACTCATAGTCAATGGGGAAAGTGCCTCACATCCGGTTCCTGTTCGTCATCTCGCGCTGTTAAATTGGGCTTCCTCCAGACCTCATCTCACAACGACGCCCTTGTTCTTCTCCTAGCCTTCGGCTCCGCGAAAACCTGGCATGGGGTCTTTCACCCCATCAGTTCTGTGCCATGCCCGGCACACGCAAAGCTCAGCGGTGCGGCTTTTTGCGTCCGCTGAAGCGCCATGATACTGTTTAAGGCCTCCTCCTGAGGCATGATAAAATGCCTTTTGAGAAAATCACATTTCAAACCAAAGGAGGAAGCCGTATGAGATTCTACACCAAACAGCATAAATTTTATTGCGGAATCGATCTTCATGCCAGAAAAATGTATCTCTGTATCCTGGATGAAGCCGGGGAGATCAGATTGCACCGGAACATTAATACCGACTCCGAGGTCTTTCTCAATGC
>JBGSUA010000148.1:0-1807 GCA_041753575.1 Desulfatiglandaceae bacterium
CTTTCCACGGCCAATACCGGCCCCTGCACTTCACCCAATTCACGCCACATGCCTTCCGCGACTTGTTTGGGGTCGCCGGAGGCCAGGTGCGGCGCAGCGAAAAACCGATCCAAAATCACCGGGATAGGAATGTAGAGCTCCTTCTCGATGAGTCGTCGGAGCTTCTCCAGATATGCCATCCGGTAGAGCTCAGGGGAAATCGTTTCACCCGGCATCTCCTGTCTCAGGAGCACCCCATACTTGAGGCGCAGATTTCTGTTCCCCTTCACCGCCGACGGTAGCCACACCTTGAAGCCTTCATCCCGCCCCGTACCCTCAGCGACGGACTCACTGTGGACATTTTCCTCTTCGCGCCGTGGAACCTGGTTTGTGTTCGGCCCTTCCAAGACCCGGATCACGGTTCCCGGCCTGAGGGGATGAAAGAGGCCGTCGGCCGTCGTAAGCCCTATTTCACGATGCCCGCAAGAAGGGCATTCCCTGGCCGTCACCATGCCCATCGGGGATCGATCATTCTGGTCCATCTAGCCATAGCCTCCGCGATTTCTGGATGGACACCGGTGTAGTGTCTCATGGACAGGTTGTCATATGAACGACAAGATTTCTCCCCCGGCTTTCGCCGGGGTCGAAATGACAGTATTGTAACGTCAGGACTGAGACATAACACTAGCAAGCCCATCTCCGGGATGTCAAGGCGCTTGGGGGCGGGGGAGACCTATAGCTCCTGAAAGGGAAGGTGCGCGGTGGGCAGGGATGCCTAACCCAACATGAATCGGAAACAACGGCATGAAGAGAATATGGCGGAATAGACCGTTCACAAAAAAAGTTCCCCCGGTTGCCGCTGGAGCAACCGGGGGATTTCCGGATGTGCCGTTACTTATTTTTTGTCTTTCCTCCTGGTTGATCCTTATGGAAGGAATCTCCTAACTGTAACGAACACCCCAGAGCTACACGTCATTTCTGCAATTTTCGAGCCAGAAATCGAAAAAAAATTATGCTTTAATAACAATATATTATACTAAGTTATGCCTTCTTATATATAATTGCGTTGCAATTGTTACACACTCACTGTATCCAAATTAACACGGCCGTTTCTCACCCTCTGAGGAGGCGACCCTTCACCCCACCCTACAATCCTCCACAGCCTTGTTCCTTTGGTCGGGCGCTCGGGGAGGACATTCGGGTGGGACCTGCGCATCGTTTCACTGTTTTGTGTTGACAAACGTGGCTTTTTCTATAATTTACTCGCTGAAAACTTCCTGGCGGTGTAGCTCAGATGGTCAGAGCATGCGGCTCATATCCGCAGAGTCACTGGTTCGAGTCCAGTCACCGCCACCAGAGTCGTATTTGCTGGCCTTGACTTTCCTTCAAGTGGTTTTATCTTTTCGAAAAATCCCTCAAAAGGCAGCTTACGGATGAGGATTTGGCCTTTCAAAAGGGAGCAGTTGGTGACGGTGAGTGAAGCCCTCGATATTGCCGAGGACAGAATCGGTGGGTATTACAAGCTGTCGGCAGGTCAATGGAGGAGGCATCGCTTTGATGTGAAGACCCTGTCCGGGCTCAAGAAAAGAGAGATTGTCCCGGACGCCTTTGCCTTGCTTTACAAGGCTGCATGCGAGCCGGGCCGGCTTGAATATGGGAGAAGGCGCAAAGATGCCTATTTGATCTGCCTGCAGGACCATGAGATCCTGAAAGCACTCCGACGCGATGAGAGCTTGGGTCTTCTGCCGCTTCTCGTCTATGTCTTCACCCATGAACTGGTCCACATCGTACGCTTCAGCAATTTCATGCAACGCTTTGAGGTATCGGA
>JBGSUA010000149.1:0-16932 GCA_041753575.1 Desulfatiglandaceae bacterium
GTGGAATACATAGAACTCACGGTGGAAAAGGACTTCCAGCAGGAGTTCATGCAGGCCATGCAGATCCCGCATATGAAAGATGACTTCCCAAACTTGAAGGGACTTGTGGCTGAGGATGTCCTTAAGCAGAAATAACGGCATATACGATCCTGGGATTAGACAGCGCCTTTGGCAAAAAAGAGGAATGAACCCGTTCCATAGTCTTAAGTGAAGGAGGGTTCCATCAACCATAACTTTAGCTTAAGGAGGAAACCAATGAAAAGATTGCTTTTATCCATACTTGTCACACTTATTACTCTTTCTGTCTCAATTACGGATGGTTATTCTGAAGACAAGGTCTATACGTTCAAACTCTCGGTAGAGACCGCAGAGAGTCTCCATCGCAACAAGGCACTAAAGATATTTAGAGCATTACTGGAAAAAAATTCCAAGGGAAGACTCCAAGTAGATTATTATCATAGTGGCCAGATTTATAAAGACAAGGATATTCCTAAGGCCTTGAGGTTGGGGACTATTCAGATGGCGGTGCCGGGAATTTGGCAGCTAGAAGGGATTAATCCGAATACAGGTATTACTGCGCTTCCGATGTTTTACGGTCTGCCAGAAAGCATTACTATTGAACTGATTGATGGTGAAGTAGGTAAACTTATTGGTCAGTATTTAGAAGAGAAGTTAGATGTAAAAATAGTAGGGAAATGGTATCGCCATGGATATCTTAATTCTGCTTCAAAACAAAAGACAATTAAGACCTTAGATGATTGGAAGGGATTGAAAATCAGACATATGGGTGGTGCCACAAATGCATTACGGCTCACAGCTCTTGGCGCAAATCCTATTATGATCCCATGGCCGGATCTCCCCATGGCTTTACTTCAGGGTACTGCGGATGGATGTGTGACGAATTATGCGAGCCTTGTCAGTGCAAGATTGTGGGACTCTAAACTGCCGTATGCTACAATGGATAAACAGTTTTATTTGCATTTCGTCCCAATGATGAATGGTGCTTTTTGGAGGAGCTTGCCTAAAGATTTACAAAAGATTGTGCTCGATACTTGGGAAGAACATGTTGATATGCAATGGGCAATTAATGATTACCAGCAGGCAGACGCGGAAAAAACGATGAAAAGAAATGGTATGGAAATTTATACACCTCCGGATGCAGAATTAGCCAAGTGGCGTTCTCGAGTTATGACCGTTCAAGACCAAATCATCAATGAGGTTGGTATGGACAAGGAACTTGTAGCAAAAGTAAAAAAATATGTTGATGAAGCCCTTAAAAAATAATTTATTTGAATGGCAAAGAACAAAATTGGTCTTTGCCATTCAAACTTTATCTAATGATATCTTTAGTTACTTATCTTCCATGGAGCCATATTGAATGAACTCAAGTAAAGTCATTAAGATATGGGATAGCATTGAAATTTATCTTTCGGGTATTTTAGCCGGGATTGCTACATTATTTGCGTTTTATCAAGTGCTGATGCGATATTTCTTCAGCATGTCGCCGGAATGGGCTGAAGAATCAGTCTTGTATTTGATTATTTGGGGTATTTTTATAATTTCCAGTAAACTTGTGCGCGACGATGAGCATGTTGGAGCGGACTTTGTTATAAAAAAGATGCCTCATAGAGTTCAAAGAGTAGTGGGTATAATTAATTGTGTTTTGGCAATTCTTTTCCTGTGCATAGTCATATGGTATGGATTTCAGATTGTTGCTGCAGCCTTGGCAATGGACGAGAGGTCTACGACAAGGTTGAGATTCCCTCTCTGGATTGCCTATTCAGCAATTCCGGTTGGTAGTTGTTTGATTTTTATAAGTTATATTCGTAGGTTGTACTTGATGATTTTTCATTTCGATCACAATGTATCTTTTGAAAAAAAATAACTTAAAAGGGAACTTATGATAGCAGCTTTTTCAATTACATTCCTGATATTGCTAATCACGGGCCTTCCAGTAGCCTTTGTGATGGGAATTACATCTGTAATTATGCTGCTATTCTTTTCAACAACGCCGCTTTTGTTAGTCCCAGAAATCATGTTTAATTCATTAGCCAGTTTTCCTTTAATGGCGGTTCCCTTCTTTGTAATTGCTGCAATATTTATGATTAAAGGAGGGACCGCTAAATATTTAGTTGGCGCAGCAAATGCTTTAGTAGGATCATTTTCTGGTGGATTGGCAATCGTGTGCGTTGTTTCCAGTATGGTTTTTGCCGCTATATGTGGATCAAGTATAGCTACGGCCCTTTCAATGGGTGTGATTATTATACCATCGATGATAGCCGTTGGATATAGGCGTTCTTTTGCAACAGGCCTTGTAGCCGCTTCTGGCACGATGGGCATTCTTATACCTCCCAGCGTTGCAATGATCATTTACGGTATCGCAACTGAAGAGTCTATTCCCAGATTGTTTCTGGCTGGAGTATTACCAGGCATATTGCAAGGTTTTCTATATATGATTTGGATTATTCTTTATTCAAAAAAATCGGGTTATCGTGGTGAACCCCGAAAGAATATAGAGGAAACTATTTTGATAGTTACAAAGGCTCTGCCTGCCTTTTTATTACCGCTTATCGTATTGGGAGGCATATACAGCGGGATAGTAACTGTTACCGAAGCTGCGGCATTGGCTGCGGTATTTTCATTATTTATCAGCCTAGTTGTCTATCGTGAAATAAAAATCAATCAAGTAATACCAATCATAGGCGAATCAATGAAATTGGCAGGGATGGTTCTTTTTATTGTATCTACAGCCATGGTGTTCGGGACTTGGATTACTCAAGCCGGAATTCCTGCTAGTATGATAATGTTAGTAGAGAAATTTAATTTATCTTGGTGGACTTTTCTTATCATAATCAATATCATTTTATTTTTTTTAGGCATGTTTTTAGAAGTTGTGTCTATTATGCTCATTACGATACCTATTATCTACCCTATGCTCAACCCATTAGGAATTGATCCTATACATTTCGGAATCATCATGATGGTTAATATGGAGCTTGCATTTATCACTCCTCCTGTAGGGTTAAATCTTTTTGTTATATCAAACGCATCTAAAGCGCCTCTGTCCGAGGTGGTCCAGGGTGTTTTACCTTTTGTTATATTATCGCTATTTCATTTAATAATTATTACTTATTGGCCGGCTTTTACCCTATATCTGCCAAATCTATTGATGCCCATACCGTAATGACAAACCTAATGAATCCCCCTTTTGCTAACCTATATTGTGTTATCCACCCATCTGTTTAGAGGCCAGAGCCTTCGCAGCCAGTTGCGTTACCAGTGCCCTCTCCCGGGCCGTCACCCGGGCGAAAGCCGGGGGCCAGAACATTCTTAGAACACTGGATTCCGGGTCAAGTCCGGATTGATGGAAAGAGGAAATTTGTTTTCTAAATTGACATTAAGATTATGCTTCTATAGCCTCAAATGCGTGAAGGATACGTCTGTCTTTCCTCGATAGCCTTATTCTGGAGTATCGTCTTGATAAAAATGGACCCGCAGTGACACGCTGGACCCGGGGAGACAAACGAACAGGCTTTAGATTCAAGGCGTCTGAGGGCCCCGCGTGGCAGAAAGGAGATAGCGCATGAACCGGATACTTATTGGAAAAGGAGAAGAGCCTGTTCACCTGCTTGGCGGGTATGCGAACCGCCACGGTCTTGTGGCGGGGGCCACGGGCACGGGAAAGACCATTTCGCTTCTTGTGATGGCTGAGGGTTTCTCCCGCATGGGAGTGCCAGTCTTCATGGCAGATGTAAAAGGAGACGTTGCCGGTTTGGCGATGCCTGGGGTCGCCAACGACAAGATCAGAGAGAGGGTTTCCCGCATCGGCGTGGAGGACTACGTCAATGAGGCAAGTCCGGTTTTGTTCTGGGATGTTTTCGGCATGGCCGGGCATCCGATGCGCACCACGATCAGCGAAGTAGGCCCGAGCCTTCTGGGACGTATCCTTGAGATCAATGATACTCAGGTAGGAATGCTTGAGATCGCCTTCAAACTGGCGGATGATCAGGGCCTCCTCCTGCTTGACTTGGACGACCTGCGAGCCTTGCTTACGTTTGTGTCCGACAATCGAAAGGAGATTTCCTCTCAATACGGTCTGGTGAGCACCCAGTCGGTGGCCGCGATCCAGAGGGCCCTGTTGACTCTCGAAAGGGAAGGGGGGAAGGCCCTGTTCGGAGAGCCTGCCCTGGAGCTTAATGACCTGATGCGCACCGATCTGAGCGGACGCGGCATCATCAGCATACTTGCCGCGGACCGGCTGATCTTGAAGCCGCGCATGTATTCAAGTCTCCTTCTGTGGCTTTTGTCTGAGTTCTTCGAAAATCTTCCCGAGGTGGGTGACCTGGACAGACCCAGGATGGTCTTCTTTTTCGATGAGGCCCATCTCCTTTTTGACGATACCCCGGCGATGCTTCGGCAGAGGATCGAGCAGGTGGTAAGGATCATCCGATCCAAAGGGGTCGGCGTGTATTTCTGCTCGCAATTTCCAGACGATGTGCCCAATGAGATCCTGGGCCAGCTCGGAAACCGAATTCAGCACGCACTGAGGGCATACACCCCGCGCGATCAAAAGGCAGTAAGGACAGCGGCCGAGACCTTTGTCTCGAATCCTAAGCTGGATGTAGCCAGGGTCATCTCAGAGCTTGCCGTGGGCGAAGCGCTTGTCTCAACACTCCAGGAAAAGGGTGTGCCGATGCCGGTTGAGCGTACCCTTATCTGCCCTCCGCGCTGCCGCATGGGTGCTATTACTGCGGAGGAGAGAACGGCTGTGCGCACAAGAAGCCCGATAGGCAGCAAGTATGACGCTCCCGTGAACAGGGAATCCGCTTACGAGATACTCAGTCGTAGGACCCTGGAGCGCGGTGAGGCTGAGGCTGTGACAAAGCAGGCCAAAAGCCAGCCGGCCGAAGAGCGGGGAAAAATAAGCGAATGGCTCTGGGGCACCACCAGGCGTCAGGGGATGGTAGAGGCTATGGCCAAACAGGCTGCCCGCACTGTAGGAAGCAACATCGGGCGCAGGATTTTGCGAGGCCTGCTGGGAGGCATACTTGGGGGGCGCGGTTAGGGGCCCGACAGTCTCAAGGATTAGCCCGCCAGGGGCGACTCCCTTCAACAGATAGTCTTCGCAGGATTTCTAAGCTGAGCCGCGTGCTTATGACCTTTAAATACCTACCTTGTACCTGCTGCCCTCTCCAGATATCGGCTTATTGCCCCGTCGTAGGCTGAGGTGAGCTTGAACACCTTGAGCGCCAGGCGAAGACGGGTCTGAAGAGTGGTCTCTCCACCGGAGGCGGCCATCTCGGAGAGGACGACCGGGTAATCGGCAGGATCCACTACTACGGTTACGCTTCTGTAGTTCTTGGCGGAGGATCTCAGCATGGAAGGCCCTCCGATATCTATGTTTTCAATGGCCTCCTCCAGTGTAACCCCCGGCTTGGCGATGGTTTTTTCAAACTGGTATAGATTCACGACAACCATGTCAATGGGCTTTATGCCCAGCCTTTCCATGACTGCTACATGATCAGGATTTTCCCTGAGACCCAGAAGCCCCCCGTGCACCATGGGATGAAGGGTCTTTACCCTTCCGTCTAGTATTTCGGGAAATCCCGTGTATTCTGAAATCTCAGTGACCTTTATTCCTGCCTCTCTTAATGCCCTCGCGGTTCCTCCGGTAGAAAGCATTTCGATACCGAATACTGAAAGACCCTTTGCAAATTCAACAACACCCTGCTTATCGGTGACGCTCAGAATCGCCCTTTTTATCTTAGACATTTAAAATTCTCCTGATAAATCATAATGTTTTATCCAGTTATGCCGACTCTCCGCCGTCTTTCCTAATCAGAGGATCCCTTTTCACTGAAACGACGTCAAACCTCTTCTTCAGATGTCTTATGAGCCTTCTAAGATCCTTTTCCTCAAGATTCATTATCCTTATAAATACCTCTCTTGAACCCTCATCTTCAGGATTTCTTCTGCCAAGGATGCTTATAATCCTTCCCCCCTTTTCCTTTATGGCTCGGGTTATCTCCTCAATTCCCGCTGTGTGGCCGGACAGGAGAAAACCGAGCTGTACCCCTCCCTGGCTGATGCCTGTTATGTCTATCAGAACCCTTAGAACGTCGCCCCGCGTGATTATTCCCCTGAGTCTTCCCTTTGAGTCCACCACGGGAATCGCGTAGGTGTTATGTTCCAGCATTTTTAAGGCGGCCACCTCAACCGTATCTCCCGGTCTGATGGTGGTTGGATTTGGCTGCATGATATCGCCGGCCTTCATTTTTGAAAGAAGATAGTGGAGTTCCCTTACGTCCATGACGGCGGTTTTTGAAGGGGAGACGTCCCGGACGTCTCTATCGCCGATAAGTCCGACCACCTTTCCCTTCCGGAGTACAGGGACAAAAAGCAGCCTTCTTAGTTTAAAAAGCTCAATCACCTTGATGACCGGAGTCTTATCATCAACACTTACCACCTCGTGGTTCATCCAGCTTTCAACGAAAAGGGGCATGCCTTGAACCTCGCTCTTGCTCACACGGCCTTTGGTGCAGAAAATCTCCATCCTGCCTCAGCCTGCGGTATCTTTGTGTCATCTTAACTTAGGCGAATGCGTCCTTCAACGAATTTTTGGCGATTGACGGGCCTTGGTCTCCCTTTTATATTGGCCGCATGTCAAAGGGATTCAAAGAGATAAAGGCCCTACTCGGGCCCGGCGGGAGGCTTGAAAGCACGCTCAAGGACTTTGAGTTCCGCACTTCTCAGCGCGACATGGCCCTCTTGATCGCCAGGGCTATCAAGTCACAGTCTCCAGTTGCGGTTGAGGCTGGAACGGGTACCGGCAAGACCTTCGGTTATCTCGTGCCGCTTGTTTTAAGCAGGAAAAGGGCTGTGATATCAACCGGTACAAAAAACCTTCAGGATCAGATTTTCTTTAAGGACATACCGATCCTGGAAAAAGCCCTGGGCTTTTCAATAGACGCGGTCTTGATGAAAGGGAGGCGAAATTATCTCTGTCTCTACAGATACGATCAGGCTATGGGGCAGATAGCCCTCTTTGACGATGAGGGCAAGAGGAAGGCCTCAAGGATTGAGAAATGGCTCAAGACTACAGTCTATGCAGACCGCTCGGAGCTTGACTGGCTTCCGGACGGGGATACGGACTGGGATAATATTTCTGCGTCATCGGATCAATGTCTTGGAACAAAGTGTCCTTTCGGAGAGGATTGCTATCTGAGCAAACTGCGCGCGAGGGCGGCAGGGGCCTCTCTGGTGATAGTTAATCACAACCTTTTCTTCGCGGATCTCAAGGTAAGGGAGGCCGGTTTTGGCGAGGTCATACCAAGGTGTGAGATTGCGGTATTCGACGAGGCGCATGAGGTCGAGGATACCGCGACTACCTATTTCGGCCAATCTATCGGAACCACTCAGATTACAGAGCTTGCGGACGATCTGGAAAGACAGGTCAGGGCTTCCAGGGTAGCTGGAGGTGGCGTAGCAGAGAGACGATCCATGAGGATAAAGGATGCTTCCAGGAATCTTGTGCTCTACTTTACGGACAGGAATGAAAAAGGCGGGCTTGATAATGAGGCCCTCAGTTCCCTGGCAAAGGGACCCGTGGCGGAACTGTGTGCTGCCCTGGAGGAACTTGCCGATGATCCAGGGGTAAAGAGGTCAGATAACTCCGGCATCCAGGCTATCGGTTCAAGGGCTAGAGAACTTAGCGCTGTAATGAAAGAAGTGGTTTCCAAGAAAGACAACGGATGGGTGCACTGGTATGAGAGGCGCAAGAGGAGCGTAAGTATCTATTGCTCCCCCCTGGATATCTCGGGGAGGCTTTCTGATGTATTGTACAGAAGATTTTCATCTGTCATCTTCACATCGGCCACCCTGTCAACGGGTGATGGCTTCTCCTATATTTCATCAAGACTCGGACTTCAGCAGGGAACTGAAACAGGGCTTTTCCCATCCCACTTTGACTTCAGGAAACAATCTATCCTGTATATTCCTGAGGATCTGCCCGCCCCTGACGAGGCGGGCTTCGGCTCGGCAGCGGCAAAGAGGATAGAGGAGATAGTAAAGAGGACAAGCGGCAGGGCGCTTGTCCTCTTTACCAGCTATCAGAACCTCAATCTTACATGGGAACGCCTCGAAGGGAAAATTCCCTATACCCTTCTCAAGCAGGGCACGGCGCCAAGGTCGTCTTTGCTGGATGATTTCAAGAGGGATATTCACTCTGTTCTTCTTGCTACAAGCTCTTTCTGGCAGGGGGTTGACGTTCCTGGAGAGGCCCTGAGCTGCCTTATAATTGATAAGCTGCCGTTTGAATCTCCGTCGGATCCATTGGTGGCCGCGAGGATCAGGGAGATGAACAAAAAGGGTGAGAACCCGTTCATTGCTTATCAGATTCCTGTCGCGGTTCTCTCTCTCAAACAGGGAATAGGAAGACTGATAAGAAAGAAAAGCGATACCGGGGTGATTGCGCTTCTGGATAAGAGAATTATCACAAGGAGCTACGGTGAGATTTTCCTCAAGAGCATCCCCCCTGTTCCAGTTACGCGCAGCCTGGAAGACATAACGGATTTTTTGAGAAAGAAGAGGTAGATAAAAAATGAAGCCGAGGCCCTGGAAAGTAATTAGGAGCAGCCGCGATAAATCTTACAGGGTGTTCAGCCTTAGAACGGACAGGGCTGTTTCCCCTAGAACGGGCATGGAACATGATTTTTTTGTTCTTGAGTCCTCATCCTGGGTGAACGTCATACCTGTGACCCGTGAGGAGCAGGTAGTTATGGTCAGGCAGTACCGGCATGGAACCAGAGATGTTACCCTGGAGATCCCTGGAGGGCTGGTCGAGGATAACGACACTCCTGAGCAGGCCGCCGTCCGGGAGCTGATGGAGGAGACGGGCTATGGGGCAGGGAAGATTATAAATCTAGGAAGCGTCCATCCGAATCCCGCCATCCAGAACAACAGGTGTTATACCTTCCTGGCGCGGGATGCTGCGCCGGCAGGCGCACAGCAGCAGGATGACAGAGAGGATATAGAGGTTGTGCTGATGCCTCTTTCCATGATCCCGTCTCTTATCAGGAAGGGCGATATCACCCATTCCCTGGTGATCGCTGCCTTTTATCGTCTATTTATTGAGTATGCCCCTGATCTTCTCGGCAATATCAGATGACCTCCTTTCTTACATAGGGGATTGCCTCATTTGTGAAGGCGGCAATCGTGGCGAGCTTGTCATTTGCAGAGCCGGAGTCTATGGAATCTTCGGCCCGTTTGATGCCTTTATCAAATGAGGGATCAAGACCGGCCGCGACAAAACAGGCCGCTGCGTTCAAAAGAACCATATCGCGCCTTGGCCCTTTGACGCCTCCCAGAACATTTCTTATAAGAGACGCATTTGATGAGGCGTTACCGCCTCCTACATCATCGAGGGATGCCCTTTCCAGCCCCAACTCCTCAGGTGTCAAGGCAAATGTTTTGATCTCTCCGCCTGAAAGATGAGATATTGTGCTTTTACCGCATATACTTATCTCATCGAATGACCCTTCGCCATGAACTACCATAGCGGCCTTCGTGCCGAGGCGCTTTAGGCTTAGGGCGGTTATTTCGGTAAGTTCGGATCGGTAAACGCCTACCATCCGGACTGCCGCATCGGCTGGGTTGCATAAAGACCCAACGAGGTTGAGTATTGTCCTGATCCCTATCTCCTGACGCAACTGTGCAAGCTTACCCATCGGCCCAGAGGAAATGGGAGGATAAAAAAAGACCATGCCTGTTTCATCAAGGCATCTCTGGAGGTCTCCTGCCTGTACATGCAGGTTTATACCTAACTGCTCCAGTACGTCAGCGCTTCCGCATAGTCTGGAAGAAACCCTTGTTCCATATCTTACAACCTTTAGCCCCGCGCCTGCCGCGACAAAGGCGGTGGCGGTGGAGACATTGAAGGTTTTGGTTGAGCCGTTATCTCCGGCAGCAGTTGAAAGCATGGTTTCTGACTCCACATTTATTTCGTCCCGATCAATCGCCAGAGTCCCGCCGTTAGATTTAATGGGGCTGCCGTTTAGTCTTATCGCCCTAATGGCGCCTGTTATCTCTTCCACGGTCTCACCTTTAATTCGAAGGCCCGTGAGGAATGCTCCTGCCTGGGCCTGCGTAGCGGCCCCCAATATCATCATACGCATGGCATCTGTCATTTCATCTTGAGAAAGCTCATCGCCGCCTACAACCTTTCTTATGTAATCCTTCATCTTCTTATCCTCCCTCCTTGGATTTTTCTATTTGCGGGAGCCTGCCGGGAAACAAAAAGGCCGAAGGGCTTCTGCCCCTCGGCCTTTGCGAAATGAGAAAACAAAAAACCGTGGGGCCTCCCGGAGGCGCCCACGGTTGATTACCGGATCTAACTATTTCAGGTCGGCAACGGTGGATACACCTCCACGATTGAGCTGCGCCACCACCAGCCTGTGATTAAAACGACTGTAACATTTCTATGTTTTGTTTCCATGAATATCGCTTACATTATCTTTTTGTGCATGTCAAGCAAGGAGTGATGTTTTTTTCTTTTCTTCGGTAAAGTCGGATATGCTAGAGTCCTCGCGAGCAAAATCATTCTTGAAGGTGACGGGCATGGCAGGTGAATTATTTTTCTTGGTAAATCCGGCTGCGGGAAACGGCTCAACCGGAAAGAGCTGGCCAAAAATCGCCGCATATCTGAAGGAAGAGATAGGAGATTTTGAGGCGTACCTCACCTCTTGCCCCCTTGATGCTAAGAAACAGGCGGCGCTGGCGCTTGGAAGAGGCACGAGGAAACTCATTTGTGTCGGGGGAGACGGGACGCTTAACGAGGTCATAAACGGGATCATGACCTACAGCGAAACCCTTGCCCGGGATGTGGTCATAGGTTTTATGCCCAACGGGACGGGCTGTGATCTTGCGAAAACAATAGCATTACCAAAGCATGTGAATGAGGCTGTAAGGGTTATTTTAGAGGGAAAGACCCTATCCATGGATCTTGGAAAGATCCGTCATGCGGATAATGGTGGAGAAAACAGGGTTCGTTATTTCCACAACATCGCAAGCATGGGTCTGGGCGGAGAGGTGGTCAGGAAAGTCAACCGCACAAGCAAGAGATTCGGCCCTTTTTTGTCTTTTATATGGGCTACTCTGATTACGATTTTCAACTATAAGAAGAAAAGGATACTTCTTACTGTGGACGGATCCGATCCAATAGAGGCAGTTATATGGCACGTTGCCGTTGCAAACGGACAGTTTCAGGGAGGCGGAATGTGGGTTGCTCCGGATGCCCGAGTTGACGACGGGATTTTCGACATAACCATCGTTGGCGATATGACACTTCCCGAGGTTTTGGTGAATCTGCACAATCTCTATAACGGCAGGATCAAGAGCGTGAGGCAGGTTGTATCTCTTAAAGGGAGAATCATTGAGGCAAGCTCAATGGAAAAGGTCTTTCTGGATGTGGACGGCGAAGAACCCGGCACCCTCCCTGTCAAGATAGAACTCCTTCCAGGGGCCATCAAGATAATGGTTGATAATGGGGGCAGATTATAGCCCTCTGGATTGTCCGGGCCGCGCTTGGATGTGCCGCCCCTGGGGCGATTCCCTATTTGTGCGCGCTTTTTTATCTAAGGATTTTTTGTCTGCCGCTTTAACTCCGGCTAGTTGCGAGTTCATCTTATAGCAGACTCCTGTGAGGAGACTTTCTTGGGTTTCCCTTTGTTAAGGGCTAAAATATAATGGACTTCCCCTCAATATCGTGCTATCTCGATTGTGCCTTTTTCCGGCCTCTGTGAATATGAAATGGCCGGATAACATGTCCAGGGGAGGAAGTACTTAATGCTGCTCGGTCTTATGAGGAGAAACGCCAAATCGTGGTTAATTAAATTCCTTATCGCTATCATTGCCTTAGTTTTTATTTTTTATTTCGGTTATTCCTTCAGGGCGCAGTCGGGTCTTAAGATTGCTTCCGTAAATGATGATGTGATAGCCGGCGTGGAATACGATAAGGCCTACAGGGATATGCTTGAGGCTTACAGGATGCAGTACAAGGACATGTGGAGCGACAGCCTTGCCAAAGCCCTTGATATCAAGAGGCAGGCCCTTGAGAGACTCATTGACCAGAAGCTTATTGCTCAGGAGGCCGGCAAGCTGGGCCTTTTCGTTACGGAAAAGGAGCTGCAACACAATATAATGGGTTATCCGGCATTTCAGACCAACGGGCAGTTTGATCTGCGGCGCTACAGGGGGCTCTTGCAGTCCAACCGGATGAATCCCGAAGACTTTGAGCTTACCATGTCGCAGCACCTACTTGAAGCAAAGGTAAAGCAATTTCTCGGCACTTTTGCGAACTTAACCGACAAGGAAGTGGAGGAGCAGTACGGCTTTTATAACGAGCAAGTAAATCTGGCGTTTGTTTTCTTTGATAGCGCGGATTTCAAGAAGGGCATTAACCCGGACCAGGCCGCGCTTGAGGCGTATTTCAAGGAGAACCAGGAGAAGTACAGGAAGCCCGCCATGCTGAAGTTGGCGTATCTGGTTTTTGATCCGACAGCCTTTGAAAAGGACGTAAAAGTCCAGGACAAGGATATTGAAGACTACTATGAATACAACAAACTGAGTTTTAAGGAAGCAAGGCAGGTAAAGGCGCGGCACATCCTCTTCAAGGTAAAAGACAAAGCCGGGGAAGAAGAGGAAAAGGCGATTCGTGACAAGGCCAAGTCCGTTCTGGAACTTGCCAGACAGGGAAAGGACTTCAGTGAACTTGCGCGAGAATATTCCGAAGACATAACCAAGGCAAAGGGCGGCGATTTGGGATATTTTAAGGAAGGAACTATGACGAAGCCTTTTGAGGAGGCGGCATTCGCCCTGGAAGTCGGGAAGGTTAGTGATCCGGTTAGATCCTCCTTCGGCTACCATATCATAAAGGTGGAGGATAAGAAGGAGGAAAGGACTAGACCGCTTGAGGAGGTCAGAGAAGAGGTTCGAAAGATCCTCCTCAAGACCGCTTCTACTGAACTGGCAAATGAGAAGGGCCTGGGCGTTGTTGACCAGATGCCCTATGACGCGGATCTGGCAAAGTATGGCGCGGAACAGGGTCTTGAAGTAAAGCACAGCAGCTATTTTGCCGAAGGCCAGGCAATACCGGAGATGGGCGGGACCCCGGCTTTGATCAGGGCGCTTCCCGGCATGAATAAGGGTGAAACTACTGATCTGATGGATATCGGGGGAAAGTTCTTTGTCTTCCAGATTGAGGATAAGAAAGCCTCCGTGCTCCCCGAGCTGAAAGAGGTTGAGGGCAAGTTGCGACAGGATGTTATCTCCCGCAGGGCGCTCGATGAGGCAAAAAAGGCAGGGGGTGAATATCTTTCAGAGTTGAAGAAAGGAAAGAAGTGGGAGGATGCCGCCAAAGAGAAAGCTCTTAAACCTGAAGAGACAGGCCTTTTCTCCCGCAGGGAGCCTGTCGGAAAGATCGGAGCCGTTGAGGGGCTTAAGGAAAAGGCATTTGGGCTGTCCGAAGGAAATCCTTACCCTGAAACGGTCTTTGAAAACGACAAAGGCTCTTATATAGTCAAATGGATGGGCCGCAAAGGTTTCGATCAGGAAAAGTTTGAGAAGGAACGTGAGCAATATCGCTCCGCAATACTTTCAGCCAAACAGGATCGCCTGTTCAGAAACTGGCTGGGGGAGCTTAAGACCGATTCGACTATCAAGATCCTTGATTCCAAATTCCTGACTGACTAGGAATCTGCATCGAGAGGGACGAAACTGCGCCCCTCCCGTGATGACCTGGCAGAGATTGGTGGCGAGGATGGTTTTCAGGAGTCGCCCTTCAGTAAAGGGAACCTAAGGCCGTTGAGGGGGAGGTAAAAGAGCCCCTGATCCTCCTCCACATAGGAGGTGATCTGATAATAGGCGGGCCGGGAAAAGCGTGCCTTGAATCCACCCTGCTTTACCCGACAGTAAAGCACGCCTCTATCACCTATCTCAAGGGTTTCGGCCGAGAGAAATTCGCCTGTCTCATCGCTTAAAAGCAGAAAGAAACCCTTTCCTTTTCCGTCGGTACCTTCACGAACCTCAACCCTCCTGACTACAAATAGGGTATCTTCAACATCCAGCCGGCATCTTTGGCCGTTTAAGTCAATCACGTAACTTCCATCTGGGGAAAGCGTCATATTTTCTATGAAAAGGCGGACAATGTCTTTGCGCACCATAGGAGCTCCGCGATAATGCCAATCGCCTTCTCTATCAACGAAGATATCACAGGAAGGAATTCGCTCGTCTTGTTTTCTCATAATCTTCAATGACTCCCTCTAAGCTTTGCCGGTCGCCGCGATTGGAGTGCAGTATATGAACGAGGCGCCCCGTGGTCAACTCACAATAACTGCCCTGTAATGTTATTATTTGAGCAATAGAATCCGATCAGAAGAGAGATCTTCATAATTGCGAACAGGCAATCCTATAGATATTTGCAAAACACTATAGTATGAATTAAGATGCCGTCGTTTCAATCAGGGAACTTCGGAAATAAACCCAGTTGAGGAAGACAAGGAGGGACCCCATGTCAGCCAGGAATGCACTTTCAGAAAAGGATTTTGAAAAGGCCTTGGAGGTAGGAAGACCCCCGAACATTCAAAGGCTCTTTCCCAATTCAAAGGCTCTTGTGGTAAGCGGCAAGGTTATTGACAGGGGGCTGATTTCCAAAGGCAAGGCGATGACCATAGCTGCCAACGGCCGGAATTTTTTCGTCATCCGCGGGGCGCTGCGAGCCGCTCAGCGCGCAAACGCCGCTATTATTATAGAGATAGCCAAATCAGAGGGCGGAGCAAACGCTTATTGCCCGGTCAACTTCTGGAATATGGCAACCTATGTGGATGCTGTCTGCAATGAGTTCGGGATAAAGGTGCCCGTGGCAGTCCACGCTGACCATTATGGGATTAAAGGAAGTAAAGATGTTGAAGCCGCAAAGACTGAGATCCCTTCCATGTTCGATGCGGGCATTACATCAATTGCGATAGATGCCTCCCATATGCCCGACGATGAGAACCTTCTCGCGAACTTAGCCCTTAACTGCTATCTGCCTTCCTGGGCAGGCTATGAGACGGAGGTGGGAGAGATAAAGGGCAAGGAGGGCCTCTCAACGGTTGAGGAGGCCCTATTCCTGGTGAAAGGTCTCAACGCCCACGGTATATCCCCGGACTGGATAGCGCTTAACAACGGCACGACCCACGGAATAGAGCAAAGCGACGCGGGCATACAGGTGCCCCTTACTGCCGAGATCCACGAGGCCATCGCGCCTTACGGTGTTTCCGGAGCCCAGCACGGGACCTCCGGCAACAGTTATGAGCGTCTTAGAAGGATCGCACAAGAGACCCGCACCACCAAAGCCAATGTTGCCACGGCACTCCAGATGATATCCTGGGGAGTGAGGGTGAACGAATACGGAAACGCTTTTCTGGACGAAAAGGGTGATTTTATAAAGCTTCCCGGGAAGGGCGTAACTGATGAGATGTGGGCCGAGATGGTTGCTTACGGGAAGGGAAAGAATCTAAAGGCGGGCGACTATAAGAAACTGAATCTTCCTTTTGAAAACAAGTTACTCGGTCTTGCGCGCGATGTCAGGGAGAGAATGGCAAAGGGCGTGGAGGATTTTGTCTATGAACTCCTGACTAATGTATTTGACGCGGGCGATACGGCCCCGCTGGCTATCGAGGCTATTCTTAAGAAGAACTCCTTTGACATGGGACCAAAGGCAAGCCGCATTGAGGATCCTGGCAAGTGGACCGAGGCAAAGATAAGAGAGATGGCCGGAAAGATCCACGGTCACAAAGGACCTGCTGGAAACTTCGATGATTAAGATGTTATTTGTTTTTGCGGGGGCCGAAAGTGGCTGAAATCTCAACGACACGGAATCCAAGCGACGGCTCCGCACACAATTGGATCAGGGACTTCGACGCTGATGCTTCAGTTGAGGGCATCTATCTGGTAAAAGAAAAGCGTTCGGGCGTAAGCAGAAAGGGCGAGACCTATCTTATGCTCACCCTTGCCGACAAAAGCGGCGAGATTGAGGCCAGGGTGTGGGAGAAGGCTGATGCCTTTTCAGGGCTCTTCAGGCGTGGGGATGTGATCCGGATACAGGGGCAGGTGACATCCTTTAAGGGCCAGATCCAGGTGGCTGTTACCGGGCTGAGTGCGGCAGACGGCGCCGCGGATCCGGCCATATTCCTGGAGTCTTCTCCCTGCGCCGTATCAGAGATGATGTCCGGCCTGCGCGAGACCTTAAGAGATATGGAGGAGCCGCATGCAAGGGCCGTCATAGACAGATTCATGGGGGATACGGAGTTTATGTCCCGTTTCAAGAGGGCGCCGGCTGCCAAGAACTTTCATCACTGCTATCTTGGAGGGCTTCTGGAGCATACACTGGCAGTATGCAGGCTGGCAACGGCCGTGTCCGACCGGTACGCGAATCTGGACAGGAATCTCTTGCTGGCCGGAGCCTTTCTCCACGATATCGGAAAGGTGAAAGAGCTCTCCTGTGATCTTGAGATTGACTACACCGACGAAGGAAGACTTGTCGGACATCTGGTGCTGGGTGCTTCCATGCTTGATGAAAAGATCAAGGAAATAAAAGGCTTCCCAGTAGAACTGGCTATAAGGCTGAAGCATCTGATCTTGAGTCATCATGGAGAATATCTTTTCGGATCTCCCAAGAAACCGAAATTTGCCGAGGCCTTTGTCCTCCATTTTATTGACGATCTGGATGCAAAACTAAACGCCCTCGACCGGATAATAGAACGGGACAGGGAGGAGGGCTCCTGGACCAAATACAATCGTCTTCTGGAGCGCTATGTCCTCAAGGGAGACATAAAGACGCAGACTGAGCGCATGGAAAGGAAAGACGATCCGGATATGCGTCAGGGGTCTCTTTTT
>JBGSUA010000150.1:0-61495 GCA_041753575.1 Desulfatiglandaceae bacterium
CCGGTATCCATTATATCTATCTGGGAGACAACGCTCGCACTCCTTACGGGAACAAATCCCAGAGTGTCATTTATGAATACACTAGACAGGCGGTTGAATACCTCTTCAGCCTCGGCTGTGTGCTCATAGTCTTGGCCTGTAACACGGCTTCTACTAAGGCCCTGAGGAAGATCCAGCAGCAGTGGCTTCCATGCCATTACCCGGACAGGAGGGTCCTGGGGGTGGTGATACCACTTGCTGAGGCTGGCGCGGCCAGGACGCGCTTCGGACGCGTTGGGGTCATTGGAACAAGGGCTACCATTGAGTCAAAGGTCTTTGATCAGGAGCTTCACAAGATCAGCCCTGATTTAAAGGTTTATGGACAGGCGTGTCCGCTCCTCGTACCGCTGGTTGAGGAGGATTGGGTGGGAAGGCCTGAGACAAACATGGTACTAAAGAAGTATTTGAGGGGCCTGAAGGACAAGAGGGTGGATACGCTTATACCGGGCTGTACTCACTATCCGTTCCTTCAGGATCAGATAGAGAGAATCATGGGGAAAGGCTGCGCTGTGATAAATGGGCCTGAGGTGATTGCCGAAAAGCTCCTGGACTATCTGAGGAGACATCCGGAGATTGATGGCAGAATAGCCAGGGGCGGGGATAACTCTTATTTCACAACGGATGATCCCGAGAGATTCATGGCCTTTGGTCAGAAATTTCTCGGCAACAGGATCCGTGAAGTGAAGGGAGTAGTTCTGGGATAGGAATTATCCATAGCGCAGTTCATGCGGTTATTAGAGGGACCACGGATAATGCCGATGAGAGGCTTGTGTTTCGGGGAATTTTAGATTGAGATTGAGAAAAATCTTTAGAGACAGGAGGCTTGCAGTAAGATGAAGGGTAAATCCACTTGGATGATTTGGGCTTTTACCATCTTGTTGGTCGCGGTTTTTGTGTTTGAGGCATCGTGGGCCCTGGCAGGTAAGGTCAAAGCGTTCTCAGCAGATCAGGTCTATACAGATTCTGCGGGCAAGATACGCAACACCGGGAAGATTTTCTTTGCCTCTGAAAAGATGCGTATGGAGGGCCTTGGAATGGGCGCGTCTTCATCGGAGAAGCACAACGACATGGTTGTGATAGTGAGGAAGGACCGAAACCTTCACTGGATGATAAATAACAATAAGAAGGCCTATTTTGAGAGGGGAATAGATGAAAAGGAGATGGAATCATTCTCAGGGCTTTTAAAGGAGTCTGATGTAAAGGAACTGGGTACTGAAAAAGTCGAGGGTTACAAGTGTCGAAAAAGACAGGTCACTACAAACGTTGAAATAATGGGATTCAAGAATAAATCACAAACCGTTCAGTGGATCTCGGATGATTTCCCCATGCCCTTGAGGGTCCGGAATGAAGATGGCTCTTCTACTGAACTAAAAAATATTAAGGAAGGAAGACAGCCTGATAATCTCTTTGAGCTGCCGTCAGATTACACGAAAGTCTCCAATTTATTTGAACTGATGGATGACTCTTCCGAAGAAAGACCACGCCGCAAGATGCGCAAGGAAGATTCGGATTCTAAAGAAGAGGGCAAAAGTATGTCCGAGAGCTTGAAAAAATATCTGCCGAAGGGTTTCAAGCTCCCCGGGTCAGGTCAATAGCATCCCCCTCAGCGGGGAAGATTGCTGAGCTTTGCCTCCTTAAGTATTGTCTTAAGCTCGGCCAGTTTTTCATCTGCGAGGGCCGCTAGAGGACTTCTAACCGGCCCTCCATACATTCCGAGGCAGTCGAGCGCCGCCTTAAGACCTGCTATTCCGAATCTGGCTGTTACTGCCTGGTTAACGGCAATGAGCCTGTGTTGTATGTCGCGAAGAAGATCCATCCTCACACTATTATATGCTTCAATCATTTCCTGAAGCTCATAAGGTGCTACCGCTGCAAGGGCCATAACACCACCCACGGCTCCCATTACAAGGCTGGGTCCAAGAAAACTTCCTGAGCCGGCAAGAACCTGGAAGGATTTTTCCCCACGGGCGACGACCTGAGAGATCTTCACAATATTACCGGAGCTTTCCTTGAGACCGATTATGTTAGGGTGTTCGGAAAGTTCTATGATGGTCTCGGCGGTCAGATCAATACCTGTAAAGCCGGGAACATTGTAAAGTATTATGGGAATGGGGGATCTGTCGGCTACCGCGCAAAAGTGAGCAACCAGGTTCTTGTGGTCCATTGAGCTCTTGTAGTAGTGGGGCGTGACTACCATGGCGGCGTGGGCGCCTATAGCGGCTGCCTTTTCCGTAAGCTCGATCGTTTGATGAGTCGCTTCACAGCCTGTTCCGGCGATAAAGAGCCTGTCTTTCCCAATGGCTGCGTAGGATGTCTTCCAGACCTCAAGCTTTTCCCTTTCCTTAAGCAGTACGGCCTCTCCATTGGATCCTAGCACAACGAATCCCTTTAAAGGGGTCTTCTGCCATTTTTCGAGATTTTCCGCCAATCTTTGGTGGTCAACCCTGCCTCTGGAATCAAATGGCGTCGGTATAGGCGGAAAACACCCCTTCAAGGATAATGTCTTTTTCATGTCCATTTCCTCCGGATCAAATATTTTTTTGCGTTAAGCGGCCGACTTTATGGCGTGATTTTAAACCGAGCAATGATTTCTCGCAATCAGTAAAAATCCTGCGCATATTGCCGCCCTGACGGCAGACCATTCCACGCCGTGTGCCCCACCGCTCATCCATTCAGGAGAACCGGTTCCTCTTGTTATTGCCGGGCCCACAGCGCGAAGGGACTTGGTGGATCGTTTTGACGAGCTTAGCGCCGCTCACGGATGTCTTGGGCTTTTGAGAGGAAGAGAGCTTATGCTTTGCCTGTTAAACGCTCCGACCGTTCAAGCCTCGTTGGGCACAGGCTGGGAGGTGAGAATCGAGTCTATTTCCCTCTTGATTATGAGCCTGTGATGACAGACAACAGTGAGGGCAAGGAGTAGTGTTAAGGTTCTTCGGTCAACAGGTGCTGGCCGTCTTTTGTCCGTGCGGGAGCAGAATGCGCCTTGGCTTAAAAGGCAAAAGGCGCTGAAACAGGGTCTGAAAATGCCCTGTATGAAGAAGATGCTGCCATCCTCCCACATAGACAAAGCAGCCGGTTTCAATCTTCTTGTATAGATCAAGCAAAGCCCTTTCAAGATGGGCCTCTCTTTCCGCATAAATGGGTTCTGAACCCAACGGCGCAAGCAAGGTATTTATCAGTGAGCCTTCTTTTTCCTTGAGAAGCCTTTCTGCAAGGAGATACTCCTGTAATATCGAGGATAGATCGTTTTTAGACGGATAATTCAGTAAAGTTTTCAGATTGTCAGTTGAGATAAGCTTTTTCCAGCAGCTTTCTATAAGGTCTCTACTGAGATTTGATAAATCAATTGCATGAAAGTTGGCCTTGCTTCCTATGCAGTATCTGACAGCGGCCCTGTACTCAAACGGCGTGCTGAATTTTTCTCTTATCGAGGTTATCTCCTCTCTGGCTCGCAGGGGAACGCCGGTTTGTCTTTCGAGTCTCCTTATACGTCTTGTAAGGGTCGCCTTTAATAAGCTTCCATTCCTTTTACGGTAAAAAAGCCCGTAAGGGCTTATTTCAACTGCAATGTGGATGGGTTTTTCCATCTTGAGCAGCGTTAGAAGCCGCTCAAGACCTTCGGGATCACCATGCACCGTTCCTATAAGAAGCAGTTCCTTACAACCCATTTTTTGCAGATACTCCTTCGTTTCTCAAATTAAGTCGGAGGCGACCCCTGAAACGGCATATTTTATTTGTACGGCAAACTGGGTCTTCCCTCAGCTCTATCCGTCTTCCTCCCAGGGTCTTTTCTTATTGACAAATAATAAAAAACATATACATTGTTGTCTATATTCTGCGGTTCTCAAGGGTTTAGCAAGACGAGAACCAATTTATGCGGTTTTTGGGAAGGAGCCCCGGTTGGCCATCAACGTTGACCAAGCTTTTCTCGAGCGGGCCTGCAAGGAAATAATAGAGACCATTCTCTTTTGCTTACCCAATGCCTTTAAGGGGACAGTCTATCTTATAGGCTCACCGCCAGAGCTGTTGGTTACCAGAATCACCTCAGGAATAATCAATGACAGCAGGACGGCCATTTCATGGGGACTTCCGGAAAGGTCGGATTATAATGCCCCCGGAAAGCCGTGGGCCTTATATAGAGACGAGCCATATCGCCCCTTGGAAGCGATGGCATGGTGCGTTGAGAAACAGAAGAGCTGGACCGCCGAAGACCCCCGAGAGGACGGGAGAAGTGTTCGACTCCAGGTGGAAGGTATCTGGGAAGACTTCCATCACATGGAGCCGGTTCTTTTGAGAAAACAGGATCTATACCTTACGACCAGCGAGTTTCCCACTTATCCCGCTAACCATCAGGGAGAGACTGTCTGGGCTGACAGTGATTTTGCTACCGTAGCCGTAATCAAGATCCATTTTAGGCCCTATACGATACACATAGGAGGTCCCGAGACCAGCCTTATAAAGAAGCTTTCAAGGGCGCTGGGAACTGAGCTGCTTTCCTATCAGGTGAGGCAGCAGGCCTACGAAGCCATGCATCAGCTTGCAAAGGAAAAGGTGAGGGCCTGCAATATACTAGCCCACAGCCTGCGAAATGCGATTGCCAAATCGGGAATAATCTTTTCCTTAATGAAGGCAGAGGTTGGGTTTATAAGGCAGCAATGGGAGGATCTTGTCTTGCAAGATCACAGGCTAAGGGATATGAAACGAGTATCTCTTGAAAGCCTGACCAGAATAATCAGGAAATTGAACGGCTCAGGCCTGGGCATGGGGAAGGACATATTAAATGCCCATCAAAGATTCCTTGAAATTTCTCTTCCGCCCGAGGAAGGTGAAAGATGGGTAAGGGTTCAGATAGAAAATCGCTGGAACGAGCTTGTAAATGCGGGAGTGCTCACACCATCCGATGCCGAAGAGGTCGGAGCCTCGATCGCCCGGCTCAAGAGATCTCTTTCCCTTGGCAAAGATCCTGAGATCCTTGCCCAGTACCGCCAGCTTCCTGAAGACCTTAAACAGAGATGGGTATCGCTCATCTACAGAAGCGCTGAAAAGCTGGATAATGATTTTTATGCTCAGGTTTTGGAGATGCTTTCCGACCCTGTCCTGAGACTGCCTTACAGGGAAAGGTCAAGAAAGACACTTGTCAATCTTAAGGCGCTTGCTGAAATTGTGGTTGAGCTTGAAAGCGATACGAACGTGGTTTTGAGGGAGGTCCTGAACGGTAACGGAACAAAGAAACCCGAAAAACCAGATGATATTTCAGATCAGCTTCAAATGAAGTTCATCTTTTGATCTTCCCATTCCACGCGCCTGTAGCTCAGCTGGATAGAGCAGCGGACTTCTAATCCGCAGGCCCCGTGTTCGAATCACGGCAGGCGCGCCAAATAAAACAAGGACTTAGGCAAGAAAAGCTTAAGTCCTTTTTTGTTGCTGTCCCTTCCAGTGTATAACTGGTGTATAAAAAAGAAACCCTGATCCCCTCAAGTGACAAGCCAAAATAAGAAAAGAGCCCCACCTTTCGATGACAGCCTTCTCGGATCGCTAAGGCTGAGACTGACGCACAAAACAGGCTCTATTTTAAGCGATTTCAGTTTGGTCTATATCCAACTATGCCCCGCCTTGAAATCGTCGGTCTGCGTGGCTCCTGGTGAGTGATGTGTTGAAAGGGTTGAATAGGCCGTTTCCGCAAAGCGTCCTTTACGTCCCTTTATAATAAAAATGATCTTTTGTGACCTGATTAGTGCGCCTGTCAAGCCTCCTCTTTTTCTTTGGCTTTTTTATTAGCTTGAATGCCAAGCAACCGGCGAAATCTGTCCGCTCTCCTACGCTGACGGTAACTATGCAGACAAAGAACCCATGGGAAGAGAACGTATAAGGAGAGAAATGGGATTAATAGCGTTTTAACCTCATGCAACAGTGCAACCTTCGCATTGAGGTGGCCTTGGGCGAAGAACTCGTTTACAGTGACCTCTCTACGGAAATCATCCTCAACACCTTTTAGTGTCATTATTCCGTCAAGTCTGAGAGTAGTGCGTACCTCGTGCTGTATTCCGCTACTATCGGTAACGATGAAGTGCATTTCACCCGGAATGCCCTCGAATATCATTCCCAAGACAGTGATCCCCACAAACACCGTAATTACTAGGGCCATGAAGAACAACAACCGCTCGCGACGCTTTGCTAGTCGAGAGTTAGGCAGTTGGATCGACGCAACTTCCTGCGTGTCCGCGATTCGGTGGGTTATCGAGATCGATTTGTCAAGGCGGTCTTCTATAGGGGTCTCCCTTCTTCCTGTGTCACCAGCTCGATGAATGGGGGCTTCAGCTATGGCCTGGAATTTTATCGATTCGTTGCATCGAAACAGTCCTGTTGAGAGGACGAGTGAATTGGCTTGAATATCGAGCGAAGCTTTTACATTCCCGGAAGTGCCGACGATCTTAGCCGTAAGCCAACGAAAGTCAGAAGGTAAGGCAAATGCAAGCTTTTGTTCAACCATTGAATCGGTGATGTCTATGCTTCCTGTATTTAGAATAGCTCCATTGACCAGCACCAGGCCCTCTCCAACCGGCGCATTGTTGTAGAGGACTGCTAGTTCGGGAAGGTTCTTGACAATCGAATCGAAAAGGCCGATATAGGGCTGCTTCACGTATGTCAACTGCCCTGGATATTGGCGTCTAATTACGATGACGAGGCCCCAGATACCAAAAACCGCAGTCGCCAGAATGCCAAGCACAGCGAGAATATTCGATGCATTCATTTATCATTCCTCCTGCCCCAACCCCCCCGTGGCTGGCTGGTAATTATCCCCCGCTCATTGCCATCCAGCACATTGCCCTACTACTTATCCTTGTATTCCCTGAAGCTGCCGAGCAATTGCCGAAATGAATTAGGCTTATACTTCTCGAAGCCCTCTTGGTCCACGTAAACAAAGTCGTATTTCATATCCGACTGCACTCGGTTGATATCTTCGCACCACTGCCGCAACCGTGCCATCTTTAGTGGAACATCCAAGTCTTCCTGTCCCTTCGTTTCAACAACGACAATCCGTTTACCGGATAACTTAACCAGGAAATCAGGGTAGTAGTTGGAGATATCCCCGGTTACATTCACATAGTCCAGCTTGAAATGGACTGCCAGATAATTCTTGGCATAAGAGATCAAGTCTTCGCAGTCTTCAAGAAAACCGGCAAAGACCAATTCAAAATGACTATCACCAATTATGCGGTTGAATACGCTCTTCTTTGGGACGATGTATCCCTGATCCTTGGCCACGAAGGGTCTGGTCTGACGCAGCTTTATGGTGTCACGGATTTCTGCATCGCCTTTGTCCCTGACCGTGAGAGCGTTGATAGCCTTCTTGAACGTTTCAATCAGAGTTTTTGTGGCAGCAAGCTCAGAGAGGTTACGCATAGTGTTGGGATCTTCCAGGTCCACCGCATGGTCGAACAGCTCCGTCTGCACAAACGCCTTGATCTTTCCGTACAGCACGTCATAACCGCTGACCAGCCGCAACTCCTTCATGATGGTCTGGGCGAAATAGCCTATCACACTTCGGTAGTCGGCAACTCCCGCGGTATCTAGTATCGTCGTATGCGTGATCTCTCCCGTAGTAATATCCTTAAAAACAATCTCCCGCTGTTGCTCCTCACTGAATTTCAAGTAAATTACTTTCTGATGTCCCATCGCTGCGATGTCCAACTCAGAGAGGCTTTTGTATTCCCGATATGTGCGAGGCGTAAGAACCGGAATTTCAATGTCCAGTGAATCAAGGTCCTTTTTCGTATTGTCGCGGTCAATATCCACTACCAGCGGCGTCTTCGGCCCAGTTCCTTCTCCCATGGCCTTCCGCTCCAGGACCACACCCTCTGCCTGAATTGATTCAACGAACTCCATGAAGGCATTTGTTCCTACTACACTGACGTACTCTTCCACTTCACCCGGATACATCTTCCGCAATCCCCGCCCGAGGGTTTGCTCTGGAAGGATATTGCTCTTTGCCGCGTAGGCCCTCAGTCCGACTATAGTGGTTACGTTCTTAACGTCCCAGCCCTCCTTTAGCATCATAACCGACACAATGGCCTTGTAGGGGCTATCCATACCGTCAATCTCATTAGCCTGCTTTCGCAGTTTCTCCAGCTCTTCCTTGTCCTTGCCGGAGGCAGCCTCTGAAATCTCGCCATTGTTTTTGGTGTGGATCACCAGCACTGAGCCGTCAAGATCAGGGTAATGCCCTTCCAGATACTCGGCTACGTCGTCGCAGTTGCGTGTGTCGTCGGTCATCACGAACAGAATCGCCTTCTTGCCCATTTTATCGTGTTCGGCATAGGCTTTTCGCCATTCTATCACGCCCAAGTTTAAATAATCGGCGTACTTTTCAGTAAACTTTGCGCTCTGCCGTTCCTGCAATTTTGCCCGGCTCGGTGCGTCAGGCAACACAGGATGCTTGACCACGTTCTGAGCTATGGCCTCTACCAGCGGGTAATCGGCCACTGTCTGAACAAATATCGCACCGTTATTGTGTTTAGGAGTCGCCGTCGTGTCCACCTGCATGGCGAGAGATGAGCCCTTTTGCAGAAGCCGGTTGTGTATATCCTCGATGGACTTAAACCACGCCATCCGCGGATCGTGGATATGGTGAGCCTCGTCATTGAGGATCATAAGCTCATCAATATCACGTACGATCATTCCCAGATCCACCTTGGAATCCGTGGTTGCCCCTGTAGGACGTTTGCCCAGGAAATAGTCCATCGTGTTATCGTCATCCGCCGTCGGCGGGATGTCCTCACCCGAATAGACGCGATGGATGTTGGTCAGGAAGATATTTCCAGTGCGTCGCGTCACCCGAACTGCATCCTGCACATGCAGGGTCAACTGGAAATCATCCCGCCAGTTGTGCCCTTCAAAGCCGTTATCGGGGATAACCGGATCTTCAAAGAATATCCGCAGCCCCTGAAAGTCCTTGTAAATACGATCAAGCACTATAATGTTGGGCGTGATGACCAGGAAGTTCCTTGCCATTTCCGATTCCGGCTCATAGATCTTGTGATAGAAACTCCACGCCAGTGCGAGGCTCATGACCTTTGTCTTTCCGCTGCCGGTGGCCATCTTGACCACAAAGCGCCTCCAGGTCTCGTCGAACATGCTGCCGGACACCAGGCCGCTGGCATCGAAGCGCATAAGGTCATGTTTGTCCCGCGCGCCTACCAAGTCATAGAGGTAGATAATCGTTTCAAGTGCCTCGCGCTGGGCGAAATAGTATTGAAACTCAGCCATCGTCTCGTCTGCCTTCGGCAGCAGGTGGGGCGTATTGAACCACCACCTGAGAAGGCTGCGACTTGTTTCCGTCGCGCCCACATAGCCGCTGTCCCGGAACTCCTTAACTCTCTTCCTAAGCTGCGCTACCAAAGGCGGCATAAGTTTATCCATGGTTGTATCCCGCAGTGCCTCATCAGCGGGAAACCAGCGGATACCCGGATCAAGAATCGCGTGCGGCGACGGTGGAAAGTCCTTATGAAGTCCCATTATAGCTTCCCTCCGTTCTTGCCGACGGTGACATTGACTATCGTCATCGTATCGTTGCCAAATATGTCCACCACCTTTACCGCGATCTTGCGCCGACCGGGCGCGCATTCGTGGAACACGCTTTTTAGTTCCAGGGACCGGTTCTTCTTCGTACGGAAGCTCTGCCACTCATTCTCGAATATGTAATCCCCCGTCCAGCGTTCTTCCCATGCCTGCAAGTTCATCTGAGGGCTTTCCATGCCCGGCAGGATTTTCTGACTCGATAAGTCCAGTTCCACAGGCACCCGGATTATCTCGCGTTTGCTCTCGAAGTTGAAATCCACCGCCCAGTAGTCAATCCAGTCCCGCCAGTCCTTTGTCAGCGTCTCGCGTGTTATTATGCCCTTGGCGTCCTTGCTCACCTTTATGATCTGGCCCTTTTCCACCACTATCCTGCTGCCTTTGTTTTTCAAGGCTTCCTCGGCATGTCTGATGGAATCCTGCGAATAAAACACTGAAAAGTCCGTCAACTCCACAGCAACTCTGTTTTTATCTACATGCGGTTTAACCTCTATGGCTGCCACGTCGTGGAAAACCACCTGATTCTTCTCCACGGCCCTCTTGTCAAACACCTCGGCGGGGATGTATTTAGGCGCGATATCAATCCCCTTGCTCCGTGCCTCGTCCAGTACGTTAGGGAACAGACCCATCTCAAACTCGAAGCCCAGGATATCTACTTTGGTTATGTGCTTCTTGCGGCATTCCAGGATGATCTCCTCTACGAAAAGTCTTGTCACCGGCAGGTTTACCGGCCCGATAGCTACCATGCGCCCGGCCCTCTTGCCGTGGAAGCAGCCTGACTGCTCAACCTTCTCCGCCCGGTAAGCCTTGAGGATGAGTTCCAGAAACGCTGATTCTTTCTCCGCCAACTGCTTCTGTTGTTCTTCCTCACGGAGGTTCGGGTTAACGCCTACAAAGTGCTGGCGCTCGTACTTACCAAGGTTCAGGACTTCAAAGGCACGATAGTCTTTGCCGTCGGCCTTCAATTGTCGCTGAACCCCGATCATTCGCTTGCGCGTCGTGTGGATGCCGAACTTGCCCAGGTCGCAGACGATCCACTTTCGGCCCAGTTTCTCAGCGACAGCCGCAGTGGTACCGCTACCGCAGAAGAAGTCAGCCACTAGGTCGCCTTCGTTGGTCCCAGAGCCTATTACGCGTTCAAGAATTTCATTTGACTTCTGTGTCGGGTATTTCGTGTTGTCGGTTGGCTTGGGTTGATAAGATGGGAAGTCGTCCCACACATCGGATGCTAATGTGCCCTTGGCCGGGTCCTCCACATGAGTCACAGTATGTGCTTTGGACGAGCGTTCTTCATCGGTTGCTTTTCGACTCATTCTCCTTCGTGTGTAAAACCATTTCCCATCAGAATCTTGCTGCATTGTTGAAAGGACATATTCACTGAATGGAACACGAATCTGAGGTGACTCGACACATATTTTAAACTTGTTAGACTTTTTGAACCACAAGAGTGTCTCGTGTGCCTTCGGAAGACTGCGACCATGTGCCCCCCCCATTATTTGATGTTTCCAAATTACTTCGCTTATTAGGTTACTGCTGCCAAATACTTCGGCAAGAACTAACCGTATCCATGCATTCACCCTCCAATCACAATGAACATAAATACTCCCATCCTCCGCCAGCAGGTCGCGCATGAGAACAAGACGCTCATAGATCATGGCGATAAAGGAATCAGCGCCCTTACCCCAGGTGTCGCGGTAGGCGATTTCTTCAAGGATGTTGGGCTTCTTGGTGAAGGTGTCTCCGCCGATTTCTATGTCCATAGAGAAATCAGCTCCCACATCGAAGGGCGGATCAATGTAAATGAGCTTCAGCCCTCCCTGCTTTTCGATTTCGTCGCGTAGCGGCCCGTTTTTGAGCGATGAGAGGATAAGTTTGTTGTCGCCCCAGATGAGTTTGTTTGTCCATCCCTTGATCTGCCGCCCTCGCACATCTAGGGAGAACATGTCCATCTGTAAGGCCGTATCAGCGGGTTTTTCTGCCCGAGGCTCATCCACCTGCTCTATGACCTGGAATGGTAGGACGATGTTGCAGACCTGACTGGTCTTGCCATTCCAGACCAGTTCCACCTCGCGCTTGTCCTCAAACAGCAGAAAACGGTATTTCTCCGGCAATTCCCGCCCAGATTCGAGATAACGGATGATTTCTTGTTTTTCCTGATCGGTTAGTTTCAGCATTACCTGCTCCACTTCTTTTTAACGGCGTCAAAGTTCGGCATTGGAATCATATATAGTTGAGTAACTATCGGCATCAAGATAGTCCGGCAGTTCCGCTGCGCCTTCCATAGTGTTATTGACTGAAGTTATATTTCATGTTTCCTGCCATCAGTATTTGCATCACCCTTGCGGTATTGAGATTCTATCTCGCTCAAGAATATCCGTGTTTGCTTAAGAATCCTATCGAGGTAACCTTGTTTCACTTTGACCTTTCCGAGGTCTTCCTCACTTGTTACCTTAAACTCTATTTGCCCCTCCTTTATGCAACCCCGTATTCTTGGATCTTTCATCATTTCCTTGCTTGCCTAACCCCCATTATGGACAAGAATATTTCGAATTTTCTGCAACGCCTTTATCTCCTGCCAAGGCAGCTCCCCTCTGTGGAGGTCAAATTTAAATATCTTTTCAAGATAAAGCCCGGCCCTATCGATACCATTCCCTTTCATGTCGGTATATTTTATCTCGATAGATTGCTCACCGCGCTCTTTGCATTTCTCTTGTTGCTCATAATAGAAATGATCGCTGGAGCAGTTGAGCCAATCCTCTATATAAGAATAGAGTATAATTACGAAGGAGTTCATAACCATTTCAGAGAATGCATCCTCAACCAGGTAATAGTCATCAGCATCAAACTCTCTAAATCTTTCAATCTCATCCTCACTCATTCCAGAGGTATCTCTTTTTGCAGCCCTTCCCTGGACGTCCTTCTTCTGACTTTCGATTGCAGAAATTATGAACTCTTTGAAACGCTCCATGTCGTCTAACTTGAAGTCCTTGAGCATCATGAAGCTACTGGTTGAAATCGAACTAGAAATTTCCGACGGGTTATCTATGTTTCCCTTTTTCTTGTTTCTCATCTTTTCAGCTATCCGCTCGAACTATATTCATAATCGGCAGGCCATCTCAGGATAAGTCCCTCTGCCATTCCTCCCCGCCCTCGGCTCCGCGAAAACCTGGCATGGGGACTTTCACCCCATCAGTTCTGTGCCATGCCCGGCACACACGTCGCTCCTCGGCCTTTAGGACGTCGCCAGAAGGAGTCTGGTAAGCAATCGGTTATTTCTTGCCTCTGTGGTTCATGAGGCATCGAAAAAGTCTGAGTCGATTTGTTTGACTTCATACTGATTGCGGACCTGCACCCCGACATTGAATTGGTACATCAGACCAACCAGGCGTTCCCCATCCACAAGAATGATCGTATGATGCGCCTCCCGTGCTTTCTTCTTTGCCTTTTCATCAAAGCTGCTGGTCGTTACGAATACGCCTTTTGTGGTGTCTCCGCTCATCGCGCCGATAAAGTTACGAATATCAGCTTCTCGCACCTTGTTGTCGGTGTAACGCTTCGCCTGTATGTATATCTTCTCCAAACCCAGCTTGTCTTCGTTTATTATTCCGTCGATTCCGCCATCTCCAGACTTGGATGTCTCGGTGAAGTCTCCATACCCCATCCTCTTCAACAGAATGAGAATAACCTTCTCAAAATAGAACGGATCGATTTCATGCAATTTCTCTAGTAGTTCAGATTTCGTTTGTGCCTCAATTTCAGAAAAACCTGCATCTATCATATCCTGTGGAGATTGTTCGGCACCCACAGGTGTGTCCGTCTTCTTTGTCTTTTCTTCAGCGTAGAAATCCATCAGGTTAGATTCCATATCACGAAGAGTCACTCCCTGAGCGCAGGCTTTCCTTCCCGATTCGGTGATCTGAACCATGCCGCGCTTTGGGTAATGAACGAGCCCGCCCTTCTTGAGATAGGACTTTCCCCATGCAATTCGATTTTCAATCAGCACCTCACCGCTCTTTGTCTTCTGTTGCAGCAATTCTTCGGGCAACTCCGAGTAGTACTGCTCCTGAACTCGCTTGATGAGTTCGCGATGATGAACGACCTCTCCATTGCTGAGGGTCTGAAGAATCGGCATGAATGTCTCGTTAAACTTTGGTAGCTCCATATCTTGACCTCTCTCTCATGCCTAACATTCGGCTTCACGCGAGGCGGCTTTATGCCGTCGCCGTGCAAGCCGTGGTTATGTACCAGTCATGGTTTCGTTCCAATATTCAAATGTATTGTATTGTCCTTAGCGTTTTGGGAATTTTTCAGTTTCAATGTGGGGGACTGCCCTATTTTTTCTAAAGCAGATACAAGCGCATTAGCCGCATCCTTGACTGCGGGGTCGGCCTCAGGATGTACCCAGACTTGGACACCAGCAAGGCCGCCCAACAAGAATGAGCCTCCTTTACCTGGTGGGATGTATTTCCAACCCGCTGTTAGTAGCGTTTGGTGTAGTTGGTTACTGAAGTCCAATGGCTCCTTAAGGTCCCAAAAAGTCGTTAGGAGGTATTCCTGCCCGCCATATTTACTAATTTTGGAAACGATTAGTTGCTGCTCTTGTGGGCTTAAGACACGAGGCGCTTTAAATCTTTCTAATGCCAGCTTTGCTTCTGCTGCAGTTCGTTCTGCTTGTTCTACTTTCTGGCGTGTACTGTATTCTTTGTGGTAATTATAAAACAAATTAGAGGCAGACAAAATTATAAAAGCAACTAGTAGGGCTATTCGTGTGTTTCTTGTAATCTCTATTTTGAATATTTTTTCTAGGTAATTGAAGCCCCCAAGAATTATAAGACCGATAGTTAGCGCTGCCCACCTTGATAACAAGAGGAGCACAAGGAATAATAAACAGATGACAGGAAACACGAAGGCTCTTGTATGTTTTTTCATATTGCCTTCTTAATCATAACGGAAAGCTTTGTCGCGCCGTCCACGTCTATCCTTATTCGTTGGGACTCATATTTCTTCAATCTCGCAAGACTCAGATATCTCCTCCAAGAACTCCGGCTTTAGGAACCTCAAGATGTGGCTCACCGCCCTAATCTGTTCCTTTAGGTTGCTAAACGAGATGAAACGGCATATCTCAGACAGTGGTGGCTTTAGGTGCGAGAATGTAGGTCTATTAACTTCTGTGACTACCTTGTCCCGGCGATCATCGGGGGCCACCAAGTAAAGCGGAATGTTCAAGTTTGGCTGCATGACTACAAGGTCTGCCATACGGAGGAGGCCAGAGTAAATAGAAGTGGTGCTTTCCACTTCAAATGCGGCAACAATGGCGTTTCCCTTCAACCACAAGACGTCAATCAACTCGATTGTCTTGTTTGTTGCTTCGTCAAACTGAAGTGGTAATTCTGCCTTTAGTTTCGTGAGGTCGGTGAACTTCTTTCCATCCCACGCCTTGCCCCGATCATTTCTGGCCACCCAAGTATCGAAGCCCATATCTGAGCCGAGCTTTAGAAGATGCCACTGGATTTCCGTATGCTCTCTTGGTTTCTTGACCTCGACGTCAATTTCAGAAAGACCCTCTTCCTCTGAACCAGGGACCGTTACAGAGCCAGCCTTTGTCTTTAAAGTCTTTGGTCGGTACTTGAGTTTTCGCTCATCAATAGGGCGAGAGACGGGATTTGCCTGGGCGTCAAGGATAGCAGCAACAACAGCTTCACCATCGGCAGCAGACCACTTTGCTGGAGAGCCACGAAAGTGGCCTGTCCAAGCATGGGGGCTAGTGAGATTTTCAAAGAAGGAGAGTTGCTCCCTGAGATGAAGGACGGGAATGGCAGTTTCAGGCGTTAATTCGCCAATGATCTTGACCTGTAGCCGGCAAGGAAAGTCCTCGTCCTTCCATATTCGGGTTTTGTCTTTGTAAGGCTTGTCTGTCACTTCAAGGATACCGATGAATCGGGAAACCCCCGTCAGATAACACAGCAGATAGTCACCGGGCTTTATCTTGCTAACGGCGTTCCAGCGAGATTCGCGGAAACCCGAGACCCTCCCTTCCGCTGCTTTGAACTCCGCCCATGTTACACCTGTGAACAGATCGAGCCAGTAATTCCGTTTTGTCATGGAGTCATCCTTGGTTCATTCTCTTGGTCTCAACGGCAATCTTAACCGGCAAGCGCCGCAGCACGACCACCTTGCACAGCACCACGTGTGGCGCTTGTCCGGTTCAAGATTTTGTTAAACAACCCTATCCTTCTGCAAAATACATATGCGACTCTGATACTTGAACTCAAGCTCACATTCAACTTTTAGAGAAACGGGATCATCCTTATGTAGATACAACCATTGTCAGTCTTAAGAGGAAACCAATATTCTGTGCCAAAGATTAAAGTAAGGATCACAGGAACTAAAATAATAATAAGAGCTAATATTGATCTAGAATGAGTGAGTTTAATCATTTTCCAGGGCAGAAATATCATACTGAGAGGCGCATACCAGGATGCCGATACTAGGGTTAACCATAACCAAAAGGCAGGACTAATGGCTAATGTAAATGATTTCCAACCAAGTGTTGACAACATCTTATATGTATTGGCAAAATACCATATACCATTAGATATTGTCCAGCATGCCGCCCATATAGAAAGCATTAAACATATAGCAGGATGAAAAACTCTTACTTTATTTGTGCATTGTTGATCTTCCATATTGCTGCTCCATTAGGTAATGGTACCCAGATCTCATAAGTTCTGCAAACTTAATCCAGTTCATTTGATCTGAGGATATTGAATAATGAATATGTGTAAGGGAAAGTCTCAAGCAGATCATCCTTTTCGATCACCGCTAGAAGGTCGGAAGGTGATGATGACACGCCGCTATTGAGTGCATTTAAGAAAGTTCCAGTTAGCAAGAACGGCAAAGCGATGCAAAAGCTAATTGGTCGCAGTATGGGAAGCTTCTGAGTTATAAAGCTTAACCCAAGAATTATTCCGAAGATAAGCATCCACATTATGTGCATAGGAAGCATAATTAAACATCCGATTGGTCTGAAAAGATTTGCAAATATTGACCAAGGAATGCCTATGATTCTCCCGATAATCAAAGCCGGAGTCGACACTAATTGAAATACATGTTGTTCCCAACCGGGCAAATCATTACTCGCCCAGAAGACAGCAGTACCTGGGGTGTGGACTCGCCTGGAAGTCAAATTTGCGCCCCTCTTCCGTAGGTATCAAGCTTGGTGCCGGAGCTTGAGCTGCATTTCGGAAAGCCCTCTATTACATCAGGGAGTTCGATATAGTTCCCTCCACCCCAGCCGCTATAGTTCCCTGTGGTCTCGTAGGCGCTATTTGGATTTCCGAATCTGTCGGCGGTGGGAACTGCGCCATGGAGTGTTGCGTTATGCCCGTTCCCGCTTTCATCGTTTGGATTCCCATTGAAGGGGTAATAGGCCACCAGGCCGTCCCTTAAGTGAGCTGTGGATATCCCTGAGCCTGCAAATAGGACAATCAGGAATCCTATACCAATCATAACCCTTTTCATTACAAATCCTCCTGGAGCCAAGCGTTACAGGAACGTAATCGTTTTGAAGGTCGGCAGGCCAAGTTATATATTATTGCAAACGCTTCACCCTCCGGCCAATGATCTTTCATCAGCGACTGCCAGCCAATATCTTCTAAGTGATTGTGGTTAGACGGGATGGTACCAAGATAATCGTGTGGAGGAGGTCTTCCTTCGGATGGCCGGTGCCTTTGAGGAATGCCGTTTTCCGTTACCATCGTGCTGATCCTTGGGTTATCAAGAAGCCCGCGATTAACGAAAACAAATTGGAGTCTGTTTGATATTGGACTCTAAGCAAGTCAGTTGTGATGTGTCAACCGAAAAAACTTCCATTCTTGAGGCCGTGGTAACTTGTATTTGAGAATAACCTTGTGTTACTCAAAGAGATGCGAAATACTTTTTAAGGTACCGACAAAAACATAGCTGCAACAAGGATGCAGGGAGGAGAAGACATGCTTCGAGGACAAGGTTACTGTGTTTTGGCTATAGTTACAGTCATTATCTCTTGCTCAATTGATTTGGGTTATTGCCAAGAAATCGAGATTAAAGGGCCGGTTGCTGTACAGGGAGATTTAGCTCTCCAGGGTGTAAAGACTGGGATCGCTTTTCCCGATGGAACAAGGCAGATAACTGCTTCAAACAGCAGCCAAGCCTTATGTTGCGGAAAGGTCTTTAGTGTATTTACCATGATTCCAGCAAGCGAAACACAAGAAGATAAAGAATTACTTCTTAAAACTGTATCTAATGATAAGACCGCCATAGTAACTGATCTTCTTTTCAATGCACCTAAATCATTAGATTATAATGGCATAAACCTTTGGCTATTTGAAAATGACATAGCTAAAGTTAGAATAAATATACAAGGAAGTGGGGCTACCGTACCAAACCTCACAAAAGTAAACTTAGGTTCTGGCATACCTTTCGGTCCTGGATCTAATATCAAATTGCTCTATAACGCATATAATAATGGGGAGAGGTCAATTTTTCTTTCGGGATATGAAATCGAAAATTGAGCCAAATAGATTTGCCTTAAAGGGACTCATGGTTCCCAACAGTAACTGCTATGGTGAGCCTGTCGTCAGGCCCCACCAATCCCCCTCAGAAGGCTCCTCTTCATACAGCTCCATTGAAGCTTGATAGTTCCTGCTGGTCTCTCTATATCTAAGTCCGCCGCCACCGATAAGATCCCTGATGAACATAAGCACATCTGCATCTGTCATTGTTTACGCCGCCGGTAGCTGATCCAAATCCAGAGCTGTCCTTATCCGGAATATGGATGATGATGTGTTTCTGCATGGTGTCAGGCGAGATGCTCCGAGGGGAGGGTTAGTAACTCAGGGCAGGCTTGCAGGGAGGCATCAAAAATATGGAACCCCCATAGGCATCAATGAATACTTACAGCAGGGTTTGCCTTCTCCTAGCTTGCCCGAAAGGCTGTATCTCTAACAACCCATGCTCAGCTATGCCTTTGAGCTTATATGGGCTTAAAACCTGCCTCTATGGCCGCCTAGATGCGCCACAGGGCTCGTGCTGGGAGAATCCTGAAATGATACGCCGTGGTTTGAAATTCCTGGATCTTCTACGGCACCGCAGAGAGTTAATCCCCGTCCAATGCTATGGACTACACAGTAGATCCCAGGCGGGAGCTTTGTTACCTACCCGCCTGGACCTATACCTGTCTATGCATTTCTTGCAGAGGGGATGCAAGTATTTTGTTACCTCTTAAACTTCCTCCGCAGTCCTGAAATCCCGATGAGACCTGAGACAAGAAGGAGCAAGGTGGAAGGTTCGGGAACATCACGGACAGCCCACACAAAGGCTAGATCACTATCTGAATTTCCGATGTTGTACTGGCTACCATCATGAAAGTGAAATATCCAACTGCTTTGAGGGTTAGGAGCATATATGGTTTCAGACCAGTAAGTTGAATCTCCAGAAGGCATGCCGAATTGAATATTGATAAAAAAGCTAGAGTTTTTTGACTCCCAACCTAGCTGAGGGTTGACGTTGGGGCTATAAGGAGCCTTGTTCCCAAGATTATTGTAATACATATACGACATCTCGCTACCCGTGCTACCCGCATAAGTACTACCCGGAGCGCTAATATTGAATCCTTCATCGCTGTAGCCATAATAAGATGTTCCCGCGTAATTGTAATTTATTCCATTCACGGGTAGCGTCTGCGGTAACCGCCAATCATCATAACCACCGTAATCCAGATTACTGGCCCAAGTCATCGCGTTTTGCCAGTTCATGCGGCCAAGCGAATCAGTCAAACCGTAACTCGATGTCTTTGCATAGTTAGCATCTTGGAGCCACATGACATTCAAAACATCATCATAAATGATGCCACCTCCTCGGTCTATGAGGCCAGCATTTGACTCCGTCAAGAAAACAAATACCATCAAGCATACAACCACAGACACTAGCCGTTGGCGTTTCTGGACCATTCTTCAGCCCTCCTTAATAACTTCGTTGGGTTTATCAAAAAACTTCGTGGCTACATGAAATCAGAAGGATGAGATGATCGCAGATGGAGTTAGGTCGTAGAACAATTGGAGCTATGGGATGCCGGTATTGAAGCAGGGTTCCCATCAACAAGAGATTATGCTAGATCATCTCTGTGACAGCCAATAGGAAATAATATATGCAAATAATATGCTTAACTTGCAATTCACTAAGATAATTGACAATAAATATCCACAAGGAAACAGGGCGTGCATATTTTGTAAAGTTCCTTGACACTTTTTTTCATGATAAAGTGGGCACAATGGCTTAATGAATTGATAGCATTACGAAACATAAATGTGCAGATTTGTAAAAATTTACGACAGGAATTTCTTTTATCAGCGGTAGATATAGGTTTTAACTGCGGTGAAGAGGTGGTTTTCATCCTTTTTCCCCGCCGGATATGCTCCAGGAAGCGTTTGGCAGCATTTTTAATAATGGCATCTGCTATTGACGTTACTGAAGCCTCCCTACGTGCTTAAACGCCTCTTACCTTCAGGCCACAGGGAGTATCCCTGAAAGTCCCGTTAGATTTCACAAGATCACTTTCAGACCTCCTGCTTGAAAGTCGGAAGCGGTTGTCTGGCGCACTCGTCGAGCCATCTCTTGATTATCGCGAGAGCCAGCTCTTCGGAGCATGGGCGCGGCAGGCCATCCCTGCTGGCTTCTATGATTGGGATAAGGAGTGCCTCGTATTGTTCGTCGCTGACCTCAACATCCTCTCCGACTACTTCTTCCAGCTTTTTCAGTCTGTTATCTAACTTCATTGCTTGACTCCTTTCTGTGCAATCTTTTTCTCCAGAACTTCAACCCTACCGATAAGATCCTCGGTCTGTGTCCATCTCTCAGCCAGCTCAAGGACCGCCCTGGCTGCCGACACACGTGCACTAGGTGGTGCTTCTCGGTTTTCCATCACTTCTTTCAATGCGGCTATTGCTTGGGGCATAGCTTTTTGGATTTCAGCTAGCGCAAGACCGACGGTTTTAGATCGGGCCTGTCTATAGGCTTCCGAAAATTTTTCATCGTTAAGCCATAGAAAAATGGTCCTGCTGGTTATGCCTATTTCTTTTGCTGCATCCTTGATGCTAGGGGTTGTCAATAATGCCGCAATGCACCGCTCCTGAATCACACTAAGGCTTTCGCTCTTTTTCCTCATAATTCGCTCCTACACGCTTTTTGAGAATACACCTCATCAAAGATGTCCCCAGCCAGTTCACACTTCACACCCCCTACGGGGGTGTTGTGAACTGAACTGAACACCTGTGCGAGTTCACTTTTGATCTGCAATATAACATATTGATTTATATAGTTCTTTCATTGTTGAGTTCACAAAAGTTCACATCCGAGTTCACACCACAGTTCACAGCCTAGTTCACAGCTCAGTTCGGTGTTTTCGGGTGTTATGAAACAGCCATCCCGCCTCTTTCTGTAAGCGTGTTCTTGGCATCCATAAGACCGTCGTGTATGGCTTGCTTCCGAATCTGCGAAACATGGGCTTTGGATATTTTCAAAGCCTCAGCGATGCTCTTCTGGTCATTACCCTCGTGAAGCATAGAGAGAACCAAGTCCCGGGTTTTCCTTTTTGCCGTGGCCCAGCTCCATATTGACTTACCTTCAATCTCGGTCAGCTTAAATTCATAGTCGGAAATTTTCGGTAGCTCGGAAGTGCGAACCCGGGCCTTACTGAAATGAACTGTGAACCTGGCCCCATCTTCAGGCTCATAGTCTGCGGGGCTTTTCAAGAGAATACTAATATCTATGTTATCTTCTCTGCCGGAAGTTCCACGCTGTTTGCCCTCTTTGCTCGCGTGGTGCAGCATCACCGTCGAAATTCCGGCAAAGCGCAGTGAAAGAAGCCATTGATTAACCGGGTCCCACTCTTGCTTGCTGTTTTCATCAATCCCTGGCGAAAGGCTGGCAAGATTGTCCAAAACCAATAACTTTACGCCCTTGTCTATAAGAATCTGCTTGAGCTTTTGCCTCCAGCCTTCATTCAACAAGTGGGCTCGCGGAAGGCCCAAGTGACTAGCGTAGGAGTCGGAAAAGACAAATAGCGGGGCTTTACGGTTTGTCCCGTTGCTCATGGTCTTGAGTCGGTATTTGACGTCGTTAACAGGCATTTCGCCATCTAAGAATAATGCTGGCACTGGCTCCCCTGCCTGCCATGGCCCGAATGGGGTTCCTGTCGTGACAGAATTAAGGATTCCCAGAACAAACCAGGTCTTTCCGGTTCCCCTCCATCCGCTCACAAGCGCGATGCTTTCCTCGGTTAGCCAGGGGTTGAGAAATATTCTCTTGTCCGGGATCGTGAGCTTCAAAAACTCAGCTTCAGACAGGACAGCATCTTGAAGGGTGGCCTCTTTCGGGGGGCTATACTCTGGTGCTCCTTCAACCAGGCTCGCAAGCCGTTCAGCCGCGCCTACATCATCGCCATAGTGTTCCGCCCAATCGCTCAGATCGCCCTTCTCGGGAAGGCCCGGCCAATCGTGGGAAAGGTCCAGCAATTTGACACTTGCCGCTTTCCCTGTAAGGCTCGCTGCAACCTGGTTCATGTGCTCGCGGCCTGGCTGATCGTTATCGGGGATCAGGACAACCTTTTTCCCTTTAAGGTGGTCTGAATACTCAGCCCGCCACTTGCCCGCGCCCATCGGATTGCAGGTCGCTGTGAATCCCAGCCGCGCTGCCGTCTGGCAATCTTTCTCCCCCTCAACAACCAAAACCTCTGTGGCCCCTAAAACCTCCGGCAAGCGATATGGCACAAGCTCAAGGTCCTTGACGCTCCAAATCCAACCGCCCTTGCCATCCGGTCTGCGCTGGCTAAAGTTTTTAGGTTCGAACCTCACAACCTGGAACAGCATTTTGCCGGCCTGGTCGGTGTAGTCATAAGTTTTGCTTCTGGTCCCGCGTTCCTTCTGCGCCTGGTGGTCCTTTTTGTGCGCCTGGTGGCCGTCTGTGGCCTCAATCCCAAAATCCCTGCAGATTCCCTCAAGGATCTGCCTAAAGCCGCCGTTCATAGAAAGGCCGTGCTTCAGGCCATAAAATTTCAGGAAATCGCCGCCAGCCTTACATCCGTGGCAATAGAACCGTCCTGTTGCTGGCTCAACTGTTAGAGAAGGTGTCGAGTCATTATGAAAAGGACAAAGTGCGACATATTCCTTGCCACTAGGCTCAAGGCTCAGGAACCGTTCATATGCCGGGACCCAATTACCAGCAAATTTTTGAAGGATCGCTGTTTTCATATCGGTCATGGTTAGTTGATTTTTCCGGCTTTGGGTTTCTTCGTCCGGCTCTTCAGCCACTCAACGAATGAGTCCCTCGGATAAAAAATTTTCTTGCCGATGGTTAGGCGCTCAGGCCCCTCGCCCTTAGAATCAAAATTCGCCAATGTGCCTGCCGAAAACACGGGAAGCGCTGCCACCGCAATTTTCCGAGACAGTAACTCGGGCAACTTTGTTTTTAATTGTTCCCAATCAAATTGCTCAATCATTTCCAATCCCTCCATCATTTAGTGTGAATCCTGACGGGATCTTACGACACATTTAGGGGGCTGTATAAAGACACCTTCTTGATGAAAAAATGACAATAATGTAGAATTGTAGTTATATCGTAGTGTTACGTGCAAGAGGTTTTGGTAATAAGGATTGCTTAAATGGGATATATTGAGATTTGGCTTACTTAATTAAAAATTGCGCATGGTCAAGAAGGGCCTGGCAAAACCGGGTGAAGGGGCTAGAACCTGGCGCCTCCGAGAACCATGCGGTTGCCCGTGTGCCGGTGATAGCCTCCCAGAGGGGACGCACCTCCATGATGAAAAGAGTCTCGGCTACCATTCTAGCTCTTACGCGCTTGTCAATCTTTACTGGCACGTCAAGGATTCTGGGGCTGACTTCCCGGACCCGCTTTACCAAACGCTTAATGCGTGTGCTCATCCTGGGGGCTTTCCTGCCAGTAGTCATCGCCTCGTATAGAAAGAACCATCGCACTGAACTTGTAATCGCGCTGACCTCGGCCCCGGAAAGCTCCCGTCCGCAAACTCCCTGGAGTTCCTCAATGAGTTCGTGCGGTAGCGATAATCCTGGTAGAAAAAGCGTCTGATCTCCCAAAGGTAAGTAGGCGTCCGCCACATGTGAGGATATCTCAAACTGCTGTCGAATCGCCCGTAAGCGTCTCGGCAAGAATGCCCGTTGAAGAGACTTCACCACACGTCGGGCGCCACTGTATTTTAGAGATTCTTTTCTATCAGCTTTGTCAATGGCTTTAGAGTCTGGTGGATTGGTAGGAAAAGCGATATCGGCCTTCACCATGAGGGATACAAAAATTTGGCATTGCTCGCAATTGAAAAAGTTCCAGTTCTTCTTAGCAACCATGCCTATACATTCGCTATGGATATTTTCTGGACACCCGCTTCGGTCATTAATCCTTGCGCCCTTACCATGCTGTGGATTCGGCGTCATCTCGTGGCCTCCCTCGGGCTTAAGGTGACGATCTTGCCTTCAAGCGATGCTTCAAACCGTCTCGCTGCCGCCTGTAACCCGCCCTCTGATAAATGGCTGTATCTTTGCGTCATGGCCGCTGTTTCATGCCCTAAAAGTTTCTGAAGCGTGAACATATCAACTCCACTCATTGCCGCCCAACTTGCAAAGGTGTGTCTGCAACTATGAAAGGTTAATTTATGCCGCCGGTCGCTTACTCCTTGATTGAAGCCCAGGCCGTCAATGGTGCGCTGCACTGTGTTTGATACGTCTCGAATCTTCCCGTTGTCCCTGCCGGTGAATACAAACCCATTGCCTCCCTGCTGCCGTTGCCTCGCCTCCATCCTTGATAAAACTTCAAGCGTCATGTAGGCAAACCGGTTCCGGCCGCTTTTTGGATCGCGTATATGGATGGTTCGCCGCTCAAAATCAATATCCTCCCATAGAAGATTGAAAATCTCTCCGGCTCTCATTCCTGTATGAAGTGAAAGCAAAGTTATGTCTCGCCATGTGAGGCTTAGTGTTTCAAGTTCAGTGAGTAAAGCCCTCACCTGATCCTGCGTGAAAAAAGCAACTCTCCTGTTGTCCGTCTTCGGCTTCTTGACAAACCGGCCCGGCCAAGGCTTATTTGTTACCTTCCGCCTCTCGGCAAGGTGCCAAACCTGTCTAATAACAGCTAAGGCATACTCAACCGTTCTCGCGGTGCGTCCGGCCTTCAGCATATCCCGTTTCAGTTTTTCAACCTTTAACTCGCTGATGTCCTCGAAGGTGGCCGTCCCTAAAGCATCTTTGAACCATACGTTGTAAAAGCTCCGTTCACGTCTCAAGGTTTGCGCGCCTTTAAGGTCCTGCGCTGGTAGGTAGGTCTGTAAAAAGAATTTTCCGAAGGTAACTTTTTCAGCCTCCGCCGCTGCCTTTTCAGCCTCAAATGCCTCAATCGCGGCCTGTCGTTTCTCCTTCAAGGTAAAAGGCGGTTCGCCTCTTCGCTGGTTCTCCTTGAGTTCTCCAATAATATTTCGGGCCTTTTGTGCAGTCATTCCTTCGCTGGCCCAACCAACCGGCTCACGGTAATTTTTCGCATTGTAGCGGTAATAAATAATGAAGTATCTGTCCGCTGTGAGTCCATGCTTCCTCATGGGATGCTCCCGGTAAATCACGCCCGGATATTTTGTTGAAACCTCTTTTCTGCTCATTTTCTCCGCTCCTTTTGAATGAAAACGATTGTCAATAAGTCGTGATGGCGTTTTTCCAGTGTATAACTGGTGTATAAAAATATGGTGATACTCAGTTAAATTGAATGATGGTTTTTGATGGTATTGTAGAGTTAACTTTTTGTAATGTCAAGACAAAAGTGAAGGGAAGTGAAAAACGGTGAAAGCTCAAAATTAGGACTTCTAATCCGCAGGCCCCGTGTTCGAATCACGGCAGGCGCGCCAGCAAAAGCAAGTGGTTATGGTGAAAAATTGTCCCCTTTTTTGTTAAGTTTGCCATTTGTCCAACTCCAGGAGCGTCGGGTAGCCAGTCAAATACCTGGTTGCCTGGAAGACCTCCATTGGAAACCTCTTGAAATGGTTTTGTGATTCTATTCCCCAAGGGTTTAGTTTCTAGCTGCTTCAAATATATCCAATATTTTGGTCAGCTAAACTATACTTAATATGTAATATTATAATTAAAGTGAACTATAATGCTATTATATGCTGCATATTAGTTACCATAATTATTATTTAATCCATAATAATCAATAAAATCCAAAAGATCTTGGAACTGAATTTTGTCCTTGACGACCTTTCGGTTTCGGAATATGCATAACGATAATTAACGATTACTAATTGTTACCGGCTTTTTCGGCCCAACGACCCAGCCTTAACCTTCTGAGCTGACCTATGAAAGGATATTACCGGAAGGTGCCATTATGAAGCCCCCAAGGGGAAATCCCATTCCCTCTGGGGGCTTTTTGTTCATCGTTGTGTGATCATGTCTGTCCCGTTTTCTTAAAGGTCTTGTCTTTACTCCTAAGAAAGGAGATTACCATGAAAATCATAGAAAAAATAGGCTTGGCCCTATTGGCCATAGGGTTATTATGGGTTATCGTTCCCAGCCTCGAAGCAAAGGATATAGAAGTCAAATGCGACAAAGGGCAATTAGTCCAAAAGGAATTGGATAATTTAAATGGGCCTGCAACCATAGTTGTCACCGGCGTCTGCAATGAAAATTTGGTGGTCAAGCAGGACGACGTAACTCTCCAGGGAGGAACTTTTCTGGGGCCTGATCCCAACCAGAATACTATCTTAGTCCAAGGCGCCCGAAGGGTTTTGATAACGGGAGCCACCGTCGGAGGAGCGAGGAACGGAATAGCGGTATATCAGGGTGGAACACTTACCGTTGAGAATTCTTCCATTCAAGGCAACGCAAGAGTTGGCATTGTTGTGATTTTCGGATCTTCAGCTGCGGTGAATTCCTGCACGGTTCAGAACAACGCTTATGAGGGTCTAATAGCTACAGACAATTCAGCCCTGGTGCTGGTGAATAGCACGATCAGTTACAATGGGCGTACGGGTGTCAGTGTTTCCAGGGGGAGCAGCGCCAGGATCGGTCAAGACGTCCTAGGTGGGGCAGGACCCAACACGATTCAGAATAATGGTAGCGGCATAAGCGTTTACCAGACATCTCAGGCAACGATCGTTAATAACATAATTCAGAACAACACCAGGGATGGAGTATTAGTTGAAGGAGCCTCAGCTAGGTTGACCAATAATAACATTACATCTAACTGGAAAGGGATCGAGGTTAGCAGTGCGGGAAACGCCCGTATCGGAATCAACGACGACGGGTCACCGGGCCTTGGGAACACCATTGAGTCCAACGAACTCGAAGGAATCTCAGTTGGCAATGGGGGTGCCGCTTATATCCTGAACAATCAGATAAGACTAAATGGCCTGGCTACGGGAAGGGCGGGAGTTGGGATCTATCGGGCTACTGGCCGACTGGTTGGGGGGAACACAATTGAGGGAAACGGAGGACATGGAGTTGAAGTGAATCAGGGAACCTTTTTTCAAGGGAAGGGTGACTGGAACTTCATCCCCGCACAGGATCTAATCAGACAGAACGGCCGTTCGGGCATCTCCGCCTGGAATGGTGCCAGCCTTGATATCCAGCATGCCGAGGTCACGAACAATACTGAGAACGGGATTGCCTTGAGCCTCCGGTCAACCCTGCGGATCTTTGGCTCTACCGTTTCAAGTAACGCCTATAATGGGATTGGGGTATTTGAAGGCTCGGCGGCAGCCTTTTACCATCCCCCTGATACTGAGGCGGCGACTATTACGGCTAATGGGGGTTGGGGAGTGCTCTGTGGAGGCGATGAATCGAGTTGCACGGGAGATATCGCGGGAGTGATCGGAAACACTGGAGGAGAGGTGAGTTGTACAGGATTCTGAGACGGGCACTGGAAATCAGAATGAAGCGGTGGCATGTTGGCACTATGAGATATTCCAGAAGAGGGAGGCAGGGTCAGAAATGGCCCTGCCTTTTTCATGGCCTTTGACGGAGTACTGTGCGCGGCTTGAACCGTTGCGGTTTGTGATAAAAAGTGATATCAAGACCTGGCGCTCTGGTAGAATTAATAGTTTCGCAATAAGTCCATTTACTACGTTGCTCTGCATCCCATATCGTTACAGCGTAGGTTTAACCAGACCTCACTCCTCGGGGAAGACGTCTCGATGATGATAATGGAAGGGTGCTTGAGGGAAAGAATCACTCAAACTCAAGGCTGTTTATGCTGAAGAGAACTTATAGGCTACTGAAGGGGATGGCCTTTGTTGCGGCGGGATCCTTTATTTGTGCATGCTTGGCTGCGCCTAGCCTTTCCGCCCAATTCGTTGACGCTCTGGGTCGAAGGATTGATCTTCATGAGCGGCCGGTCAGGATTGTGTCACTTGCTCCCAGCATAACGGAGATCCTTTATTTCCTGGGCCTGGGAGATAGAGTTGCGGGTGTCACGCAGTTCAGCAATTTTCCTCCGGAAGCTGCCTCCAGACCCAAGGTGGGAAGTTATGTGAAGCTTAACGTGGAGAGCATCATAAAGCTTTCTCCGGATCTGGCGATAGGTACGGTGGACGGAAACAGCCCTTCGGTGGTAAAGATTCTCGAACAGGCCGGTATAAAGGTCTATCTTGTAAACCCAAGGAGCGTAATGGATGCCGTTGCTACCATCCCTTTGATAGGCATGGTCTGCGGTGTGGAAAAGGATGCTCAAAGGGCCGCCGGGGGGCTCAGGAAAAGAATAGAAAACGTAATAGTCAGAACAAAGGATCTGGCAAGACCTAAGGTCTTCCTGCAGATAAACCTCAGGCCCATTATGAGCGTGAATAGAAATACCTTCCATGACGACGTGATCCATATTGCCGGTGGAATTAACGTGACAGGAAATGAGGCCTTCAATTACCCCAGAATCGGAATCGAAGAGGTGATAAGGATTGATCCTGATGTGATTCTGATAAGTTCGATGGAAAGGGGCGGAGAATATGAAAAGGCAAGGCTTGAGTGGTTCAACTGGAAGGGAATCAAGGCTGTCAAAGAAGGAAGAGTCCATCTTATTGACTCGGATCTTCTTGACAGGCCTTCGCCTCGCCTTGTGGATGGCATTGAAGAGATGTCGCGTATCATTCACCATGGGGAGGTCAGGTGAACCAGCCTTCCGCAGCAATAAAGAGGCCCCTTGAGCCGAAAAAAGTTATAGGAATAGCGCTTTTCCTTCTGGCGGTCCTTCTTTTGGAAATCCTTTTATCGCTTTTGGTGGGGACTGTAAACCTCAAACCCTCTGAGCTCTGGAGGATTTTCTTTGAAAACAGGGGTGCCGATGATTCGGCAGCCATCATAGTTTTGAAAATAAGACTTCCGAGGATAATGCTTGCGGGGCTGACAGGGTTTTCCCTTTCACTCGGCGGCATCGTCTTTCAGGCCATCCTGCGCAATCCGCTCGCCGATCCCTTCATTCTTGGCGTTTCAAGCGGGGCGGCATTCGGAGCGGTACTGGCCATAATGTGCGGTCTTGGATTCGTCCTGGGAGTGCCCCTTTTTTCCTTTGGCGGCGCGCTTCTCACCATAGGCATCGTTTGGGCCATGGGGCGGGGCAGTATGGGAATGGAATCCTCGACTATTCTTCTAGCCGGAGTGATAATAAACGCGTTCTTTACCTCGGTGATCATGTTTTTTATTGCTGTTTCAGCGGATGACAGACTGCATACGATGCTTTTCTGGCTTTACGGAGATCTTTCACAGAGCCGCTATGGACAGTCCGCAATAGCCGCTCCCTTTGTTATCGCGGGTTTCGTTGCACTCTATGCCTTTTCAAGACACCTCAATATCATCACCGCCGGTCATGAAGCCGCCTTGCAGATGGGGGTGGATGTAAAAAAAGTAAAGGGTGTATGCTTTATCGTTGTTTCGCTGCTCATGGGGCTTGTTGTTTCTTTTTCAGGGCTGATCGGCTTTGTGGGACTTATTGTTCCCCATCTTACAAGAATGGCGCTTGGAACAGACCACAGACTGCTCATGCCGATTTCTGCTCTGGGCGGAGCCATCTTCCTTATTGCCGCTGATACGACGGCAAGGACGATAATGGCGCCAAGCGAATTGCCTGTCGGAGTGGTTACGGCCTTTCTTGGGGCGCCTTTTTTTATTTATCTGCTTAAGAGCAAGGGGAGCCGATGGAGCCGGTCTTGAAGATGGAAAAAGTCGGTTTTCGCTACGGCACCGAACTGGTCCTCGATGAGATAGATCTGGAGGTGGGGCCAGGTGAGGTAGTGGGCCTGCTGGGTCCGAACGGATCTGGAAAGAGTACTCTTCTAAGGGTCATAGACGGGCTCTGCGATCCGCAAAGGGGGAAGGTTTTCATAAAGGGAGCCGATATCGGGCGCCTCTCAAGGGCCTCTCTTTCAAGGGAGGTGGCAATGGTACCTCAGGAAAACCATTTCAGTTTTTCATTTTCAGTCCTTGAGGTGGTATTGATGGGGCGTTTCCCTTATCTGGGAAACTTTCAGTTTGAAGGGGAAGAGGATCTTGAGGTTGCAAGAAAGGCGATGTTGGCGACAAGTACCCTGTCTATTTCCGGGCGCTTGATAAACGAGCTTTCCGGAGGAGAGAAACAAAGGGTTCTGCTCGCGAGGGCGCTGGCCCAGGAGCCTTCCATAATTCTTCTGGATGAGCCCACTGCCTTTTTGGATCTGAGCTATAAAAAGGAGATCTTTGATCTGATCTCATCCCTTGCAAGGGAAACCGGTGTAAGCGCACTGATCGTGACCCACGACATTGACCTTGCAGCCCGTTACTGCATGCGCCTGCTGATGCTCAGGCAAGGGAGACTTTACGCCTCGGGCCTCCCGGCTGAGGTGCTTAATGCCGCCAACATCGAAGCTATTTTCGGCTGTAAGGTAATTGTGGACGCAAACCCTGTATCCGGAAGTCCCAGGGTCAGCCTTATATAAGGGGACGTCCTTAACTTTTGCAGTTTTAATGGGGCGTTAAGCGGTAATTGGTTTATCAGAGTGCGCAGAGCATGCTGAAATTTTGAGTCAAACGGCGGGCATAGAGTAATCGTTATAAGAAAAGGAGTATTTATGGGTTTTTTACAGTCATCCTGGAGTTTTTCAAGGTATTTTGTGATCGGAGACCTGCCAGAGGACTATGAAAAGGAATTTGCTTCAGGAATCGCTAGATACGCGTTCAAAAATATGGATGAGCAATCGGCTGAGGAAAGATCCATCGGATGGGCGGACCTTCATGACATGTTCCAGACAAGGATTGATGCCTCGGGTTTTCTGAATCCTCCATATATAAGCCTCACTCTGAGGATTGACAAGAAACATGTTCCCCCAAAGGCGCTTCTAAGATATACCAAGGAGGCTGAGTCTGCGGTGAGGGCCGAGGAGGGCCTGGAGTATCTTCCAAGGGCAAGGCGTCTTGAAATAAAGGACGCTGTCAATCTTAACCTTATAAAACGAGCCATTCCGGACTCCGGCACCTATGATATGGTCTGGAATCTTGAGACAGGGATAGTCATGTTCGGCTCTGCCAATGCAAAGCTCGGAGATGAGTTTTCGGAGCTCTTTGCCAAGACATTCGGCCTTACGCTGACGCCTGTCTTTCCATATTCTCTTGGTCTCAATCTGCTTGAGAAGAGTGGAAAGGAACCAGGCCGCATGGATGATCTGACTCCTATGGAGCCTCTGGAGGTTGATGAATAATGCAGGTAATTGATAAGGCAGTACAGACGGAGTTCATCGGCAGGGACTTTCTTACCTGGCTGTGGTTCAAGAGCGAGACGGGCGAGGGCAGCTTCCGTCTTGATAAGGCGGGAGATGTGGAAGTGTGGTTTGACGGTCCCGTCACCCTGCAGTCAGAGGGCTCCGCTGGCGCTGAGAAGGTTGTTTGTTCTAATGAGGCGCTGTCAGAGGCCAGATTCGCCCTCACGGAAGGAAGAAAAGTGGTTCGAGCGACCCTAAGGGTTAACTCCGGCGATGATGAATGGGTTTGCGGCCTTGATTCTCTCTGGCTCAATTTCCGGGGCGTTAAATTGCCCAAAACCATGAAAGAGAAAGAAAAAGACCGTGAGGGGATATTTTATGAAAGGGCGTTTCTGATAGAAAGGCTCCTTGGCATAATGGATGAGATCTTCGGATTATTTCTGGAACTGCGGCTTTCCGGTAAATGGCGTGAGGAGGAATTTATCCTGCTCAAGGAATGGGCGAATGGGTCTTCTAACTGAGCATGAGCTTTGAGATGATTTCCTTCATTACCTCCTGGGTTCCACCTCCAATGGAAAGGATTCTGTTGTCTCTGTAAAGCCTTTCCACCAGGTACTCCCTCATGTAGCCGTAGCCGCCGTATATCTGGACGGCGTCATAGGTTACCTTATCGCTGACCTGGCAGGCGAAGTTTTTTGCCATGGAGATCTCCTTTATTTGGTTGACTCCTGTTTCTATCTTGGCCGCTATCCTGTAAACGAACTCCCTCGATGCCTCAACCAGAGTGGCCATATCGGCAAGCTTGTGGCGGGTTACCTGGTGCCCCGTGAGGGGCCTGCCGAAGGCCTCCCTCTGTCTTGCGTATTTTATGGATTCCTCAAGGGCCATCTGGGCCGTGGTCGTGGCCATGACCGCCAGTATGAGCCTTTCTTTCTGAAAGTTCTCCATGATGGCGTAAAAGCCCTGCCCTTCTTCTCCGAGAAGGTTTTCCGCGGGTACCATGCAGTTGTCGAAAAATATCTGGGCCGTGTCCGAAGCCCACCAACCCATTTTCTTCAGTTTTTTGGAGACAGCGTAGCCGTGGGTACTGGAATCAATTACCACAAAGCTTATACCCTTGTAGCCTTCGCCGCCGGTACGAACGGCGCAGGTGAGTTGATTGGCCCTTAGCCCGCTCGTGATGAACATCTTGCTCCCGTTAACAAGATAGTGGCTGCCCTTTCGCTCGGCCCTTGTACGTATAGCCGCTACATCTGAGCCGGCATTGGGCTCTGTTATGCCGAGAGCCGCGATCTTTTCACCCTTGAGCACCGGGCCTATGAAACGCTCCTTCTGCTCCGCACTGCCTATTGAAAGTATTGGCGGAAGCGCGATATCGAGGGATCCGAGTCCTGCGGCAAGACCGGCTGACCCGGATCTTACCAGTTCCTCCACGGCGGCGATCTTGACGAAGGTATCTCCTCCCGACCCGCCATATTCTTCCGGATAGCCTATTCCCAGTATCCCGGCTTCAGCCGCTTTCGTGTAAAGCTCCGTGGGGAAAGCGCCATCCTCTTCCCACTCGTCCACATGGGGCCTTATATCCCTTTCAACAAATGCGCGCACTGTATTGCGCACCATGTTATGTATTTCTCCGAAATACTCCTGATAGCCTTCCATCGCTTTCCCCCGGGTCTGAACTTACGCTGTCAAACGACACCGCCCTGACTGGCCGGTTACGGAACTAGTCAAGGCCGGATGCCGCTGCCGGCACCAATCACGTATTCAAGGCGTCCTGCTGGGCGGTTGCCACGGCAGGTCAGTTCCCAGCGAGGCCGCCTGCACCCATATTAAGGGCCTAGGCGGCCGTGCGGCCATCATCAAAGGAGGAACAGGGACTGGATCCTCTGGGCCAGCATGATGTCGCCTTTGGCCTTTAGCTTTCCGCTCATAAATGCCTGCATACCGTTGAGCTGCTTGTTCACCATGCCAAGCCAGGTGTCAGGTGCCATGGTGAGGGTTACGCTTGGTGATGCGTGCGTACCTTCGTTTACCTGGCATGCCCCATCTTTTACCACCACAGTCCAGTTTCCTCCGTTGTCACCGGTGATATCAAACTGAAAGACCGCGTTGACGCCCTTGGCAGCCGTTGGATTGAAAACCTTCGGCATGTTGTTGAATACCTCTTTTACATCTGTAAAAGCCATTTTTCTCCTCCTGTTCGTTTCTAAATGTTGACGATAAAATGCCTCTAATGGTTCAGCGGCCTCTGAAATCAGGCTCTCTCTTCTCAAGAAAGGCCATCATCCCCTCTGCCGCATCCTCTGTTTTAACTACCTTGCCTAGAGCGTCACAAAGGAGATCTATGGCATCTTCAAGGGGAAGATCGCCTATTGCATTAAAGGCGTCCTTACCCATCCTCAGGCCTATGGGGCTTTTGGATGTAAGTAAATTAAGCGTTTGTTGAACCTCAGTGTCCAGAGCCTTGGCCGGCACGGCCCTGGTTATAAGGCCCGTGTGTTCGGCCTCCCTCGCAGGGATCTTTCTTCCCGTGAGCGACATCTCCATGGCCTTCTTCCTCCCCACGTTACGGAAGAGAAGCGCTCCCACCATCATGGGAAAGATACCAACATTGACCTCAGGGGTAAAAAAAACCGCGTCGTCCCTTGCAATCACGATATCGCAGGAAAGCATTATTCCGAGGCCCCCGGCAAGACATGGGCCGTTTACCCTTGCAACCAAAGGCTTTCCGTAAACAGCCATTCGTTTGAGAAGTTCCGCGTAACTCTTAGGCCCTGCCATAGGGTCCTCTCCGGATGATCCGAGCGTGCTCATCAGGTCTGCTCCCGAACAAAAGGCTTTTTCTCCGGCGCCTGTGATGCAAACAGCCCTTATATCCGGATCACTGTCGGCCTCTTTCAGATATTTGATGAAATCAAGAACCATCTCATGACTGATGGCATTTCTTTTGGCCTCCCTGTTGATGGTTATGAGGCAGGCCCTATCCTTCTTGGAATAGAGAAGTTCATCACTCATGTCTTTGCTCCGACTCCTGAAGTTCAACGAGAATGTCGCCCGGCGCAACCCTTGCGTTCACGGCGGTTTTTATCTTCTTTACTATGGCTGGATAAGGCGCTTTAAGCGTGGTCTCCATTTTCATCGCGCTAACTACAATAAGCCCCTGGCCCTTTTCAACCTTGTCTCCTTCACTGACCAGTATCTTTACGACCACTGAGGGCATGGGAGGAGTTACATCTCCGCCTCGATCTTCCTGCTCTGATCTCCTTCTTCTAACTGAAGCAGATGATGTATCCTTGAAGCTGTAACATCTTCCCTTGACGCAGACAAATTGTTCATCTCTCTCATTAGCGATGAATGCCTTTAAGATCCTTCCGTTTGCCCGAATAAGAATAGTGTCATCCGATATTCGCTTTACGGTAGTTCTGTAAGGTCTCTCCTCCACGGAAAAAAGCGACTCTCCTTCCGGATTCCAGCCCTCAACGGCTACAGTTGCTTTTTTGTCTCCGCAAACAACAGGATACTTCATTTTGATCTCAAAGTCCTTCCCAGGTTTAGAATCTCCACTGCCCAAGACTCTGCCACGGCGTGGGCCAACCCTTTTTGATTTTTCCGTGCGATCGGGCTGATTTAGAGCCCACCAGGCCGTCGGCCACATGCGCTATCATTGCAAGGTCCATCATGGCATCATTTTTGGCCTTCCAGCCCTTAAAATGCTCATCCATGAAGTCAGTGCGAATATCTCCAAGACGGAAGGCATCCGATTTCATAACATCCATCAAGAAAGGTATGGTTGTCTTGATCCCTGCGACCAGATAATTTTCAAGCGCCCTCAGCATCCTTACCCTCGCGGCCTCCCGGTCAGGGGCAAACACAATGAGTTTGCTCAGTATCGGATCATATTCGATCGGAACGGTAAATCCGCTGTAAACACCGCAGTCATTTCTTACCCCGGGGCCTGAAGGTTCCTGATAAAGGAGTATCCTTCCCGGGCAGGGGAAAAAGCTGTTTTCCGGGTCTTCTGCGTAAATACGGCACTCTATGGCGTGTCCCCTTGGGATGATATCCTCTTGTTTGAGCCCGATCGGATTTCCTGCCGCTATCTCTATCTGGAGGCGCACCAGGTCAAGGCCTGTTGTAAGCTCCGTCACTGGATGCTCAACCTGAATACGGGTGTTTACCTCCAGGAAATAGAATTCGCCTGATTCGTCAAGCAGAAACTCAACTGTGCCTGCATTGATGTAGCCCGCTGCTTTGGCTGCCGTAATCGCGGCATGGCCCATCTTCTCCCTCAATTCAGGGGTAAGGGCGGGAGAGGGCGTCTCTTCAATGATCTTCTGATGTCTTCTTTGTATGGAGCACTCCCTCTCGAAGAGATGGATCACATTGCCGTGCGCGTCAGCCAGTATCTGAAACTCCACATGCCTGGGTTTGGAAAGCCTCTTTTCCAGATAAAGAGAACCATCCCCGAACGCCTTTTCAGCCTCCCTCCGTGCGGAAAGGCACGACTCGGCAAACCCTGCCGGGTCTGCCACCTCCCTCATGCCCTTGCCTCCTCCTCCCGCAACGGCCTTCACCATAACGGGGTAGCCTATACGCTCAGCCTCTAGTGCGAGTTCTGCAATGTCGGTTGACGGCTCTGTCATTCCAGGGATCACAGGCACATTGGCCTCTTTCATGATACTTCTTGCGATGGTTTTCTTGCCCAGATCCCTTATCACGTTGGGAGGAGGGCCTATAAAGACTATCCCCTCCTGGAGACACCTCTCCGCGAGAAGCGGGTTTTCAGCAAGAAATCCGTATCCGGGATGTATGGCCTGAGCGCCGGTTTGTTTTGCCGCGTCAATAATTTTATCTATGTTGAGATAGCTCCGGGAGGGCTCTGCATCTCCCAAAAAGAAAGATTCGTCGGACTCAAGCACGTGGAGAGCGCCTTCGTCGGCTGATGAATACACCGACACCGTCGCAATGCCCATCTCGGTGCAAGTCCTTATTATTCTTACTGCGATTTCCCCGCGGTTGGCTATCAGAATCTTTCTAAACATGACCCTTTTATCCTCCTCCTACATCCTGAAGGTGCCGTAGCCGTAGGGCTCGCTTCTTATGGGCGCGTTGAGAGATGCCGATATACTGAGGCCGAGGATATCCCTGGTGGATGCCGGGTCAATAATTCCGTCATCCCACATGTTGGCTGTTGAATAATAGGCGTTTCCTTCCCTTTCCGCCGAGGAGATTATGGGTTCTTTTATCTGACGGACGAGCTCATCCGGAAGAGGTTCCTGCCCCTCTCTCACAAGCTGATTGTTTTTCACGGTGATCATGACATTGGCGGCCTGCTCGCCTCCCATGACCCCTATTTGTGCGTTCGGCCACATCCATAGGAACCTGGGGCCGTATGCCCTGCCGCACATGCCGTAATTGCCTGCCCCGAAGGATGCTCCTATCATTACGGTAAACTTGGGCACGGTGCAGGTGGAGACTACGTTGACCATCTTGTGGCCGTCTTTGGTGATTCCGCCTCTTTCATATTCCTTGCCTATTATATAGCCGTTAATATTCTGCAAGAAAATAAGAGGGATGCCTCGCCTGTCGCAGAGCTGGATGAATTGGGTGGCCTTGAGTGAGCTGTCTGAAAAAAGCACCCCGTTATTTCCAAGTATCCCGACAGGATATCCGTGGATGTAAGCCCATCCACAAACCAGAGTGGGACCGTAGAGGGCCTTAAACTCAAGAAACTCGCTATTGTCCACTATCCTTGCTATCACTTCCCTTGCGTCATAGGGTATGCTGAGGTTCCTTGGGACTATGCCGTAAATCTCCTTCGGATCGTAATGAGGCGGAGCCGGTTCCTGTACCGGAAGAAGGGACTTCTTTCCAGGAGGGAGGGTCTTTACTATCTGCCTTATTATCTCTAAGCAGTGGACGTCATCCTCAGCCATATAGTCTGAGACGCCTGACACTCGGCAGTGCACATCGGCGCCGCCAAGTTCATCGGCGGTCACCTCCTCACCAGTTGCGGCCAGCACGAGTGGAGGTCCCCCGAGGAAGATCGCCCCGCTTCCCTTTACGTGGACCACCTCATCACTCATGGCCGGGATATAGGCGGCCCCTGCCGTGCAAAGTCCCAAAACGCCGCAGATCTGTGGGATCCCCATCTTTGATATGACAGCCTGGTTATAAAATATCCTCCCGCCGTCGTCGGCATCCGGGAATATCTCGGATTGAAGAGGAAGATAGGCCCCTCCTGAATCAACCAGGTATATTAGGGGAATGCGGTTTTCCATGGCTATGGCCTGTGTCCTCAGACCCTTTTTGACGCCCATCGGGTATATCGTTCCGCCCTTAATCAAGGAGTCATTTGCGTGGACAATGACCTCGCGGCCCTCGACCACTCCTATGCCTGTTACGATCCCCGCGCCGTAAACCTTGGAGTCGTACATATCCTTTGCGGCAAGGGGGGCTATCTCAAGAAAGGGTGTATTCTTATCAAGAAGAAGATCAAGCCTTTCCCTGACGGTGAGCTTGTGTTGTTCGGCAAGCCTTGCCCTGGCGCGGGCCGATCTGTCCGTTCTGGCTCTGTCGAGCTCTTTTTGCAGATCCTCGACTTTTTCCTTCATTGCTGCGAAATTGCCCTGATATTCCTGGCTGGATGTGTCTATCTTCGTTTCAATGCGATCCATAACGAGCCCGCCTCAATTTCGTTTTGCCGTGTAACTAATCAGGTAGTTAGTCTGTAGTCTGTCAGCCTTTTAGCCATTGCGTATGACATATGCTGCAGCCATTCTCTCTAGAGGCCTAAAGCCTTATCTGCCTGGAAATGTTAAAGCTAGACCTCCCGCAGGACATCTTCTCCAATCTTGACCCTGCTCCTCTCAGATGAAGTCCCACTAATCTGAAGGAATTTTGATTCCCTCAAGGCCATGGCGGAATGGCTTTCTTCAAAAAGGCCCTTCGCACCCAGCACCTGGAGGGCTTCGGTTGAGATGCGCTCAGAAGTCTCGGTGCAGAAGACCTTTGCGCAGCGAGCAAGTACCTCTGCCTCCCTGTTGTCCGCCTCATCCGCCCAGGCCGCCCTGTATGCAAGAAGCTGCGCGCTCTGAAGGAGCGTCAGCATCTCTGCAAGCTTGAAGCCCACCTCCTGATAAGCGATTATGGGCTTCCCGCCGCTGAAGTGGGTCTTGGAGTGGGCCAGGGCCTCCTGGTATGACCTCTGCGAAAGACCGAGGGCCAGGGATGTGAGGATCTGGTCCTCCCAGAGTTTTAGTATGCTCAGAAAACCCGGGTCATCAGGGATTATCGCCCTATCGGATGAGACAATGCAGTCTTCAAATATGACAGGGTGAAAGGGTACTGTGGCAAAGAAACTTGAAGACGCCTCGGCTGTTGAAAGGCCTTTATCGCCGGCCCTTATGATGAATACTCCTGGCCTTCCATCCAAATCGGCCAGACAGGCTATAAGATCAGCGCAGGATGCGTTGGCAACCCATTGCTTTGATCCTGTGACGATGAAATCTTTACCCTTTGGGGATGCCTTCGTTTCCGTCGGGTTTTGATCAAAACTTGTGTTTGATTCGGAAAATGCGGCAGACCCAATCAATTCGCCCTTAAGGAGAGAATCAAGCATTGTAGAGCATTCAGGGCCTTTTCCGCAGCGGGCGAGAAGACGGCCGACTATCCTTGAGCTTATCTCAACGGACAAAAACACTCCCGGGCTTAAGGCCGCAAGCTCTTCCTGCGCCGCCAGGAGAAAGGTGGAATTCTTGCCGTCCCTCACTCCCATCTCCAGATAGCCCGTCGGTAAAAGGGCCTTCGTCCACTTGTGGATCAGGTTCCTATAAGAGACCTGATCACGGCTGCCTGCATTCATGTCCTGGATTTCTCCTTCATTGCTCAGGAGGTCTTTTATCGCCTCTTTAAGCCCGCGTTCGGTAGCGCTTTGATCAAAATCCATACAAATACTCCTATATGAGCTTTGAGATTATCTTTTTCTGTATCTCTGAGGTTCCTCCTCCTATGGGCGCAAGCCTTGAGTCCCTGAAGGTCCTCTCCACGTCGTATTCATGACAGTAACCATATCCGCCGAAAATGGTCATTGCGTCGTTTGCAGGCTTAAGGCTCCAGTCCCCCACAAACAGCTTCGCCACTGCGGCCTCAAGGTGGTTTAAGGGTCTTCCCTGATCCTTGCACCAGGCGATCCTGTAGATAAGGGTCCTCGCGGCCTCAATGAAAATCTTTAGATCCGCGATCTTGTGCTTTATGGCCTGGAACTCGGCTATGGGCCTTCCGAATTGATAGCGCTCCTTTGCGTAAGCGGTGGCTTTCTTGAGGACATAAGTCATGCCTCCCACAAAAGGGGCCATGAGGGCGCTTCTGTCCCACTCCACGGTCTGCAGGGCCATCAGGAAACCTCCGCCCTCCACCCCGAGCAGGTTCTCCGCGGGGATCCTGCAGTTGTCGAATATGAGCTCGGAGGTGTGGGATGTTCTCACCCCCATTTTGATGAGATTCTTGCCGGCGGAAAAACCGGGGGTTCCTCTTTCAACTATGAAGGCGGAGATTCCGGCGTGTCTCAAGTCCTTGCCCGTCTTTGCATAGACAACAGCCACATCGGCAAGAGGCCCATTGGTGATAAACATCTTGTTTCCGTTCAGGATATAGCTTTCTCCCGACCTCTCGGCCCTCGTGGTCATGGAGGCCACATCGGAGCCGGCGTTAGGTTCGGTAAGGCCCATGCATCCGATCCATCCGCCGGATGCCAGTTTAGGGATATATTTTCTTCTCTGGATATCGGTTCCGTGAACAAAGATGGTGTCGGCGCATAGAAAGGTGTGAGCCCCGTAGGATAGGGTCAGGCCTCCGTCAACTCCTGCCTCACCCAGGGCCTCCCCTGCCAGAACCGTTGTCACTACGTCAGCGTCGCTTCCCCCGAATTCCTCAGGGAAATGCAAACCCAAAATCCCGAATTCCCCCAGCCTCCTGAAGGATTGGAAGTCGAATTCACTTTTGAGTTCATGATCCCTGACCCTGGGAACTATCTCCTTGGCGGCAAAGCGGATCACCTGCTCCTTGAACATGATCTGTTCTTGTGTAAAAGAAAATTCCATGGCCCCTCTGTAGCTACAATGTTTTGTCGGCCTGTGAAGCCCCTGAGACGCTCCTGGCCCCGTTGATGAAAACCTCCAGGATGCTGTCTGCGATTCTTTCCTTCTGGGTATTGCTCTTTATGCGCTGATCTGCAAGTACCATGGTGGATATAAAGGTTTCAAGCGCGCCGAGGAATATGGTTGTTAAATACCTTGCCTTGAAATCATTCCTCAGAACACCATCATCCTGGCCCTCTTTAATGACCGATTCAGTAAGCGCAATGAAGCTCTTAAACCTCTCCAGACGCTTTGGCGTGAGATTAGCGGTGGATCTTGATATCTCTGTGATGAAGATGCTTACGAGCTCAGACTTGTTCTGGTAGGTGTTAAGAAAATAGATAATGATGGATCTGAGCTTGGCCCTCACATCTTCGACTCCCCGGGACACATCCTTCAGCAGGGTAAACAGTTGGTCCCACCACTTGTTGAGCACAGCGTCGAAGAGATCCTCTTTCTTGTTGTAATAGTGATAAACCAGGCCATAGGAAATCCCTGCCTTGCGGGCGATATCGGACATCCTTGCACGCTGGAATCCCTTCTCTGTTATAACCTTGAGGGCAGCTTCAAAAATTGCCCCTTCTTTACTTTCTTTCAAGTGTGAGGCCCCTCTCATTTGGAAATAAAATAGATCATCTGTTGATTGACATGTCAATCAATTTTTTTCGTCACATAAAATGATGCCCTATCGGACCAAGGGAGAGGGGATCTCTCTGAAGCCTTTTTGGGAATGGAAGGAGGCTTGTGATTTTTCTTGCAAAGGGTAAAATGCCATGTTATAGACCACAAGCTCCAAAGGCTGTGCTTTATCCCGTAAAAACCCTTTGACAAGGGAGATTTTTTTTTGTACAAGGCGATACCTGCCGTGATGTAGGGCATATAACTCATTGAAAGGGACGGATGAATCATGCTCGAAGTAAATGGTACCCTTTTTATTCAGATAGCCAACTTCCTCCTTCTCATCTTCATCATTAACGCACTTCTTTTTAAACCTATCAGAAATATGCTCGCCCGTAGAAGCAGCGAAATCAACTCCCTGGAAAAGGGCGTGGAAGACTTCAGATCTAAGGCCGAACAGAGGGAAAGGGATATTGAGGACAGTACCTCAAAGGCCAAGAAAGATGCCTTTCTTGAAAGAGAGAAACTGAAGGCAGAGGGTGGAGAAATGGAAAAGGGCATCCTCCAGGATGCGATGGCACAGGCCGAGCAGAAGATCGGCAATGCAAGAAAGGAACTGGAGGGCGGTTGGCAGGGGGTAAGGCATACTCTTGAGGCGGAACTTATGGCCTTTTCCAAACAATTGTCAGAAAAGATTCTTGGGAGGGCGCTTTAATGAGGATGGCTTCAAACGGATTTGAAGTAAAAGCTTCGGTCTGGAGGGCCACCGGCAACGTGCATAGAATCCCGCGGTGGCCGGTTGCCTCAGTCCTGGGAGCTTCGACGCTCATTTGTCTTTTTGCTGAAGCCGCTTTTGCCTCCAGCGGCGGAGGCCACGGAGACAACGGGGCAGGCCTGACGGATCTTCTTTACCGTTTCATTAATTTCACGCTTTTGGTGATCATACTGGTCTTTGTTTTCAAAAAGGCCTCTATCAAAGATTTTTTTTCAGGGCGCCGCGCCGAGATTGCCCAGAGATTCGAGACGCTGAAAAATGAGAAGGCGGAGGCGGAAAGCAAGTACCAGGCGCTTGAGAAGAAACTCCGGGAGTTTGAAGAGCAGAAGAAGACAATAATAGCCCAATACAGGGCCGAAGGAGAGGCGGAAAAGCAGAAGATAATCGCAGATGCGAGGGACAGGGCAGGACAGATTATGGCACAGGCCCAACTCGCAACCCAGCGTGAGATGCAGGGTGCAAAGGAAAGGATCAAGACCGAGGTCATGATTGCCGCCGCCCGCAAAGCGGAGGAGATCATCATCCGGGAGTTCAAGGACAAGGATCAGGATCGCCTTGTTTCCGAATTCATAGAAAGGGTGGGGAAACTACATTGAGCGGTTCAAAAGTTGCCAAGAGATACGCCAAGGCATTACTCTCAATAGGGCAGGATGACAATAAGTACAAGGATTATGGCGCGAATCTTCAGGATTTTGCCGCCTTTTGCGCTGCAAATCAAGAGTTTCACAAGACTATCTCAAGTAAGGTTTTTCCTGTTGAAGACCGCAAAAAGGTTTTGGACTTTGTCCTGGGCAAGAGTTCTTATGAAACTATCGTAAAGAACTTCCTGCGGCTTGTCCTGGAAAAAGACAGGCTTGGGGCGATCAATGAGATATATGGCCATTATTCCAGCCTTATTGACGAGATCTCCGGGATAACTAGGGCTGAGATCATTGCTGCCAGACCGATTAAAGCCGATGCAATGGATAAATTGTCATCAGCCCTGTCTAAACTTACCTCCAAGAAGGTGAGGGCTGAAGTCAAGGAAGATTCCTCCCTTATCGGGGGGGTGGTGGTCAGAATTGGAGATTTGGTATTGGACGGGAGCGTAAAGGCCCAGCTCGAGGGTCTGAAAGAATCATTGAAAAGGGGTGAATATCACTAATGGAAATAAGAGCTGAGGAGATAAGTCAAGTAATTCGAGATCAGATCAAGGATTACGAAAAGAAGATTGAGGTTAGCGAGACCGGAACCGTCCTCTCCGTCGGTGACGGTATCGCGAGGGTCTATGGTGTCCAGAACGCCATGGCGATGGAGATGCTTGAGTTCCCCGGGGGTATTTTCGGCCTCTGCCTCAACCTTGAGGAGGACAACGTAGGTGTGGCCATTATGGGCGACTACGCTCAGATCAAGGAGGGCGATACTGTTAAAAGAACTGGAAGGATCGCCCAGATCCCGGTAGGTGAACCCGTTCTTGGACGTGTCATTGACGCGGTTGGACAGCCGCTTGACGGGAAGGGACCCCTAAATGCCACTGAGTTCAGACGGATAGAGATGGTGGCACCTGGTGTTATCGCGCGTCAGCCGGTTAAAGAGCCTATGTGTACGGGAATAAAGGCTATTGATGCCATGACTCCTATCGGAAGGGGCCAGAGGGAACTTATAATCGGAGACCGTCAGATAGGGAAAACAGCCATCTGTGTTGACGCCATAATCAATCAGAAGGATACCGACATCTACTGCATTTATGTCGCGGTAGGTCAAAAGAAATCTACCGTCGCTCAGGTGGTGGATATCCTGGAGCGTCACGGGGCCATGAAATACACTACTGTCGTTGCCGCCTGCGCGAGCGATCCGGCGACCCAGCAGTTTATCGCCCCTTACTCTGGATGTGCCATTGGAGAATATTACAGGGACAAAGGCAAACACGCTCTCATCATCTATGACGACCTCTCCAAACAGGCTACAGCGTACCGGCAGGTGAGCCTTCTGCTCAGAAGACCGCCAGGACGCGAGGCATATCCCGGCGACATCTTTTACAACCATTCCAGGCTCCTCGAAAGGGCTGCCAAACTCAATAAAGAACTGGGCGGAGGTTCACTTACGGCCTTGCCGATTATTGAGACACAGGCAGGAGACGTATCCGCATATATCCCGACAAACGTTATTTCCATCACAGACGGCCAGGTCTATCTGGAGCCTAACCTCTTTTTTTCAGGCGTCAGACCGGCGATCAACGTGGGACTTTCCGTATCCAGGGTGGGTGGCGCGGCGCAGACAAAGGCAATGAAGAAGGTTGCCGGAACGCTTCGTCTTGATATGGCGCAGTATCGTGAACTTGAGGCGTTTGCACAATTCGGAAGCGACCTCGACAAGGGCACCCAGAGACAGCTCGGCAGAGGTCAGAGACTCGTGGAGGTTCTCAAACAGCGCCAGTATCAGCCTATGTCCGCCGAAAAGGAAGTTATGATCCTCTTTGCCGGCGCCAACGGTTATCTGGACGAATGGCCTACTTCGGCCATAAGCAAATATGAGGAGCAGATGATCGAGTTTGTTGACAAGAGGCACGGAGACATCTACAAGGAACTCAAGGAGAAAGGCGACATAAGCGATTCATTGGCCGCAAATATGAAAAAGGCCCTTGATGAGTTCAAGTCCGTCTTCCAGCCGGGCGCCTGATTGTGCCTAAACCAACAATAAAAGAGAAGAGATAGATGGCAACCTTAAGAGACATTCTTCGCAAGATAAAGGCAGTCAGAAAGACGCGCCAGATCACCAAGGCTATGAACATGGTGGCTGCCGCCAGATTGCGCGGAGTCCAGCAGAAGATGGAGCAATTTGACCCCTACGCGAAAAAATTCGCCGAGGTCCTCTCAAATCTAGCAAGCAGAATCGAGCCGGATATTCATCCCCTGCTTATAAGAAGAGAGGAAATCACCAGGGTGGAATTGATCCATTTCAGCAGCGACCGAGGGCTTTGCGGTAGTTTTAACACCAACCTGATCAATGCAGGGGGAAAATGGCTCAAGGAGCAGCTCGGCAAGGGCCTTGAGATCAGCCTGACTGCAGTAGGCAAGAAGGGCCGTGATTATTTTAAGAAGACCCAGTACCCGATGAGCGCATCTCACGTGAATGTCTATGGGAAAATAGACATGTCCTTCGTCAACCAGATGACAAAGGGTTACATTGAGCGGTTCATGACAGGGGAGGTGGACGAAGTCTATATGATGTATAGTAGATTCGTCAGCATGGCCAGGCAGCAACCTGTCCTGATAAAGCTTATTCCTATTGAGCCGCCCAAGCACGAGGATGCCTCACAGCTTTCGGGGGCATCCGAATATCTATGTGAGCCCACGGCCGAAGAACTTCTAGTGGAACTCCTTCCAATGCACGTGAGCGTTCAGATCTACAACGCATTTTTACAGAATGAAACCAGTGAGCACGCCGCCAGGATGGCTGCAATGGATAATGCTTCCAAGAACTGCAGTGAGCTTATACAGAGTCTAACCCTGGTTTATAATAAGGCGCGGCAGGCTGCTATTACCGCGGAGCTGATGGATATCGTCGGCGGCGCTGAAGCACTGAAAAAGGCATAAAGGTTTATATATAAGGAGGTCGTAAGTAAGCCATGAATGAGGGGAAAGTATTGCAGGTGATCGGACCGGTGGTGGACGTTGAGTTCCCGGAGGGTGAGCTCCCTAACATACTCACCGCCCTTCTCATCAGCAACCCGGCTATTGATGATAAGGAAGACAACTTGGTCATAGAGGTGGCTCAGCACCTCGGAGATAAGGCACTTAGGTGCATAGCCATGGACGTTACCGATGGACTCGTAAGGGGCATGAAGGTCAAAAACACGGGGAAGCCTATTATGATGCCCGTTGGGGATCCTTGCCTCGGAAGGGTTTTAAACGTAGTGGGCAGGCCCGTTGACGGTCTAGGCCCGGTGAACGCTACCGAGTTCTATCCCATCCACAGACACGCACCGTCCTTCGAGGACCAGGACACAAGAGTGAATGTTCTCGAGACGGGGGTCAAGGTTATAGATCTGCTGGTACCATTCCCCAGAGGAGGCAAAATGGGGATGTTCGGTGGCGCCGGTGTGGGGAAGACCGTTGTCATGATGGAGATGATCCACAACATAGCCATGCAGCACGGCGGCATAAGCGTTTTCGCCGGCGTGGGGGAGAGAACCCGTGAGGGGAACGACCTCTATCTGGAGATGAAGGAATCAGGCGTTCTCCAGAAGGCAGCACTTATCTACGGGCAGATGACGGAGCCCCCGGGAGCAAGGGCGAGGGTTGCCCTCTCCGCCCTGACCGCGGCAGAGTACTACCGCGATGAGAAGGGGCAGGACGTCCTTCTCTTCATAGACAATATATTTCGATTTACGCAGGCAGGCTCCGAGGTCTCCGCTCTTCTCGGCCGTATTCCCTCCGCAGTGGGTTATCAGCCTACCTTGGGCACCGATCTCGGCGAGCTTCAGGAGAGGATCACATCCACCAATAAGGGATCCATAACATCGGTCCAGTGCGTGTATGTGCCGGCTGACGACCTTACAGACCCCGCTCCTGCAACTACCTTTGCGCACCTGGACGGCACCGTCGTGCTTTCAAGACCTATTGCCGAACTCGGAATCTATCCTGCAGTTGACCCGCTTGATTCGACTTCAAGGATACTTGATCCGAACGTGCTCGGAGGGGATCATTATTACGTAGCCCGGCAGGTTCAGCAGATTCTTCAGAAGTATAAGGATCTCCAGGACATCATTGCGATCCTTGGCATGGACGAAATTTCAGATGAGGATAAGATCACAGTCGCCAGGGCACGCCGCATGCAGCGTTTCCTCTCTCAGCCGTTCCATGTGGCAGAGACTTTTACCGGGACCCCGGGAAGGTATGTGCCGGTAAAAGAGACTATTCGAGGTTTTAAGGAGATCATCGAGGGAAAGCATGACACCTTGCCGGAAGGTGCTTTCTACATGGTAGGGGGCATTGACGAGGTCAAGGAAAAGGCAGAAAAGATGGCTGCCGCAAACAGGTAGGGGTAGGTGAATGATGGCTAATTTACACTTGGAGGTGGTCACCCCCGAAAGGGTGGTTGTGAGCGAGGACGTTCTCGGAGTGGTCGCTCCAGGCTCTATGGGAGAATTCGGGATACTGCCTGGGCATGTTCCTTTTTTGACAAGCCTTGTGCCTGGGGAACTCCGCTATAACTCCGGATCCCGCTCTGAGCGGCTGGCTGTTTCATCCGGATTTGCGGAGGTGTCCAATAATCGCGTCTCAGTGCTTGTTGACGCGGCGGAAAAGGCCCAGGAGATTGACATTGAGAGGGCCAAAAAGGCCCTTGAAAGGGCAAGGGAAAGGCTCGCCATGGAGAGGGGAAAGCAGGATGTGGATCATTTGCGGGCCGAGATATCTCTCAAGAGGGCAATTGCCAGGATCAAGGTAGCGCAGAAGTCAATTTAGCATTTTCTGATCTTTTAGAATACTGGTTTTCAAAGAATGGCAGGCCGCAGTAAGCCTGCCTTTTTTGTTGACGCAAAGCGACTCTAGGGTTAGAATCAGCAGCGCAAGCGAAAGGATGCGTGTCTTTCTTCTGTATCCTTTTAGAATATATGAATCGGGGGAAGTGCTTTATGAGTGTTTTGGATGATCTTGATCAGTTTCAAGTCCTGGAGGACAAGATAGACGGGCTTATCCGATTGGTAGGTGATCTGAAGTCTGAGAAGGAGTCTCTTGAAGAGAAGGCCCATATCATGGAGGAGAGACTCGCCAATACCACGGAGCAGATGGAGGGACTGAAGGCCGCCAGGGAGAGGGCCAAGCAGCGTGTTATTGGATTGCTCGAAAAGATAGATCGGCTTGAAAAATAGACAGAGAGGAACCTTTCTTGGAAAGGCCTATCGGAATTAGGATCCTTGACCAGGAGTACTTCATTAAGTCAGACGTAGACGAAGAGGAAGTACAGAGAATCGTAGGCATTGTGAATGAAAAGCTGGAGTCAATCATCAAGGCCACCGGAGGCTGTTTGGAGAAAAAGGCTGCGCTGCTTGCGGCATTTTACATTGCCGGCGATTATTACCAGTTGACTAAGGAAATAGATATTATCAGGGAGGAAAGAGACAATCTCAAAAGGGTTGTCCAGGACAAGGCGCGCCGTCTCAACGAACAGATAGAGAGCGCGCTCAATATATAAACTCCGGCCCAATATTCAGATCTTTCGATAAGATGGGGGCAATGGGTCGGCTCGGGGCTAAGCGTAAGGGCACTATAGGGGATTAGGGGTCTCAACACCAAAGGGTGAGAATATATGTATTCGGCACACGGGATATACTCAGATATTTTTCTTAAAAAGCCGAGGTTGCTGCCTGTTTTAAAGCCGTTTGATTAAGATCTCTTAATACCTCTTAGTTTTCTTTCCTTACTATTTCCCTTCCAGGGAAAGCCTGCTTCTGTTTCAATAACTTATGTCACGGAATGGGCGTTTCTTGCCTTTTCGGTGATCGCAGGGGATATCTTTATATGGATACAATTTATCTTGTTGTAGTTGGCCTAGTTGCAATTATAGCTGGGAGCTTTGCCGGCGCGATCCTTCGGAAGCGGATAGTGGAGAGCAAGTTTGAGTCCCTTGAGAGCTATTCTAAAAAGATTCTGGAGGAGGCTCACAAGGAGGCCAAGAATGTAAAGAAAGAGGCGGCCTTGCAGGCCAAGGACATGCTCTACCAAATGAAGGTCGAGGTAGAAAAGGAATCTCAGGAAAAGAGGGAACAGATCCTGATTCTCGAGACAAGGGTGCTTCACAAAGAGGAAAGCCTTGACCGCAAGATTGAGCAGATAGAAAAGAGGGAGCTTAGGCTCGTTGAGAGGGAAAAAGTCCTGGATCAATCAGAAAAGGAACTCAAGAAAAAGGACGCTGAACTTGAGCGAATCCTGGCCCAGCAGAGAAAACAGCTTGAGACCCTGGCGGGTATTTCTATGGAAGAGGCAAAGCAGATGCTTATTGCTTCCATGGAGGAAGAGGCAAGACACGAGGGTGCCAAGATCATAAGGAAAATTGAGATTGAAGCAAAGGCCGAGGCGGATAGAAAGGCCCAGGACATACTTGCCCTTGCCGTAAAGCGTTATGCCGGAGACTACGTGGCGGAGAAGACGGTTTCGGTTGTGGCCCTTCCAAACGAGGAGATGAAGGGAAGGATCATAGGCAGGGAGGGAAGGAATATAAGGGCTATCGAGGCGGCTACGGGAATTGATCTTATTATTGACGATACTCCTGAAGCGGTAATACTTTCAGGATTCAACCCCGTGAGAAGAGAGGTGGCCAAGATATCTCTCGAGAGGCTTATCAATGACGGAAGGATCCATCCGGCAAGGATTGAGGAGATAGTTGCCAAGGTGGATAAAGAGATAGAGGCAAGCATAAAGGAGGCCGGCGAGCAGGCTGCCTTTGACGTCGGCGTTCACGGTATCCATGGAGACCTTATAAAGCTCCTTGGGAGACTCAAGTACCGTTCAAGCTATGCCCAGAATGTCCTCCAGCATTCCAGAGAGGTGAGCTTTCTCTGCGGAGTGATGGCATCAGAGCTTGGCATAAACATCAAGCAGGCCAAGAGGGCAGGATTGCTTCATGATATAGGAAAGGCTGTTGACCACGAGGTGGAAGGTCCCCATTCTCTCATAGGTGCGGATCTTGCGAAGAGATACGGCGAATCCGCACAGGTGATCCACGCCATAGCCGCGCATCATGAGGAGATACCGCCTGAGAGCATCCTTGCAGTTCTGGTACAGGCGGCTGACACACTCTCCGGAGCAAGGCCAGGGGCCAGACAGGAGACCCTTGAGTCCTATGTCAAGAGACTCGAGGGCCTGGAGAAGATCGCAAACACCTTCAAGGGAGTCAATAAGTCTTATGCGATACAGGCGGGCCGCGAGGTTCGTATTATGGTCGAAGGCAAGATAGTGGATGACGACCAGTCATACATCCTCTGCAAGGACATAGCCAAGAAGATTGAAAAAGAACTCACCTATCCCGGACAGATAAAGGTGACGGTCATTCGAGAGACGAGGGCTGTCGAATATGCAAAATAGCCACTGCTAACGGGTTTAGAGCATCATGCCGCAGAAGCCAATGGAACTTTACCTTATTGATGGAAGCAGTTACATACACCGCGCCTACCATGCAATAAGGTATCTTTCCAATTCCATGGGCATGCCCACCAATGCGATCCTCGGCTTTACGAAGATGCTGCTGAAGCTCATAAAGGATAAAAAGCCCTCTTTCATGGCTGTGGTATTTGACTCCAGAGGACCGACCTTTCGGCATGATATTTATCCGCAATATAAGGCCAATCGTCCCCCCATGCCTGATGACCTGGCCGCGCAGATACCCTATATAAAAAAGATTGTTGAACTTCTTAATGTGCCTTCCCTGGAGAAGAAGGGCTATGAGGCCGACGACATCATAGGCACGCTGGCCAAGCTTTTCGGCGGAGAGAATAAGAAGATCGTTATGGTCACAGGGGATAAGGATTTCAGACAGCTTGTGACCAGTGATACCATCATCTGGGACACCATGAAGGACAAGATCATTGACCAGGAAGAGATAGAGAAGACGTACGGTATTAAACCAGTTGCTTTTATTGATGTTATGGCCCTGAGCGGAGATACAAGCGACAATATCCCGGGCGTCCCGGGCATAGGTGAAAAAACAGCTCTTGATCTGATCCGTGAATTCGGTTCTCTCGATGCCCTCCTTGAAGGGCTTGAAACGGTGAAAAAAAAGAATCTTGCCCTGAGGATAGCTGAGAACAAAGATCAGCTTCTGATGAGCAGGAGGCTTGTAACCATTGACTGCCGAGTGCCCCTTGAAGACGATAACCCTTCAATGGCGATCGGTCATCCGAGAAGGGATGAGCTGTCAGCGCTTTTCAGGGAACTTGAGTTTAAAAGCCTTTGGGATGAATTTGCTCCTGAAGAAGCATTAAGGCAGGATCGGATACCGTGTAACGATCTGTTAGTCCTTGGAGACTGGCTCAAAATTGTCAGGGAAGATGAGCCCGTGGCTATTCATGCCGAGCAGCAGGGAGTCGCACTTGCCTCTTGCGGAGGCAATGCCTGTTATCTGCCCTTAATCGAATCGGGCTATGATGAATCTCAGGATCATCCCTTTGAGGCCGCACGGAGACTCCTTCAGGATGGACGCATAAACAAGGTGGGATATGACCTTAAAGGTCAGGCGAGAAGCCTTGAGGGAAAGGGCATTTTTCTAAACGGATTTTATTTCGATACAATGCTCGCCTCCTATGTTGTCAATCCGGGATTGAAGGATCTATCCATTGACGGCCTTGCCGCGACCTTCCTGGGGGAGCGCCTGGAATCCGGTGAGGGAAAGCCTGAAAGCGCAAAAGAGCGCCAGTCGCCTTCCGGGGACAAGGCAAAAATATCATGCTCTAGGGCCGAGGTATCCCTGAGACTAATGAATAGTCTCGGAGCCAGGCTTAAAAGGGATGGGAACGAGGGCCTTTTCTTTGATCTCGAGATGCGTCTTCTTCCGGTACTTCTCGATATGGAAAGGGCTGGAATCGGAATTGACGCGGAATATTTCAAGTCTCTTTCCAGACAGTTTGATATAAAGGCCCAAAGACTTGCATCCGAGATATACGAAAAGGCCGGCACTGCCTTTAATATCAATTCCCCCAGACAGCTTGCAGGAGTCCTCTTTGATCATCTGGGACTTCCGGCTCAACGTCATACCGCAAAGACAAAGACCCTTGCCACGGACTACGCAGTCCTCAAGAGACTTTCATCTCTCCATCCTGTCCCTGGCCTCGTGCTGGAATACAGGAGCGTTACAAAACTGAAGGCAACTTTTGTTGACGCCCTCCTTGCGTTGATAGACCCGTCCACGCAGAGGCTTCATACCACCTTCAACCAGGCTGTTACGGCTACGGGGAGGCTCAGCAGCAGCAACCCCAATCTCCAGAATATCCCTTCGAGGGGGGAGGAGGGCTCCCTGGTAAGGAGGGGCTTCATTTCCGGAAAGGGCTTCAGGCTTATGAGCGCTGATTACAATCAGATCGAGCTGAGGATATTTGCCCATTATTCGAGGGACAGCGGCCTGCTTGAGGCATTCACGAGAGGAGAAGACGTACACAGACATACGGCCTCGCAGATACTGAAGGTTTCCCCGGAAGAGGTAACCCCGCAGATGCGGCGTATTGCAAAGGCAATAAATTTTGGGATAATTTACGGCATGGGTCCCCGAAGGCTTGCGCAGGATCTTGAGATGGAACTTGCCGACGCAAGGGAATATATTTCGGCCTATTATGAAAGATACCCTGGAGTGTTGAGATATAGAGAGGAAATGACCCAGAGGGCGAGGATGAATGGATATGTCACCACGCTTCTTGGAAGAAAGCGATATCTGAATGAGATTAATAACAAAAACGGAGCAATCCGATCGGAGGCCGAAAGGATGGCCATCAATACCCCTATCCAGGGGACTGCAGCCGACATAATCAAAAAAGCGATGGTGGTCATTCACGGAGAAATCCGAAAGAAAAAAATGGGGACGAGGATATTGCTGCAAGTGCATGACGAGCTTCTCTTTGAGGTGCCTGAGGATGAGTCGGAAGATGCGGCATCCATGGCATCAGCAGTAATGGCAGGGTCGGCCTCGCTCGATGTGCCTCTTACCATCGAGATAAAATATGGAACCACATGGGCTGAGGCCCATTAGAGGAGTTAAGGAGATTTTTTAATGCCGTATCTCTTCGGCCCTGTGCCGTCACGCAGACTGGGGCTTTCCCTCGGTCTTGATCTCATCGAACGAAAGACCTGCACCTTTGATTGTATATATTGCGAGGTGGGAAGGACGACTAAAAAGACAATTGATATGTGTCCGCCGCCGGACATGAAAGCGCTGTTTGATGAACTCTCTAATACCCTTTCAGGAACAAGGCCGGATGTGATAACCTTGGCCGGCTCAGGTGAGCCCACCCTGTGCCCCTCAATAGGCGGGATCATCAGAGGCATAAAGGCCATGACAGACATACCGGTCGTGGTTCTTACAAACGGATCCCTTTTCTGGAAGGATGAGGTGATTAAGGGCTGCCTGGATGCGGATATTATAATGCCGACCCTCAGCAGCGCCTTTGAAGAGACCTTCCGTAGGATACACAGGCCTCATGCTTCCTTGAGCCTTGAAAGGGTGCTGGCAGGCCTTACGCGACTCAGGTCGGCTTACAGCGGGAGGATCTTCCTGGAGCTGGTGCTCCTTGCGGGCATAAACGATTCGGATAGAGAAATTGAGGCGCTATGCGATACTATCAAAAGGATAGGCCCTGACAGGATACAAATTAATACGGTCGTAAGACCTCCGGCCGAGCCTGACGCCTTGGCGGTCCGGCCTCAGAGGCTCGCGGAGATAAAGGAGCGCCTGGGTTCAAGAGCGGAGATTATCGCAGGCGCACTTGCTCTCCCCAGTTCATCCTTTAGGGATTCTCCGACCGAAAGGATCATTGAGACGCTCAACCGGAGACCTCTTACCCTGAAAGATATAGCAGGCTTGACGGAACTGCCGTATGAAGAAACTGATGCCCTGGTAAGAGGCCTGCTGTTTAAGGGATTGATAGAAAAAAAGGAGTTCAACGGAGAGATTTTTTTCACGGGAAAGGGATATGTCAAAGGATAGGAGAGACATAGGGGAGGGCTTGTATGTAGGCATTGACGCAGGCTCCACAAGCGTAAACTGCGTTGTGATAAACGAGAAGAGGGAACTCGTCTTCGAGGCTCCCTACAAGAGGCATTTCGGAAGGGTGGAGGACGCCGTTGTTGATCTCATTTCAGGCATATATGATAAGTTCGGCCGCAGCAAGGTAAGAGCTACAGCATTCACAGGATCTCACGGGGCCAAGATAAGCGAGCGGCTGGGCGCCTTTTTTGAGTTTGAAACCATTTGCCAGGTACTTGGGGCGCTGCACATAAGGCCCGGCGTAAGGACTATAATAGGCATGGGCGGCCAGGATACCGCGCTTCTGCAGGTAGCCCATGAGGGAGACGACTGGGAGATAGAGTACTTCAACACCAACGGTCCCTGTGCATCCGGCACAGGCTCTTTTATTGACCAACAGGCCCAGAGGCTTGCCACCTCGCTGTATTCCAAGGCGTACAAACCGGCTTCGGCCGACATTGACAAAATCTTGAGGGATTTCATAACCCTTGGCCTTAATAGTGAAAGTCCTTCCAACGTGGCTTGCCGATGTACGGTATTTACAAAATCGGATATGATTCACCTTCAGAACAAGGGTGAGAGGCTCGAGGACATAATCTACGGGCTCCATCTCGGCAACGCCCGTAATTATATGAGCACCATTGTGGGAAACAGGCAACTGAGCGATCCAATCCTTTTCATCGGAGGCCTCTCTTTAAACGAGCTCCAGGTAAAGGCGTTCAGATCATACTTTCCCGAGCTTTCAGTGCCTCCTCACAGCACGTCTATAGGAGCCCTGGGAGTGGCCCTCCAGGCCTTGGAATCGGGCGACGCAAGAGCTATTGAGCCCTCGCAAATTAAGGAAGGTTCGGCGGATTCAAAGGCCTTTCCAGTTGGGGATGCCCTTGTATTGAAGGAGACCCACTTCGCGGAAAGCAGCGCCGTTCTCACTCCTGCCGGAATGAAGGTCAGAGGATATCTGGGTATAGATATAGGTTCTACCACTACCAAATATGCCCTTATTGATGATGAAAGGCGAATCCTGGATAAGGACTACGTGCCCACTCAGGGAAAGCCTGTAGAGGTCACCCAGAGACTCCTTGAATCCATGCTCAGAAAAGTGGGTGACGGTCTTGAGCTTGTAGCCGTCGCGACAACCGGTTCAGGCAGGAATGTAGTTGGAGATTTTCTGAATGCCGATCTTATCATTGATGAAATCACAGCCCACGCCAGGGGGGCGGTTGAGATAGCCCCGGATGTTGACACGGTTTTTGAAATTGGAGGCCAGGACTCGAAATATATCTCTATTGTAAAGGGTAATCCACTGGACTTTGACATGAATAAGGTTTGTGCCGCGGGAACGGGGAGCTTTCTCCATGAGCTTGCAAACAAATACGGCATCAATATAGTTGGTGAGTTTCAGGATATCGCGCTCTCAAGCAAGACCCCCGTTAAGCTTGCCGAAAGATGCACTGTATTTATGGAATCAGACCTTGTCTCTTACCATCAGAAGGGGGCTGATAAAACCGATCTGATCGCCGGCCTTTGCTACGCAGTCGTCCATAACTACCTTAACAGGGTGGTGGAGAAGCGCAAAGTTGGGAAAAAGGTCATGTTCCTCGGGGGGCCTTCTCTGAATAAGGCCGTTGTGGCCGCATTTGAAAGGGTTTTGGGAAGGGGTCTTATAGTGCCTCCGCACAGGGAGGTACTCGGGGCCTATGGGGCGGCGATAAGCGCGCAGGAGAGGATGGCTTCAGAAGGGAAGACCGCCACCAGATCAAGGAGTCTGGACAGCGCCATCGGCGACAGCATGATCTATGAGGAAAAGATATGCAAGGCTGACCCCAACTGCCACAATCAGTGCAAGCTCAAGGTATATGATTTTGACGGAAGAAAAAGCATCTGGGGCGGGGAATGCGGCCGCTATGATGTAAGGCAGGGCAGGGACAGGGCCAAAGAGAACTATTTCCAGTTGCGTCAAAGCCTATGGCAAGAGCACATGGACGGGGTCTATGTGGAGTTGGGCGGAGGACCTCTAATGGAGTCCGGAGGCAGACAGACGATAGGTTTTCAGAGGGCCCTCTACGGGTACCAGAGCGCTGTTTTTTTCGCCCATTTTTTTGACAGGGCCGGCTTCCGCCTGGTACTTACCCCTCCTACCAATCCCCGGATAGCTAAGGCCGGAATTGAAGCGACAAGAGCCGAGACATGCTTTCCCGTCAAGGTATCACACGGCCATATACAGGCCCTTATTGGAAAGACGAAGTTTCTTTTCCTCCCATCCATAATCAATATGCCCACCCCGGCTGAAAATGAGGCAGGATTTTACTGCCCCCTCGTACAGGGAAATACCTTTATGGCCAAGACGGCATTCGATCTTGATCAGAACTCGCTCCTTCAGCCGGTCATCCACATGAAGCTTGACCCTGCCAGCCTCTTCCTTGAAATGTATGAGCAGCTCGGGCATAGACTCGCAATAGGGAAGAGTCTCTTCAGGGAGGCCGTATATCACGGTCTTGAAAGACAGGATGCATTTGTCCATGATCTCTATAAGGCCGGAGAAAAGATCCTTGCCTCTCACGCCCCTGATGAGCCCATGGTCATAATTACCGGCAGACCCTATACCCTTTATGATGAGCGCCTGAACTTGAGACTTGGCCATCATCTCTCGAAAATAGGGGTTTGTGCTCTTCCAATGGACTTTATTGATGTTTCAAATGTGGATCTATCGGATTTCCCATCCATGTACTGGGGCATTGGGGCGAGGATATTGAGGATTGCCAGGTTTGTCGGGGGGAAGCCTAACTATTTCGGCCTCCATCTGACGAATTTCAGTTGCGGAGCCGATTCCTTTCTTGAACATTTCTATCGTCACGTGATGGGAGAAAAACCTTATCTCATACTTGAACTGGATGAGCATAGCGGAGTGGCAGGAGTAATGACAAGGCTTGAGGCCTTTAGAAATGTGATAGAAAACACCCTGCGCGATTCCGGACGCAGGGGAGAGATTACACTTAAGTTGGCCAATTAGAGATTATGGATAAGGATAATATAATAACCTTTGAGTCCCTCAAGAGTAAGGTAGGGCGGTTCAACCTCAGGGATAAGACCTTTCTGATCCCTGAAATGAACAGAATAGGCGGTTACCTTCTTGCTGCCGCCTTCAGAAGTTTCGGCATAAGCGCAATTGTGCTTGAAACCTGCAAGGGTCTTGATCTCGGAAAGGAATATACCTCCGGCAAGGAGTGTTATCCATGCCAGATCACTATGGGAGATATCCTCTATTTCATGAAAAATGAAAAAGAAAGACTCGGTAGATCCTTCAGTGCCGAAAAGTATATTTACTTCATGCCTGAGGCAAACGGTCCATGCCGTTTCGGCATGTACAATAAGTACCAGAGGATAGTGCTGGATTCCTTTCCTGAATTGAGCAGCCTAAAGATAGGTTCCATGAGTACGGGCGACGGCTATTCGGTGGCAGGCCTGATCGAAAAGGAAAAAGTAAGGTCGCTCAGGAAATCCGGATTTTTTTCCCAGGTTGTGGCCGATATAATGGACAGGGTGCTCTGGCGCATAAGACCCTATGAGCGAACACCCGGCATGGCTGTGCGGTTCATGGAGGATGCAGTCAAAGACATGAGCGGGGCCTTTGAAAGATACGCTGCGGCGGTTGATCTTGACGCTATATTGAGGGAGCTTGACAAGGTTCTTGCAGGCGCAAGAGAAGTCATAGATCCGTCGCTTCCCTCCAGACCTCTTATAGGAATCGTGGGCGAGATCTATCTTAGAAGCCATGTGGAGGCAAATCAGCATCTCATAGAGGTGCTGGAAAGATATGGGGGAGAGGTGGTCAACGCCTCAATAACCGAGTGGCTGAACTACACAACGTATGACCGCCTGAGGGAGGAGAAAATAGCCCTGCGCCTCGCCCTTAAGCAGTTAAAGCTTGCGGAACTCAAAACCCGGTTGAAAAACATAGCCAATTACGGCCTTGAGCTTTTTTACCAGCAGAGACAGCAGGGGCTGGCGTATAAGAGGGCCAGGGCCGTCCTGGATGTGGCTGAAGATCACAAGGTCGGGAGCCTTGATAAGCTCCTTCAAGAGGAGGGTCTTTTCTGCTTTGATGTGGGGACGGAGGCCTGCCTCAGCATTCCTGGTATTGTAGAATATGCAAGACACGGATATAACGGAGTGGTGAACGTCTATCCCTTTACATGCATGCCCAGCACCTTAACATCCGCGGTAATAAGGCCAATCATGAATCGCCTGAAGATCCCATATCTCGACACCCCCTATGATTCAAGCGTCCAGCCTGGCAGGGAGGCAGCAATCAGGACATTCATGTACCAGGCCCAGCAGCATTTCAGAAGGCACGGCAGAAAAGGCGACGGCAATAAAGATGGCCACAAATAAGTATTAACCTATCGGAGAAATTGACAAATGGTCAGAAAAAAAACAGATACCCCTACCAAGGCCAAGATGGTCATTAATGCGGTTGACTCGGAGGAGTTTCGTATCGCTGTAATCAAAGAGGGCGATTTCGAAGGATTTCATATAGAGACCTCGGCCGCGGAACAAAAGATCGGCAACATCTACAAGGCAGTTGTGGATGGAATGAAAAACAGCCTGCAGGCTTGCTTTATCAACTACGGCATAGATAAAAACGGCTTCCTGCCCTTAAGCGAGATACATCCCGAGTATTTCATCGAAGACCCACAGGGCCCGGGACATGGAGACAGCCCTCCGCCTGTTGACAGGATCGTGGAAAAAGGGCAGCCCATGCTGGTTCAGGTCACAAAGGAGATGCCGGGCAAGAAGGGGGCACATCTGACCACCTATATCTCCCTTGCCGGAAGATATGTGGTGCTCACTCCCGGCAGGGTCACCTGCGGGGTCTCCAAGAAGATCGAATCAGAAGAGGAGAGACAAAGACTCAAAGTTCTCATGGGCGAGTTCAAACTCCCTGAGGGTATAGGCTATATTGTAAGGACAGCGGCTGAGGGCCAGAATAAAAGGGAGATATCCAAGGATCTTAACAGCCTTCTCAGGATGTGGAAGGGTATCAGGGAACGGGTCCAGGACGCTCCCGCTCCGTCTCTCCTCCATAAGGAGCAGGATATGATCCTGAGGACCCTCAGGGACTATTTTTCAAACGATATCTCGGAGATCCTGGTTGATGACGGGGAGACCTATGAAAAGGTAAAGGAGTATATGAAAATCGTATCCCCCAGAAACCTTAACATCGTAAAGCTTTATAAGGGGGATGTTCCCATTTTGGAGAGTTTCGGGATAGAGGAGAGCCTGGATGCCATATATGCCAGGGATGTGCCCCTCAAATCCGGAGGCTCCATTGTGATTGACGTTACAGAGGCGCTAATATCAATAGATGTCAACTCCGGCAGGGGCGGAGCAGGGCGCTCGGGGGTGGAGGCGACCGCATACAAGACGAACCTTGAGGCTGCTGTTGAGATCGCCCGTCAACTGCGGCTCAGGGATATAGGCGGACTGGTTGTAATTGATTTCATTGATATGAGGGATAAGGAGCACATAAAGGAGGTTGAGAAGATTGTTAGGGAAGAGTCCAAAAAGGACAGGGCCAAGATAGATGTAGCCCCCATATCCAAATTCGGCCTGCTTGAACTTTCAAGGCAGAGACTGAGACCATCCATAGAATCAAAGAGCTATGTGGCCTGCCGCTCGTGCAGGGGAAGGGGAATAGTCAAATCCGTCGAATCATCGGCTGTGTCAATCCTCAGGCACATCTCAACGGGGCTTTCAAAGCATGAAGTCCCCTGCGTTATAGGCCATATACCGCTTGAAGTAGCAAATTACCTTCAGAACAAAAAGAGAAAAGAGCTTGCAAAGCTTGAGGAGCGATACGGTACGGCCATTACCATGAAGGCCTGTCCTGAGATGCCGCAGGGTGAAGAAAGACTGGAGTTCGTGGAAGAGGCGACTTTACCGGATGTTCATCCCGGCCCTGATTCCCGTGAGTGATGTTTTCCAATATCCTCTACTTTATTGTCGTCATCCTTATTTATAACCTTAGCCTCTCTGAGGGAAAGGCCGAGCCTTCCTATTCCATTCCAGCCCTGGTTTCCTTATGGGCTTTATACTCGTTCTGGTGCCGGCGTGAGTTCCACGCTCTTTTGCTTAGCGGGGGCTCCCGCGGCCACTCCGGTGTGGTTGAACGTTATCAGAGAGCTATGGGAAGGCTCTCCGTTCTGGCGGTAGTATTTTTCGGCAGCGCCGTCTATTTTTTCCATCTAAAAAGGCTTCTCTTGCATCTTCCCGGGCTGTCCGGGCTTTCATCTATTCAGGGTATCCTGGCGGTGGCGTTTTTTCTTCTGCATCTGTGCACCATGTGGTATTTCGCTTATCCAGCCTACTGCGATGTATTCGGGCTGGAAATGGAGAGGAAGAACTATGTGGTCGCCCAGTTGAGGATGAATGTCCCAATCCTTTTCCCCTGGGTGGCCGTATCCATAGTCTATGATTTGATAGGGCTTATTTATCCGTCAGGCGCTTCCGCCCTGACAGAAAGGCTTGAGGGAAGCATAGTTTTTTTTGGTGCCTTTCTTCTTGTACTTATGGCCTTTATGCCCAAGGCCATCCAGTCTTGGTGGGGATGTAAGCCTTTTGAAGAATCCGACAAGAAAATGCTTTTGGAAGGATTTTTGAAGGAAAAGGGATTTCGCTACAGGGCACTTCTCAGATGGCCTCTTCTGGAAGGAAAGACCCTCACGGCAGGGATAATGGGCATAATAGCTCGGTATCGTTACATCCTTGTGACGGATGCCCTCTTTGATTCTCTGTCCCTCGATGAGCTCAAGGCGGTCTTGGCGCATGAAATGGGCCACGCGAGATACAGGCATCTCCTTTTCTATCTCGTTTTTTTTGTCGGATACGCCGTCATGTCCTACGGTATGTTCGACATTTTTGTATATGTAGCCTCAAGCATTCCGTTTCTCGCGGAGATCATGACGCTAGAACCTGACTCAGCCGGAGAGATTGGCTATCTCGTGATCTCTCTTCCCATGCTTGCCGTCATGGTAGTCTATTTCAGGTACGTGATGGGTTTTTTTATGCGCAACTTTGAGCGTCAGGCAGATCTTTACTCGGCCTCAGTCATGGGAACGGCCTCTCCGATCGTAAGCTCTCTTGAGAAGATCGCATACCTTGGAGGCAGGAGCAGGGATGTGCCGAGCTGGCACCATTTCAGCATAAGGGAGCGTGTTGATGTCTTGAGGAGGTTTTTCACGGAGCCTGATCTCCTGAAAAGACACAATAGATTCGTGGTCGGCACCTTCGCAATATATCTCTTTTGCTTGGCGGGGATGAGCTACGGCTTCAATTCAGAGCCTGTCCGTAAATGGATGGTAGGGGGATTTGTCATAAGGGCGATGGAAAAACAGATCAAGGATCAACCCGACAACATTATACTTCACCAGGGCCTTGCCATGATCTATCACGAGATGGGAAGACACAGGGAAGCGGCTGATGTTTATGAAATGATCCTGGAGAGAAAGCCCGATTATGCCATTGCCCTAAACAACCTTGCCTGGCTCCTTGCCACCTCCGATGATCCTGAGATCAGAGACACGGCCAGAGCCCTTAAGCTTGCTCGCGCTGCCGCGGCAATAGAGAGATCGGCAGTTGTGCTGGATACACTTGCAGAGGCCTGCTACATAAACGGTCTCAAGACAGAGGCCCTCTCAGCAATAGATGAGGCCATCTCAATCGCAAAGGACAAGAAGGAATACTACCTCTCTCAAAGGGAGAAGATGCTTAAGTAACAGGAGGGGACGTCCTTCAGATTTACACATTTCCGCCCCCTCTGTCTTGATAGCGAGGCGGGCGCGGCCGGGCAAGAAGGACTGAAGGCTTGCGGGCTCACCG